>SVRF01000003.1 GCA_015064945.1 Oscillospiraceae bacterium | reverse complement strand
TTCCCATGGAGAGATAATCATAGGATACATAACCGAAAGGTTTCCATATACTGCTGCACGAAGTAATGCTCGAATCTGTGTCTTAAATACTTCTGGCTGTGTTAAACAAATACGAATCGCACGATAACCTAATGCTGGATTTTCTTCTTTATCTAATGCAAGAGAGTCCGCCTGTTTATCAGCGCCGAATACGACAAAAGTTCCGCCGCCCTCCTCTACTGCAAAAACAGCAGAGGAGGCAGAGATTGCCTGTTTATGGCGGTTGGACTGGATGACCCGCGTATTCCCATAAGCTACGAGACCAACAAAGAAAGCTACGGAGCATTCTCTATCTACAGCCCAAAGGATTTGATAAAAGAAAGCTACACGGGCGCTGTAGGTGTTTGTGTAAATCCTTTGTGCCTTATAAAAACACCGCCATTGGCAGGAGGTACGGCAAGGCTCGTTGTGTCAGTTGGGCACAGCAGGCGTGAATGCTTGGAAAGGCTTAATGCATCTCGCCAATTAGGCGGGATGACGGTAAGTGCATCTGTTTTCGGTAACAGGGAAAACCCTGTACTTGCAGGCGTTTTCTACGGTCGCAAGCGCTTTGCAAAAACTCCTTTAGCTACTGAAGAAGCTTTGTGGAGTCACGGCGTATCAGGGGACTACCCCATAGTTGCCGTGCTCGTGCGTGAGGGGTGTGAGAGTGACGCAAGGTTTTATCTGGAGCTTTTTAAAAAGCTTGCCACCCTTAACGTCCGCATAGAGCTGGTGTTTCTGCTGTGGGAGGAGGACTCTTACCAAGCGCCTTTACGAAACGCTATGCATAAACTGCTGGGAATATTGAAATGCCGACACTTTTTAGGAAAGCGAGGCGGCATATTTTTTGCGGACGGCAGGGATGCGCATAGCATCGCCTTGTTTAAAGACGCCGCCGTATACTATGGGGAAAGCGATGATCTACCCTTGAGTACAGAGAAAACGACGGAGATATTTTCTCCTTTGCCGCCCGTTGTAAAATCCCACGGCCGTTCCTTGCCCAAGGCAGGGCATATAGTGGGCGGCGGCGCCTATGATGCCGATGGATTTACCGTGGATAAGGATATGGGGCAGGGTTTGCCGTTTTCTTATATTTTGTCGGGCAAAAGCTTTGGCAGTGTGGTGACTCAGTCCACCTTGGGCTACAGCTTTTACGGCAACGCCGCCCTTGGTCGTATCGGCGCATTCAGCGGCGACCCTTACGGCGGCTGTGACGACGGCGAGCGTCTTTACGCCCATATAGACGGCAAGCTTTACGACCTTGTTGCCTGCGCTTCCACCGTGCGTTTTGAGCACGGGACTGCAAGCTACAGCGGTGCGGTGCAAGGCAAGGAATACAAAATAGAGTTGTTTGTCGGCGCTTTACTGCCCATTAAGGCTTTGCGCCTCAGCTTTGCCGAGCCTGTAGACAGCCTGCTTGTTCTAAAACCTGCCCCTACGGCATTTGCGGAAGAATTAAGCTTTAGGGTAGGGGCAGGGCTGTGTTTTACCGATCCGAAAAATTCCTTCTTAAAGGGCTTTTGCGGATTTGCGGTTTGTCTCGGAGCGCCAAAGCTTTACAAAAGCCTTAACGGGTATCTCTACGGGGAAAACCAAATAGAGGACAGCCTTGTCCTTGCTCAAAAAGGCACTGATATGCAGTTTTTAATAGGCGGTGCCCCAAGCAAAACGGAGGCATCCAATGTCTGCGACCGATATGCGGAAAAGGGCTTTGACCAATTAAAAGCTGGGGCTGTTGCCTTTGCAAAGCGCTTTTTGCCGCCTGTAAAGCTTGTAGGCGACGGCGCACTTGAGACTATGTTCAACCTTTTCGCTCCCTATCAAGTGGCGGCATGCCGTTTCTTTGCCCGTGGTGCTTTTTATCAAAGCGGCGGTGCTTACGGTTTCAGAGATCAATTGCAGGACTGTATGTTCCTTATGTATGCAATACCAAAGACAGTCCGTTGCCATCTGCTGCGTGCCGCCTCCCGTCAGTACACCGATGGAAGCGTACAGCATTGGTGGCATCCCAATAAGCGCGGCGGCAAAATATACGGCGTAAAAACCAAGTGCAGTGACGACTTTTTGTGGCTTCCTATTGCCGTGGCAGAATACGTGGAGAAAACGGGGGACAGAAGCGTGCTGAGCAGTCAGGTGAGCTATCTTGAGTCGCCGCCCTTAGGTGCGGAAAACGAGCGTTACGAGGCGGCTGACAGTACAGAATATACCGAAAGTTTGGAGAAACACTGTCGCCGTGCTCTTGAGTACGGCAAGCGCTTTGGAGCCCACGGTCTGCCCCTTATGGGTAGCTGTGACTGGAACGACGCTTTCTCCCACCTTGGTGAGGGGGCGGAAAGCGTATTCAGCGCATTCCTGTACGTCATAGCGCTTAATAAGTTTTCGGAGATAACAGGCGATGAAAGTCTTAAAGAGCAGGCGGCAGAAATGCTAAAAACAGCGGAAAAGACCTTCCTAAAGGATCGATATATCAGGGCATACAGCGGTAACGGCACAGCTTTGGGGATCGACGGCAGAGGAGCTTGCGAGATAGACGCCTTGGTGCAAGCCTTTGCGGTGTTTGCGGGTGCAGACAAAGACCGGTGCGCCACCGCCATGGAAACCGCCTTCGGCAGGCTTTACGATAAGGAAAACCGACTGCTTAAGCTGTTTACCCCTGCCTTTGGCAGAGACACGGAGTACGCAGGCTATATAAACGCCTACGCCAAGGGAATAAGGGAAAACGGCGGTCAGTATACCCACGCCGCCGTGTGGTTTGTCGCCGCCCTTGCCCTTTGCGGGATGACCGATAAGGCGTATTCCCTGCTGGAGTGGATAAATCCTCTTAAGCGTAGTGAAGACAGCGCTGTTTACGCCAAATATAAGGGCGAGCCCTACGCTATCGCCGCAGATATCTACACCGCCAAGGGTCAGATGGGGCGTATGGGCTGGAGCCATTATACAGGTGCGGCGGCGTGGTATTGCAAAACGGTGCTGGAGTTGTTTATGGGGCTGAAATTCAGCGGCTTTGATTGTTTAGCATCTGCAAAGCCGTTGATGGAATACACGGCAACGGTCTCGTACAAAGGAATTTTAACCGTCAAAGCTCATAAAGGGGCAGCCCTCAGCTACGACGGCAAGCCCATATCCTTTCCTTTAAAGCTTGAGGAAGGGGAGCATACTCTTACCGTGCCTGTAGAATAGAAAAAATCCCCGATTTTTTCGGGGATTTTTTATCTTGTGCCGTAAAGCTGTGCCGTTTCCGCATTCCTGTACTCGTGCTTTTCATAATAGCCCAAAAGAGTGCCGTCGCTATCTCGCAGGGCTATCATATAAACGTCCTTGTTCTCTTTGTCGTTGCGGTAGGTGTACACCTTGTTGTTCTTGGTGCTTTTTTTAAACCATTCCACAACTTGTTCTATCTTTTTTACAGAGTCGGCGTTGTGGCAGGACATAATACTTTTACCGGTCAAATCAAGTTTATATCTTTTCAATGCTGCAGAGTTCATATATACGACTGTGTTGTTGACATCGCAAATAACCACAGGCGCTTCGTCCGCTTCCATTACGCCTTTAAAAAGTTTGTTTAGCATAAAACACTCCTATTCTTACAAACAAAAATACCGAGGCGAATAAACACCTCGGCATTTGTCAAGTCAAATCTTACTTAAACTTGCGCTTTCTTGCAGCTTCAGACTTCTTCTTACGTCTAACGCTGGGCTTTTCATAATGCTCTCTCTTACGAAGCTCTGCCTGAACACCGCTTCTGAGATAGCTTCTCTTAAATCTGCGAAGTGCGCTATCGATAGATTCGTTTTCTTTAACTTTAATCTCTGCCATTTATATTTCCCTCCCTCCGAAAAAACGGGGAGCCTATCCCTATCAAAATTACTTTAGGTATTATAACAGAATTGTCGACAAATGTCAACGCTTTTTTATTATTTGCCCAAAGCTTTTTTTGCACTTGCAACCAAGGATGCAAAAGCTTCTTTGTCAGCAATTGCGATTTCAGAAAGCATCTTTCTGTTAAGCTCGATACCGGCCTTCTTAAGACCGTTGATGAACTGAGAATAGTTGATACCTTCAACTTTGCACTGTGCGGAAATTCTGGTTATCCAAAGCTTTCTAAAATCTCTCTTCTTCTGCTTTCTGCCGGCGAATGCGTAGTTACCGCTCTTCATTACGGCCTGCTTCGCCATCTTAAAATGCTTACTCTTACTGCCCCAATAGCCCTTAGCTAATTTGAGAATCTTATTTCTTCTCTTGCGGGTCATTAATGCGCCTTTTACTCTTGCCATTTATTTTTTCCTCCCAAATATTACGTAATAATTATGCGTAGGGCATCATCTTCTTAAGATGTGCTGCGTTACCGGATGCAACATAGCCGGCTTTTCTAAGAATTCTCTTACGCTTGGGAGTCTTAAGACCAAGCTTGTGACGACGACCGCTGTGGTTCATCTTAACCTTACCGGTAGCGGTGAAGGTGAAACGCTTTTTAGATGCGCTGTGTGTTTTAATCTTGCCCATTTTAAATATTTCCTTTCACTTATTATACTGTGTTTTATTTGCCTTTTGCTGTTTTCTTGGGCGGCGCAAGTATGGTTATCATATTTCTGCCGTCAAGCAAAGGCTGCTTTTCAACTGTGCAAAGCTCGCCGCAACCCTCGATAAACTTACCAAGCAATTCAGCACCGCGTTCGGGTCTTACTATTTCACGACCCATAAATTTAACCATAACCTTTACCTTCTTGCCGTCTTCAAGGAAAGACTTTGCACGGTTAAGCTTGGTGTTAAAGTCGCCTATTGCGATATTACATCTAAGCTGAATTTCTTTAGTTTCAAGGACAGGCGTCTTCTTCCTGTTCTCTTTGTCACGCTTTTCTTTGTCAAAGCGGAACTTGCCGAAGTCCAAAATCTTGCAAACAACGGGGTTTGCCTCCGGCGCAATCTCAACCAAGTCAAGCCCTGCATCTGCGGCTATACGCAGTGCAACATCCGTCTTAACAATACCAAGCTGGTTACCCTCCTGGTCTATCAAGCGAACCTCGCTTGCCTTAATTTGTTCGTTGATAAGCTGCTTTTTGCTGATAACAAAACACCTCCAAATAAAACAAAAAAGGCTGTGAAAGCCAAATTCCACACCCTCAAGCATAAACCCATATCGGCACAAAATGCCCACATCGGTCCTTTAAAGGTATTGACCTTATGCCCTAAGCATCGGGTGGAACAAAAGCTCACTTCTTTTTATCACTACGAGAGTTTAACATAAAACCCTGCGCTTGTCAATAGTTTTTTACAAATTTTTAGGTATTTTTTTCAACATAACGGCACAAATAAGCCCCGTTACCGCCCCAAACACCGTGCCTGCAATTAAAAGTACAGGTGCATAGGAAAAAACGTAGGCGCTTCCCATAAGCGCCGCCGCCGCACAAAGCTGTGCCATATTGTGGCAAACCGCCCCTGCAACGCTTACGCCCATCACCCCAAAAAGGTTCTTACCGTAAAGCAAATACATAAGAGCGAAGGAGCACAATGCACCGCAACCACCGTAAATAAGGGAGGTAATATTGCCAAACAGCAAAGCGGAAAGAAATACACGGCAAAGGTTTATGCCAAGGGCGTACTTCCATCCCATACGGTACAAAACAAAAAGGACTGCAATGTTGGCAAATCCCACCTTGACGCCGGGCACACCCACGTCAAAGGCGGCAATATGCTCCACATAGCTCATTATCAAAGCCAAACACAGAAGCACCGAAAGCCTTGCTACCGTTGATGCACTGTTTTTTTTGCTCATCCCGTTACACCGTCCAATTCACCCTGCCCCACGATGTATATACCTATCCCTTGGGGCAGGCACAGTATGCATTGTCCCTTGCGGCTGATACAGCCTTGCCTTACGCAGTCGCCGCCGTCACACTCCGCACTTTCCATATATACCTTGCCTTGTTCTATAACCGCCCGACCCAAAAAGATACCGTCTTTTTCTATGTCTATGCGCTTATCCGCATCCAGACCGTAACTGCAGTAAAGCTTTCCGTCTATACGCACCTCAACACGGGCGCCTGCCTCCTTAGGCAACAGCAAAAGAGTAAGCCCTGCAGCAAGCAGTACGGTTATAAGCAAAACGTCTCTAAAAAGATACTTCTTTTCAGTTTTCATAGTCGTAAACTTCGCCTGTAACATTAACAAGCACTATCCCGTTGGTAGCATCGGTAACGGCTTTTATAAATCCCTCGGCACGCTCCTCTGCAACAGAGGCCTTAAGTTTTATACCAATGCCGAACTCGCTGTCCTCGGTGCGCACTCCGTGGGCGGACATAAGCTGCATAACACGGTTGTAGCGGCTGTAGTCCATCTCCATCTCCAAAAGCAAAAAGGGTTTAAGAAAAATCTTTTCGGCTCCGTCAACTCCTATCTTTGCACCGGTGGAGTAAGCACGAACAAGCCCGCCTGCACCAAGCAGTATACCCCCGAAATATCGGGTCACCACCACCGCACAGTCGCAAAGCTCCTCTTTGCGCAGTACCTCCAGCACAGGCAGACCTGCCGTGCCGTGGGGCTCTCCGTCATCGGAAAACCTTGCCATATTCCCCTCACGCAGTATATATGCGTAAACGTTATGGGTGGCGTCGGAATACTTGGAGCGTATGCTGTTTATAAACGCCAGCGCCTCCGCTTCGGTAGTTACGGGAGCGGCGTTGCCGATAAACTCGCTCCGCCGCTCTATAAACTTGCTTTCAGCCGCTTTTTTTAAGGTGAAGTAGCCTTTTCCCATCTTCAGTTAACAAACTCGTTGTATACGGTACGGATAGCGCTGTCAAAGTCGTGTTCTTCCACACCGATGATAATGTTAAGCTCGCTGCTGCCCTGGTCTATCATTCTTATATTAATGCCTTCTCTTGCCAAGGAATCGAACACACGGCAAGCGGTACCCTGTGTGCGTATCATACCTCTGCCAACAACCGCAATCAGACCGATGCCCTTTTCGATGTCAATATTGTCGGGGGATACAAGTGCGCTTATGCGGGAAAGAAGCTGGCGCTCTCTGCCCTTGATGGCACTTTCGGCAACAACAACGCTCATGGTGTCGATACCGGAGGGCAAATGTTCAAAGTTGATACCCATCTCCGCAAGCACGCTAAGCACCTTCATACCAAACCCAAGCTCGCTGTTCATCATATCTTTTTCTATGTTAATAAGCGCAAAGCCCTTCTTGCCCGCAATACCTGTAATGATGTATTCGTTCTGGTACTGCTCGGTAGTGGCAACTATCCTTGTGCCGGACGCCTCAGGCTCGTTAGTGTTCTTTATATTTATGGGTATGCCCGCCACCTTAACGGGGAATATAGCATCCTCGTGAAGCACGGAGGCGCCCATATAAGCAAGCTCTCTAAGCTCACGGTAGGTGATAATGTTTATGGGCTTGGGGTTTTCCACGATCCTGGGGTCTGCCATCAAAAAGCCGGAAACGTCAGTCCAGTTTTCGTAGATATCCGCAGTAACCGCACGTGCAACTATTGCGCCTGTAATGTCACTGCCGCCTCTGGAGAAGGTAACGACCTCGCCGTCAACACCTCTGCCGAAAAAGCCGGGGATAACGGCGTTCTCACAGCTTTCAAGGACGTGACCCATAACACGGTTGGTTTTAACCGCGTCAAAGTTGCCGTCCTTGTCAAAGAAAACAACGGTTGCCGCATCAATAAACTCATAGCCTAAATAGTCGGCAAGCAATATACCGTTAAGGTATTCGCCGCGGCTTGCGGCATAGTCCTTAGTGCAGCCGTCAGCAAAAGCCTTGCGTATTACGGCAAATTCCTCGTGCAGGCTAACGGAAAGTCCCAACTCTTTTATAATGCTGTTGTAGCGTTCCTCTATTTTGGCAAAAATACTGCCCCAATCGCCGCCTTCTGCCGAGGTAAGCTGACAGGCAAGCAACAGGTCGGTAACCTTGTCATCGCCCGAAAAACGCTTGCCGGGCGCGGAGGGAACAACAAAGCGTCTGCCCTTATCAGCCATAATAATATCTTTAACTTTTTTAAACTGTCCTGCGTCTGCCAAAGAGCTCCCGCCGAACTTAACTACTTTCTTAAGTATCTTTTCCATAAAAAACACCAACTTTACCCATTTAATTCTTTGTTACTATAATATCACAACAAAAACACTTTTGCAACAGTATGATAAAGTTTTTTGCGCCTCAGACAAAAAAGCCTTGACAAACGCCTCGGCGGTATAGTAAAATACAGTGGTACAAATAAATACGCCTGCATAGTTAAATGGATATAATAAACCCCTCCTAAGGGTTAGTTATGGGTTCGATTCCCGTTGCGGGTGCCAAAAACCGAAAGCCGTATGGCTTTCGGTTTTTATCCAATCCGACAGGATTGGTATGTAATCACCCGAAGGGTGAATGTAATCGCCGTAAGGCGTATGACATCACCAAAGGTGCATTTTCGTCGGATTGATTGATGAAGAACTTTTTAAAAAGCAACGCAATTTGTGCGGAAAAATACAGCGCCTTCTGACTGCTTCTTGTATAACTTTGGAAAAAAGAATCAACAGTAAATAAAAAAGCACGTTTTTGCGTGCTTTTTTCATTGAAATCCGTTCCTGAAAGAACGATAGAAACAGATTTTCCGTGAAATATTTGCTTTGCAAATGTAAAATTTGCCTGCAGCATATGTCAGAATAATATAGCACCGCCTGCCGTGAACGAAAAACGGCAGGCGGTGTTTTGTATATACATTGTCGGTACATAGTGACGGAGGCACCCGTTATGCAACGACTATGTAAAGCTTATCTGAGTTGTCAAGACCAAAGTAGTTTATCTTGCAGTCTCCGTTTTCGTCAACGGTTATGTCAAACACATAGTTTTCGTAATCGTTTCCGTAATCGTCGAAATACTGGTGATACTCAAGCAATAAATGTGTGTCCTCGGTTTCGCAAGGGAACTCGGCATCTGCGTTATCGTAATAGCTTATCCTTACGGTGTCAGACATCCTGTCCCATTTCCAGATATCTTCGTATGCTTCGGGCGCCCAAAGCAGCACGTCGTTGTGGACAATGCAATTGTCTTGCTGGCGGCTTGTCTCTGCCAACTCCTTAAATTTATCTGTCATAAGCGGCTCAAAGGTTTCTGCATCCCCTTCGTAAAGCGCACGGATAAAGCTTAGCATAAGTTCAGACGCCATGTCCATATCAGCTTGGCTCGGCGGTATTACATCGTTGTTTTTGTAAACGATGATGTAATCCTGCACCTCGCCTATACCTTCGAAAAGCTGAAGCTCACCCTCGTGCAGTGGCTGACCTTCCGCGGTTACGATTACAGAACTGTAGCTTCCTCTGTTTCGGATCAGAGTGTTAGCCAAGCAACCTAAATACAAGTCACGTTCCCCTTCGTTTGCCGCAAGGGCTTCCGCAAAGGCGCTGTTCATATCTACGTGGGCGATACGCTTTGCGTCCAAGAAAGTGCCTTCGATCCAAAGGTCTGCAAGGGCAGAGCCCCCAGGTAAACCGCCTTCGTTCTCAAGTACGTCAACAAGCCCTTTTTCGGCATATCTTGCAGAAGACTCCTTAATAACAAAGCCGTCTTTTTGTTCGTTGGGTAAATACAAAAGCACAGAGGACTCAAAGCTTAAGTCATAAAGCAAGCAGCCCTCAATATCTGCCTTGCGCACAGGCACGGTCAAAAACCAACCTTCGATATCATCGGTTTGAATATCGGGATTTTTGGTATACCTGTAGCAGATCTCCAGCTTTTTGCTGCTTTCGTACCAAATAACGTCGCATATCTCATATCTGCAACTGCCGCTGGATTCCGTATAAATCAAAAACAGCGTATATTCATCAAAGAACGCTTCATCGCAGTTTTTAAACACCGAGTTTGCAGAGGGAACTTCGCCGTAAGTGTAATCAAACCGATTGGATTTATTGTACTTTGCATCAAAGGCGGCAAGCTCCTCAAGGTTTTCAAACTTTATGATTTCGCTCTGCCAAATATCGATATCATCAATATATCCGCAGTTGGTGAATGCGCGGCCTTCCAAACTAAGTTTTATCCCTTCGCCGTCCACGGGCGGTTCAATGTCCGGCTCGTTCGGGTCAGCATCCTGCTGCGGCGCCGTATCACGTCCGAAATAATTAACTTTACCTACGCCGTTACCGTCATACACAATATCAAAAACATAACGGTCGTAGTCATTGCCGTAATCGTCGAAATACTGGTGATATTCAAGCACCAGATGTCTGCCGTCGATCTCGCAGGGGAATACCGATTTTTGGGTATGATAGTAGCTTATTCTTACGGTGTCAGCCATACTGTTATACTTCCAAAAATCTTCGTATTTTTCAGGCGCCCAAAGGTGAACGTCGTTATAGGCGATGTAGTTGTTTTGCAGGCTGCTTATTTCTGCTAAATCCTTAAATTTATCTGTCATAAGCGGCTCAAAGGTTTCTGCGTCACCTTCGTAAAGCGCACGGATAAAGCTTAGCATAATCTCCGTTGCCGCCGCATCCATATCCGCCTGGCTTGGCGGGATTACTGCATTGTTCTTGTAAACGATAATGTAATCCTGCACCTCGCCTATACCTTCAAAAAGCTGAAGCTCGCCCTCGTGCATAGGCTGACCGTCTGCGGTTACGATTACAGAACTGTAGCTTCCTCTGTTTCGGATCAGAGTGTTAGCCAAGCAACCTAAATACAAGTCACGTTCCCCTTCGTTAGCCGCAAGTGCTTCCGCAAAGGCACTGTTCATATCTACGTGGGCGATACGCTTTGCGTCCAAGAAAGTGCCTTCGATCCAAAGGTCTGCAAGGGCAGAGCCTTTGGGAAGTCCGCCTTCGTTCTCAAGTACGTCAACAAGCCCTTTTTCGGCATATCTTGCAGAAGACTCCTTAAGAACAAAGCCGTCTTTTTGTTCGTTGGGTAAATACAAAAGCACGGAGGACTCAAAGCTTACGTCGTAAAATTTGCACCCCTCAATATCTGCCTTGCGCACGGGCACGGTCAAAAACCACCCTACGATATCAGTGGTTTGCATATCGGGATTTTTGGTGTACCTGTAGCAGATCTCCAGCTTTTTGCTGTTTTCGTACCAAATAACGTCGCATATCTCATATCTGCAACTGCCGCTGGATTCCGTATAAATCAAAAACAGCGTGTATTCATCAAAGAACTCTTTGTCGTAGCTGTCAAATATCTCACGGGCGGATGGCACTTCGTCATAATCGCAGCCGAATTGGCCGTGTGGGTCAAACTTCCTCTCAAAGGCGGCAAGCTCCTCAAGATTTTCAAATTTGTGCATAGCCTTGTTATCTACCAGACTTGTCAGCCAAAAATCGTCAATATCGATATAGCTGCCGCAGGATGACAGAGCACGCCCTTCCAAGCTAAGCTTTACACCTTCGCCGTCTTCGGGAATACTGCAGTCGATTTCTATCAAAGCGGCATCGTGCTTAAGAACCTGTGCGGCGTCAAGACTGTCGGTCTTACCGTCATTGTTTACGTCCCCCAGTGAAAGGGTGTTGCCGTAGATTGGGAGTATAAGTGCGTCGTGCTTCAGTATAAGGGCGGCATCGAGGTTGTCGGTTTTTCCGTCATAATTAACGTCACCCAAAGAAATCTCTGCCGCATTTGCAAATGTACCTGCAGTAAGCAGGCTTGCCATAACTAAAACTAAAGCAAAAACCTTTTTCATAACCAAAACCTCCTTGTTAACATCTTCTGTGTTCGCCGAAATTGTTAACCTTAATTTCTCCGTCTTCCTCAAATACAAGGTCGAACACAAATTTCGAGGGAGCGATGTACTCATCGGTCTTCAAAAACTCAAAGCAGAAAAGCACGTGTCTTTCGTCCCCTGTACGGATGGCGGCGTCCTGATCTTCGTAATACCTAAATTTGTAAATCTCCGGCAGGGTGTATCCGCCAAACGCTTCCGCTTGTTCTTCCGGCGGTAAAAACTCTATGGTTATACCTTCAATATAGTTTTGGTCTATTCTGAATATTTCTGCCATATCCAAGAATTTCTCGGTTGCAACGGCGTTGCAGGCGTCCACGTTATTTGCTTGCAGGGCGGTAACAAACTCCTTCATAAGCACCATGGCGGCGTTGATCTCATCGTTGCTTGCCAATTCTTCTCCGCCGCTTACAAACAGCAGTCCTTCCAAATCGCCAATGCCTGTGTAATAGCCCAAGGGCTCGGTCCATTCGCCCACGTGTTCCGTTACCATGGGCTGCCCGTTTACGGTTATCATAACTTTATTGTAAGAGCCGTAGTAATAGCAGTAGGGGCTGTAATCAAGCAGGGTGTTGACCAAACAGCCTACATTGAAGTACTCTGTAAAAGTTCCTGCAGAAATACCTTCCGCAAAAGCCTCGTTCATATCAACATAAGCAACGCCCGCGCGCACGTCAAAGCCTTTCATTACAGAACCCTCAGGTATACAGCCTTCCTTTGCAAGAGTCGCCGCAATACCTTCTTCCGTGCCGTCAAAAAGCGCTTCCCTTATTACAAAGCTGTTAATGCTTTCGTCAGGAGCATATATCTCTATAGGTCTGCGGTATTCTGCGGAATACTTGCGGCATCCCTCTGCCTCGGATTTTAGTACGGGCACCGTAACAAAGAATCCGTTCATATCCTCGGTGCTGTCTATTGAAAAATCCACGTGGCCGTAGTAAAGCACCAGCTCTTTTCTGTGCTCAAACCGGCGCAGGTCGTAGGCGGTATAGCGGTTACTGCCTGCGCACTGGATGTACTTAAGTATAAGGCAGTGATCTTCAAAAAACGCCTCGTCACAGCTTTCGGTTACCGAATTAAAAGAGGGCACTTCGTCATAACCGCTGTTAAAACGGTCGTATTCGTTGTATTTGTTTTTAAAGCTTTCCAACTCCTCAACACTGTCAAAGCAGAAAAGCCCGCTGCCATCCAGCGAGGTGGCATAAATGTCATCGTCGGGGATGTAGTCCGCATAGGAGAGGGCGCTGCCTTCTGTGCTAAGCTGTACGCCGTCACCGTCGGAGGGCAGGGCAGAGCCTTCCGTATCAAGCCCCGCATCGTATCTTAAAATAAACGCCGCATCGAGGCTGTCCGCTTCTCCGTCCAGATTAACGTCGCCGAAGGTAAGAGCTTCTCCTTCGAGGGTTATAAGACGAGCATCGTGCTTAAGCACCGTTGCCGCATCAAGGCTGTTTATAACGCCGTCCGTATTTACGTCGCCAACGGCAGGTGCTTCCGTCGCGGATACCCACAAAGGCAAAGCGCAAAGGACAGCCAAAGCAAAAGTAAGTATTTTTTTCATAACGTATACCTCCTTGTTATCAGTGTATATTTTCTTCTCCGAAGTTGTAAACTGTGCAGTTCCCGTCTTCCTCAAAGACAAGGTCAAAAACGTATTCGTTACCAAGCACTCCGTCTACGCTGTAGTTCAAATAAATGGAAAACAGCACGTGACGCATACCGTCATTTTCAGGTGCAGCGCCTTGGTTAAAGTAACAACCGTAGCTTTGGACCACAGGCAATACAAAGCTGTTTTTGTATTCCCCTGGCGGTAAGAACATTATGGGCGTTTGGTCAACAAAGCTTTGGTCTATCTCATAAATCCGTACTCTGTTTTTATAGTCTTGATGAACCAAGCTGTTGTAGGTATCGCTGTCACCTTGGTGTACGGCGGTAAGGAAACTGCTCATTACTCTAAGGGCTGTCAGTGTTTCCTCTTCGGTGGTAAACTCAGGGTTGTTGGCATTGGAGAAAATAACACCGTCAAGGACCATTTCGTCCTGTGGGGAACGGTAGCTTGCGGTAAACAGCTCACAGTCTTTGCAGGCGCTTTTCAGTACAGGTACTGTAAGCACCCAGCATACCAAGTTGCCTGACATTCCGCCGCTTTCGTAGGCGTAGCCTATGTCTATTCCTTTTCCGTCTGCGGAAATCGTCACCTCGGTTATTTTGTACCGTGAATGTTCGTAACCCATAACGTACAGGGTAAACAGGCTGTAATCTTCAAAAAACGCTTCGTCACAGTACTCAAGCTCGGTACTGAAGTTGGGCACAGAGTTATAAAAACCGTGGTAGTTAAGTTTATTTTGGTATTTGTTTTTTATCTGCTCCACATCTGCCACGCTGTCAAGCTTCAACAGGGGGCTCATATGTTCGGGGTTAAGTGCGCTTTTGTAAAGCTCTTCTCTGTCCATAAAGTTTGCGTGGTAAAAACGCCACGTGCCAACAACGGGCTTTTCCTGTATTGGCGGGGGCGGGTTCCCCTCAAACTCGCGGTCTTCAAAGAAGGTAAGCGGGTCACGTAGCTGCCCAAACAGATTAGTGTTCATAGGCCTTCCGTCCACCTTTATAATCACGCCTTCGGGTTGCGTCTCGTTACCGCCGCCGTAATATGAGATAAGGGTGTTTACCAAAGAACCGATGCCGTAATATTCCGTATAGCTGCCTTGGGTGCAAACAAGCTCTTCAAAGCCTGCCGCCATATCAAGGTTTATTATGCCGTCCATCATATAACAGCCAATGCTCTTACTGCCCACAGGTAAAGCTCCTTGGGCAACAAGCGTATCGACGATCGCAGCAGTTGACAGTGGATGTGACATTTCTTTAATCTCAAACCCGTCGGGGTCTGCGGTGGGGATGTAAAAGGAAACTTTTGCCCTGTACGCAAGTTCAAAGCTTTCAAAGTTTTTGGAATAAGCTTTAAGCACGGGCACACCTAAAAAGTAGTGTTTGGTGAGATTACTCCATTTTTCAGCCTGTTCGTATGTAAAGGTTACGCTTTTGCCGTCAACGGAGATAAGCACATCACCTGCTTTGTATAAGTCGCTTCCGTGAAAGTAGCATAAATAAAGGTCATAGTCCTCAAAAAATGCATCGTCCATCCCTTGGGTTGATTTGTTCAAGGAAACCGTGCGCACAATGCTGTGGTCAAAGCTGGCACCCTCTTTCAGATATGAAGTTTTAAAGTAGTTCAGCTCTTCAAGACTTTCTATTTTGTGTATAGGATCATATCTGCGATACGGACTTATGTAAAGATTGTTTTCCGCTTCAAGCCAAAAGTTGTCGTTATAATCATAGTGGGCAATGCATACAAAGCTTTCTCCGACTATGGGTTTTTCAATTTCGGGAGTGGAGTCCGCCTCGCTGTCGTTCCCTTCCGGGGGAGTGGAGTCCGCCTCGCTGTCGTTCCCTTCCGGGGGAGTGGAGTCCGCTTCGCTGTCGCTTTCCGTTTCGGACGTGGAGTCAGTTTCGCTTTCCGGCTCTGAAGAAGACTCTGTGTTGCTGCCGTTTTCCTCTTCGGAGGTGGAGTCAAAAGCGCTTTCGCTATCTTCTTCGGACTCACTTTCTAAAGAGACGTCATTATCCTCTTCGGTGTCGCTGTCAGCAACGCTTTGGTTGTCCTCCTCGGAGCTGCTGTCAACAACGCTTTGGTTGTCCTCCTCGGAGCTGCTGTCAGCAACGCTTTGACTGTCTTCCTCAGAGATACTGTCAGGCGCACTTTGGCTGTCCTCTTCGGAGATGCTGTCAGCAACGCTTTGGCTGTCCTCTTCGGAGGTGCTGTCAGCAACGCTTTGACTGTAGTCTTCGAAGTCGCTGTTCTCGGCGCTTTCGCTAAGCTCTTCGCTGCTTTCCTCGGCATTTTCTTTGCCGTCCGAGGGGGCTTCATCTTTGGGATTGGTCATAAACATAAGTGCTGCCGCAAGGCAAAGGAGCACGGTAACTATCATCACCCAAAAGGCAGGGCGCTTGTAGTTAAGTACCGACTTTATCCTGTTTTTCACCGCAACCTCGCCAAAGGCAAGAGGACAAACACTTATCAGCTTGCGGTGGGCACTGCAGTTTATAAGTGCATGAGAATAGGGCTTTTTGTACTCCTCTCCAAGGCCTTTTATAACCTTTTCGTCTGCGGCAAGCTCTATATCCCTGCAAAGCAGAATATAGGATACCCACATAAGCGGATTGTACCAGTAAAGGGCAAGCAGCAAAAATCCCAGGGGCTTCCACAAATGGTCGCCGCGCTTAAGATGTGCTGTTTCGTGGGCGGTTACGTATTCCCCGTCCTCGTCACTTAAAGAAGAGGGCAGATATATCTTCGGTCTTACAAGACCCAAAATAAAGGGTGTTGATACATTGTCCCCCACCCAAACACGGTCCTTAAGGTGCATCGCTTCCTTCACGGTGCTTCTTACCTTCAGGTAGCTGGCGGCGGCATAGATAAGCATTATGCCCATACCTGCAAGCCATATTTTTGCAAGGACTGCCCAAAGGTTGTTTTCCTCTTGGGCAGGCTCTTCCGCAGGTGTATTTTGCACCTGTGTTTGGGGCGGATTAAGCGTGGGGGTATCTGTTTCCGTATTTCCTGCAGGCGGTATTATTATCAAATTGTCGCTGCCTGCCGCAGGTGGTGTGTATACGTAGTCGAAATCGGGAAGCTCAACTTCGTTTCCTTCTTCCATAATTATCGGTTCCGCATTCGGCACAAGGCTGAAATTGCTTTCGATAGAGAAGGGGATAAGCAGTCTGATCCCTACAAGTGCCCACATAAGTACAGTTATAAATTTTGGGGTCTTCTTTAAAAACAGTCGTAATACAATAACCGCCAGTGCCATCCAGCTTGCCGTAATGCTTATATTAAGCAGTTTTACAAACAAAGCTTCCATTTTTATTCCTCCCCGTAGCTGTCAACGATCTGTCTAAGCTTCGCTATATCCTCCTCGGAGAGCTTTTGGTTTGCGGTGAATGCCGCCAAAAACGCAGGCAACGAGCCGTTAAAGGTTTCGTCTACAAATTTTACACTGCGCAAACGGTAAAATTCATCCTTGCTTAACAGCACCTTGACGGTTCCGCCGTCGTTAACAAACAGCCCTTTGTCACAAAGTCTCTTAAGCACCGTGTAGGTAGTGGATTTCTTCCACCCCAAAAGCTCCGCACTCTTTTTGGCAAGCACGCCCGACGCTACAGGTGCGCTTTCCCATATCATATCCGCAAAACGGGACTCTACTGCGCCTATATGCCATTCCATAATAAAACCCTCCTTTTGTTCTACTGTCTGTAGACAACTACATTCTACACTGCGTAGACCGATTTGTCAATAGTTTTTTGCAAAAAACGGAAGCAGATTATCTCCGCTTCCGTTTTTCATAAATTCAATTCCCCATACAGTTGCTGCAACGCTTTGTATATCCCACACGCTCTGCGTCTTCAAGGTCAACAAAGTACTCCCTGTTTTCCTCTTTGGGCAGACCTCCGCACTGTGTAGTGTGCAGTGTTCCGTTGTTTTTGTTGCCGATGTATTTGTAGCTTACGTTGCCGTCGTCCACGCCGTATTCAAAGCGCAGCTCTTGTCCGTCGCTGTAACATACAATGCCCCCTGACTTATCGGTGCGCAGTACCTTTGCGTCGGCATCGTTCAGCCTGTCAAGCACTTCCTTGTGGGGATGGCCGTAGTCATTATCCGCACCTGCGGAGATTATTGCATAAGTGGGCATTACTTCGCGCAGGAAGGCATAGGTGCTGGAGGAGTTGCTGCCGTGGTGCCCCACCTTAAGCAGGTCGGCAGAGAGGTTACATCCTGCGTTAAGCATTGCCTGCTCGCTTTCTCTTTCCGCATCTCCCGTAAACAAAAATACGTTGTCGCCGTATTCCAGGCGCAGTACTATAGAGCTGTTGTTGACATCGACGTAATCAGCTCTTGGTGCAAGTACTGTAAAACGGCTGTTGCCAAGGGTATATACCGTGTCAAGCTTGGGCATATCAAGGGAAAGCCCTTGCCTTTGCGCAGCCTTTTTAAAGTTGTTAAAGGGGACGTTTTCCGCTTCCGTCACGGGCGAAAAAACCTTACCCACCGTACAGGCGCTGAATGCTGCCGTTATCCCGCCTATATGGTCCTCGTGGGCGTGGGTTCCTATAACGTAGTCCAAATGCTTCACTCCGCGGGATTTCAGTACGCTGTAAATGCGGTTGCTGTCCGCCACGTTGCCGCCGTCGATAAGCATATAGTGCCCATCGCACATTATAAGGCTTGCGTCAGCCTGCCCCACGTCTATAAACATTATGTAAAAGTTGCTTTTATCCGCACTGCCTTCAGAGGGGATGCTCTCTTCTTTTTGAGTGTCGCTTTGCACTGCAGATTCACTTATATAACTGCTTTTTTCCGACTCTTCCGAGGAGGTTTCCTTTTGACAGGCAAAGCACGACATAATAATGATGGAAATAAAAAGCAAAGAACAAATTAACCTTCTTGCCATAAATGCCTCCGAATATTTGAAATACCATAAATATTTTACAGCTACACAGCAATTATTGCAATAGTTTTTTTGTTTTTCTTGACAAAAGGTAATACTGTGTATTATAATAATCATCAGATTGATAATGGGGGGGTAGGAAGACCGTGAAGAAGTATATCATTTTGTTTTTCCTTACCCTTTTTGTTTTTTCTTCCGCAGCTTGCGAAAAAGAAGAGCAAACTTACGACCAAAGCGGAGAAATCGAAGAAAGCGCAAAGCAAGAATACAGCGGTGCAATTTATACCGTAAGGACCGAGTATGAGGACGGCACCTATGCCCTGCGTGATTACAGGGAGGACGGCATTATATTTGCCGAAAGGCTGTATGACGGCAATTTTTTGAAAAGCGAAAGCTTTTACGGCTTTGACGGACAACTTGAACAACAGATAAATTACAGGCAAAACGGTGACGTGCTTACCGACACCTTGTATACGGTAAACGGCCGTGAGGTTATAGCCAAGGGCTATGACAAAAACGGCGCGTACACTGGCAAAACGGTTACGTCTCTCAATATAAACGATTTGGTGGAAAGCGTAGTTGTCTATAACAAGGACGGCGTGCTTAACGAAGAGTATTTTTACGGCTACGACTCTCAGCTAAGGTGTATCAGGGAAGAAAGCGTAAGCTACGAAAACAATATAGCTTGCGTCACCGTTATTCAGACCCTTGACCCCGAAAATGGCGAGGTTTTGTTGGAAGAAACGGTGCAATACACACCTTTTGGTGCTTTTGTATTGCACGAGGTTTATGAGTACAGAGATGACGATATAATACTTGTTGAGAAGTATGACGTAAACGGCAACTCTTTGCCTATAGAACAGTAGGTGTGCTTATGAAGAACAAAAAACTTTTAACGCTTGCTGTTTTGTGCGGAGCTTTGCTTATTTGCGGTTGCGATAAGACGGACACTCCCGATGAAAGCAAGGCAGGGCAAAGCAATCAACCCCAGTCTCTGTTTTACTATACGGATGCTTTGCGTTACGATAATATATACGATGCCGAGGGTAGGGTAGAAGAGCGTGTTTGTTTTAATAAAGACGCACAGATCGAAAGCATTACCAAGTTTTCTTATCAATCGGACGGCACGTATATAAGAGAATACAATAATGAATATAAGCTTGTTTCCGAAAGCTTTTGCACACCTAACGAAGGTACGCTTTACAGCCATATCTATAAAAACGGTAACGAGTACAGGTATTGCTATCTGGGCGGCGTGCTTTCCGAAAGGATAGAGTATAAAAACGGCAAGCCTTCCCTTAGCACTTTGTATAACGCTGAGGGTAAGCAGACAAAAAGCATAAGCTACACTACCGACGGCGCAGTTTTAGAGTATAAGCTGTACAGCTATAATGACGCCGGTAAAAACACGCAGATAGATATTTACGACGGCGGCGATAAGCTTAAAAGCTCTGTGGCGTATGAATATACGGCGAAAGGCTATTATTCCTCGGTTACCACCCGCAACGGAAAAGGCGAGATAACTGCCCGTACGGAATATGTTTATGACGAGGCAGGTAAGCAAACGGCAGAGCTTGTTTATAAATACGTGGGCGGCGTTGCCGAAAGCTATGAAAAATGGGTTACCGACGAGGACGGAAAACGGGTTCTTGAGGGTAGCTATGACGCATGACCAATTAGAAAGCCGTTACAGCCTTGAACAGTGCTGTTGCTTCACGGGCCATCGTGTTATCCCTGCCGAAGCGGTAGAGGATATAGAGCTCAGGCTTAAAGCAGAGACGGAAAATTTGATCAACAAGGGCGTTGTAGTGTTCATTGCAGGCGGCGCTTTGGGCTTTGACACAATGGCGGCACAGACGGTGTTATCCCTTAAAAGCAAATACCCCTTTATAAAGCTTGTGTTGGCGCTTCCCTGCGATAATCAGTCTGAAAAGTGGTCGGACTGCAACAAACGGGTCTATGATGATATTTTGTCTGATTGCGACCTTGCACATTATGTTAACCGAAACTACAAAAACGACTGTATGCGGCTTCGCAATGAATATATGGTAAAACACGCCAAGTACTGTGTTTGCTATTTGCGCAAGCAAGGCGGCGGCACTGCGTATACGGTTGGATACGCAAAGCGTATGGATAGGACGATCATTTCCCTTTGATCTTTGCGTTTTTAATATGGGAATATTAAATCTATATAATATTATGTTGAGAGGAAAATAACAATGAAAAGAACCCTTGCATTTATTCTTTGCTTGCTTATGTGCCTCAGCACCGTGGTATTTACCGTACCTGCAGGTGCAGAGGAACTCGGCAAAAACCTGCTTTTGGATGCAACCTATGTTTATGTGGAGGACAGTAACGGCTTTTTAAATTCCTGCACAGATACCTCCTGTACCGTGCTTAACGACGGTAAGGTTCGCGGTGAGGACGTGGAATTTGACGATATGTACGGCGTTCCCGGCACTACTGTAGAGCTTGTGGGTACCTATAGCTCCACTATAATCGAGTTTACTTTAAAAGCCCCCTCTTTTGTGAACTGTCTTGTTTTCCGCGGCGTTCGCAGAAACGGCAACAGATATCTTAACATTGTTGATATTCAGGTTGCAGGCGAAACGGGCTCCTACAGCTCACTTTCTTTTGAGGAAAGCTCTGTAGCTATCGAGGGCGCACCCTATGCACCCGACTCTACTGATGAGCAGTATTTTGACGTTACCGCCACCTTTAGCGAAACCGCTATGGACGTAAAGAAGATAAAGGTAGAGCTTAATACCCAAGCTTCTTCCGGTTACAAATACGTTGTAAGCTTTGACGAGCTTGAAGCATACGGCTTCTCTACCGGCTCCTACAAGCCCGGTGCCGCTATGTCCTTAAGCGGCAAAACTGCCGTTGCTACAGGCAGCACCTTTACCGTTAACGCTTATGTTAATGCTATAACCGCACCCAACGGTCTCGTTGCTTGCGACCTTCCTCTTGTATACGACAAGACCAAACTTCAGCTTGTTTCCGCAGAACCTATCGTGCCCGCAAATTGGGCTGGCAAAACCACCGATTTAAGTTCTGCCGATAAAGGCGCTGTACCCTATTGGCTCAGTGTTGCCTGTACTGCTGATGATCTCTTGGCAAACGATGATTATTATGTAAAAGCGGATAACAGTCTTGGCTTTGCCATCACCTTTAAGGCGCTTTCCGCAGGTGAGGCTGTTATCAGCATCGATAACGATTTGGTTAACGAGACCTTTGTTTTGGCAGTAGATGCAGCAGGCTTTGTTAATTACGGCGTTACAGGTGCAGCTCATACCGTAAGCGTAAGCGGTGACGCAGTACGCACCTATACCGTAAGCTACAATGCTAACGGCGGCGCAGGTGCTCCCTCTGCTCAGACAAAAACGGAAGGCGAAGCGCTTACCCTCAGCAGCATTGTTCCTGTTAAAGACGGCTTTACCTTTGAAGGCTGGGCAACAAGCAGCAGCTCCACCGTTGTTGCTTATGAAGCGGGCGCAAGCTATACCGCAAATGCAGATGTAACCCTTTATGCTGTTTGGTCCTCTGCAGGGCAGGAATATGTATTGGGCGACGTAACCTATGACGGCAATGTTGACAATTTGGATGCTGCTTATGTACTCCGTCACGATGCGGAGCTTATCACCTTTGATGCTGCAACCGAGCTTGTAGGTGATGTAAACGGCGACGGCAAAACGGATAGCTTGGACGCATCACAGATCCTTAAATTTGACGCAGATTTGATAACCGAGTCCTTCGGTACTATCACTATTGGTTAAATATAAAGAAATAAAAGGGTTAAGCATTTCGCTTAGCCCTTTCTCGTGAAAACATAAGGCAGGCTTTGTAGCCTGCCTCAAGCTGATGACAAACTTGTCATCAGCTTGGCAGAGTGCTGAGAAAGAGTGCAGACAAGACGAACCGAGGCGAGAACTGTACCAATGTACTGTGAGCCGAGGTTCGTTTTGAACGAAAAAATACAATGTAATGCAGAAAATTCAGGGATGCGTCCCTGAATTTTCATCTTTATGTGTAATTATATTTTTCTTTTTTCGTGGTCTGTGCCTTTGTCAGCGGTCTGAGGCAGGCTTTGTAGCCTGCCTTTTTTGTTGGGAGCTCCATAAAACTTTTCGGATTTATGGGGCATTTTAATTTTCGTTAAAGGAGCAGATATACTCGTGCATAGCAAAAACCTCGGAAGAAACCTCGTTTATAAATCTTTCGGTGTTAATGCCTATATAGTCCGTAAGCACTACCAAAAAGTAGGGTCTGTCCTCGTAAAATACTATTGCCGCGTCGTTGGATGCATTAATATCCATACCGTATTTGTGGGCAACCTTATACATATAATTTCCGCTTGCGTCCTTGGGTAAGCCACCTCTTATAAACTTGTTTTCGTTGGCTTCCAAGAGCAGGCTTACATACCACATATAATCTTCGTCGCCGTTTTTATAGCGGTTGTAAATATCCTTCCAACATTCGGTAACGCCTCTTGCGTTAAGCCAATTACAGTCCTTATACTCAAATTTCGTACCGTAGCGTTCCTTTGCCCAATCGAAAATATCGTAATAGGATCTTACATAGCTTTGAAGCATATTATATCCCGTGTTATCGCTGTGCCAAACCACGTATTCTATAAGCTGTTTTACGGTGATCTTGTCCCCAAACTCAAAATCATAGGGGATTTTGGTGGTGCCGTCACGCTTGTTCCCGGGTGTGTAGGTATAAGCGTTGTCGTAGCTTTCTCTGCCTTCCTGTATTTCGTCAAATACCATCATCAGGTATTCGGCTTTTATAAGGCTGGCGCCCGCAAACATTCTGTCGGGATTGTAGCTTACGGAAAGACCCGTTTCCAAATCTACATAGAACATTGCACAGGCATAGGGTGCGCTGTCCAAGGTCTGTCTTATGGTTTCAAGATAGTCGGGGTCTATACTTTCGGGCAATGTAATACCGCAGTTAGGGTCGGGTTGTACCGTGGTAAGTACGGGCGGCGCAGAGCTTTCCTCTGCGGTGCTTTCCTCTGCGGTGCTTTCCTCTGCGGTGCTTTCCTCTGCGGTGCTTTCCTCGGTGTGGATTTCGATATAATATTCCTCAACGGTGCCGTCGCCCGCCTTCATGCCTAGTTCGTTTTCTACGTAGGTCTGTATTTCTTCTACCGCGTCTTTCTTTGCAAGCTCGCTCTTTTCCTCGCTTACCGCAGGCTCGTCTTCCGCACAGCCGCAAAACGGAACTACCATAGCAAGGCTTAACAACAGGGCCAGAATTCTTTTAGTCATACAAAGGCCTCCGTTAAACCTTAAGGAACAGGTCCATAAGCTTGTAACCGTCCTCTAAGTATACGCCGCCTTCATATCCGCTCTTTTCGTCGTAAACCTCAATGTTGCCCTTGCGCTTTTGGTTGCTCTTGTAAATAACAAAGGGTACTGCGTCCAAGGTGTGGGTTCTTGCGGAGATGGGAGTGGGGTGGTCGGGCGTAAGCAAGATCTTGTAATGCTCGCCTGCCTTGTCCAGCTCGTTCATCATATAACCTAAAATTTCTTTGTCTATAAGCTCTATGGATTTAACCTTATTGTCCGCTTCACCTCTGTGACCGCATTCATCGGGCGCTTCCACGTGGATATAAACCAAGTCCTTGCCGTTCATCAGCTCACGCAAAGCAACGTCAGCCTTGCCTTTAAAGTTGGTGTCAATATTGCCGGTTGCACCCTCAACCTCGGGTGCGTCCATCCCTGCGCAAAGGCCTATGCCTTTTATAAGGTCAACTGCGCAAACAACCGATGCATCCAAGCCCGTCATATCCTTAAAGGAGGGCAGGGCAGGCTTTTTGCCGGGGCTCCACAGCCACAAAGAGTTTGCCTTTTTCTTGCCTGCGGCGGCACGCTTTATGTTAAGGGGATGGTTGTTAAGGAAGTCAAAGCTTTCCTTCATTAGTTTAAGGAAAGGACGGCTTGTGTCCTTGGTAGGCAGATATGCCTTGATGGTCTCGTTAAGGATATCGTGGGGACGGGAGAAATCGTAAAAGGGAGGACAGTTCTTCCAGATAAGGCAATGGCGATAGCTTATACCGGCGTAAAGTCTGAAAACATCGTTTGCAAAATGCTTGTTCAAGTCCTCAATAAGTATGCGTGCTTCCTCAGTGGGTATCTCGTCGGAGGAGTGGTCAAGCATTATCTTTTCTTCGTAAGGCTCACCCAGGTCGGAAAGAGCAACAAGGTTTGCGCGTATGGCGGTTTCGTCCTCTGCCATATTTATGCCCATACTTACCGCCTCCAAAGGAGAGCGCCCCTTGGAATAGATCTCGGGATTATAACCCATAAGCGCAAGGTTTGCCGTGTCACTTTCGGGGGTCATACTGCGAGGCACCGTAAAAGCTCTGCCGTTAATACCCATAGAGGCAATATAGTTCATATAGGGCTTGTTTGCCGCAGCCATAGGGGTCTTGCCGCCAAGCTCTGCAATGGGCAGGTCGGGCATACCGTCGCCCACAAGAATAATATATTTCATAAAACCAAGCATCCTTTTGCCAAAACGCCAAAGGATATACTCCTTTCATAAATATTCATCACATCATTATACCACCTTTTGTTCTCCAAATCAATAAAAATTATAAAGTTTTTCCCGCTAAACGCATTGACTTTGTATCTTTGCTGTTATATAATTAAGTCGTATTAAAAGGCGATATGTGCCTTTTCGTGAGGAGAGGGGGAGTAATATGGCAATTTACCGTATATGCGGCTTAAATGTGGAAATGACCCCTCAGTATAATGAGCTTTTGGATAGAGCCGCCCCCTTTTTAAGTAGGGATAGCGCTTCCGATATAAGCATAAAGCTTAAGGATGCGGATGTACAGGCATTGGCTCAGCAAGCGGGACTTTCTGTCCCTTTGGCGGAGTATCAGTTAAGCTGTGTGGAGTTTTGCAGCCAACTGCTTTACCACGGTGGCTTTGTGCTTCATGCTTCTGCGGTACTTTACAAGGATTTTGTGTATTTATTTTCCGCCCCCAGCGGCATCGGTAAATCCACCCACGCCGCCCTTTGGGTCAAGAATATAGAAGGTGCCGTAATCATCAATGACGATAAGCCTGCCATCCGTATAATCGATGGCGTGCCCTACGCCTTCGGCACCCCTTGGTGCGGCAGCGGATACGGGCGCATAAACGCCTGCGGCGTTGTAAAAGCCCTATACTTTTTAAGGCGGGCAGAGTTTAATTACGTTAAGCCCATGGATAAAAGCAAAACGCCTTATTTGCTGTTGGAGTCGATGCTGCGCCCTGCTGACAGTCACGGTATGGATGCGCTTTTTGTCAGCTTACAAAGCTTTTTGGATAAGGTCAGCGTGCTTTCCTTGGACTGTAATATGCAGGACGAGGCGGCGTTTACCGCCTTTGCGGCAACGGAGGATTTAAGATGAAGATAAAGCAGGGCTTTGTTTTAAGGGAGCTTGGCGAAAGTTATATTGTTGTGCCTACGGGTGATGCAAAATTACAGTTCAACGGTATGATAAGCTTTAACGGCACGGGTGCGTTTATATGGCGCTCCTTGGAAAAAGGGCTTGACCGAGAGGAAACTGTTGCCGCCCTTACAAGCACCTACGAAGTGGATGAGGTTATTGCCGCCGCAGATGTGGACAGATTTTACGGCAAGCTTAGGGAGGCGTGCCTTGTTGAAGAATGATGATGTTTTCGATTTGATAAAACAGCGTGTGGACAGAGGCGCAAGGGCTGAGCTTACGGTAACGGGTATAAGTATGATGCCCCTTTTTAAGGATGGCGTTACGATGGTGGAGCTTACCGCTCCCGCAAAAATCAAAAAATACGATATTGTTTTGTATAAACGCAAAAACGGGGCAGTTGTACTGCACCGTGTTGTAAAGGTCGCAAAAGACAGCCTTAACTGCCGTGGCGATAACGAGCTTGTTACGGAAAAAGGCGTGGACAAAAGTCTTGTGGCGGCACTTGCCGTAAGGGCGGAAACAGAGGGTAAAAGCCGCAAACTGCAAGGCTTTTCCCATCGAATGTACGGAAGACTGCGTGTTCTTCGGCGCACGGCTTTACGGATGCTAAGGGGTAAAAGAGGGTAAATATGACGCTAACGGAAAGAAATTTGGTCAAGGCTTATGCTGCCGCTTTGGCAGGCAAAGCCTGTAATGCAGACTTTGCGGATGTTAAATCTGCAGAGTTTTTCCGTCTTGCTATGTCGCAGGGTGTGGCAAGCTCTGTTTACTACTCTCTAAGCGGCGCAGATATTCCCGCAGAACTTCGCACTATGCTGGAGGACGTCCACAACCAAGCATTGCTTTGGGACCTTAGCCGTGAAGAGGAGGAGAAGCGTGTCTTTGCCGCTTTTGACAAAGCGGAGCTTAATTATCTCCCCCTTAAGGGCAGTGTGATGCGTATGTATTACCCCTCCACCGATATGCGCCTTATGGGCGATACGGATATAATGATAGAGCGTTTTAACCGTAAGGATGCAAAAAAAGTAATGGAAAGCTGTGGATATAAGAGAACTGACTCTCACAGCGGACACGACATATATAAGCACGAAAACGGCAATGTATTCGAGCTGCATTGGAAGCCTGCGGACAGCAGTGACTTCCACAAAAATCTTATGGAGCGTGCCCTGCCCGTAGGGGAAAAGGGCTTTAGACTTTCCCTTAACCTAAGTGATTTTTATATTTATATGCTGTCCCATTTTGCCCGTCACGTCCGCACCTCGGGCGCAGGTATACGTATGCTTGCGGATATAAAGGTATTTTTCTCCCGTTGCGGTTTAAAGCTGGACGATGGGTATGTTAAAAGCGTGCTGGAGTCCATGGGGCTTGTACGCTTTGAAATACAGGTAAAAAAGCTTATACATTGTTTGTTCTACGGCAACACTCCCGACGAGCTTACGCAGAACTTTGCGGACTACATATTATCGGGCGGCGTTTTCGGCAGTGCCGAGATAAGCGCTGCCAACAAGCGTGGGGATAAAAGCAGGTTAGGCTATTTTATCTCATCGGTGTTCCCGTCCTTCGGCGCGATGAAGGAAAGGTATCCTTTTTTGAAGTATCTGCCCTTCCTGTTACCTTTGATGTGGGTATTCAGGTGGTTTTCTCTGTTGTTCAGGGGTAAAAAGCCTGCGGCACGCTATGCAAAAGGGGCGTCGGTGGATAAAGCTACCCTAAAGCGCAACAAACAGCTTATGACAGCGCTGGACATAAAGCGCTATAAAAACGGTAAACAGAGGATGACCGCAGGCGATATCGCTACCGCACTTCTTCTTATCTGTGTCCTTGTGTTTGCCATTCTGTTTATAGGTACACGGCTTATGACCCCCGGCAGAAACAGTACAGATACCTCGGATGAAGAGGTTTTGCATAATTCCGATGAGCCTTCCTCGGAGGAAATAAGCGAGGACGGCGCAAGTGACGAACCTTCCTTTGATATCCCCGAGAGGGAATACGGAACCATAGCGTATAGGGAAGGCCTGTATACGGGCTGGCTTGTGCAGGGAGTGCCCGACGGTACGGGAACCTTGGTCTTTAATTCCGGCGAAAGCTACAGCGGCAGTTTTTCCGAGGGAATGTTCAACGGCAACGGACTATATAAATATAACGACGGCAGTCGCTACGACGGCATTTGGTACGAGGATGAGATAAACGGCACGGGTACTTGGTACTTCCCCGACGGCGGCTTTGTTTCTGGCACCTTCTTCGAGGGTAAGCCCACGGGCGTTTGCGTTTATGAATGTGCCAACGGTGATATGTACGAGGGCACTCTTAAGGACGGCAAATGGCACGGCAAGGGGAAATTTGTCTGGACCAGCGGCGACGTGTACGAAGGTGACTTTGTTATGGGCGTGCGCCACGGGCAGGGCAAGTATCTTTACAGTAACGGCGACAGCTACGAAGGCGGATGGATAAATAATGTACAAAACGGCAAGGGTACTTATGTTATCGGCGGCAACAGCTATACGGGTGTCTTTGTAGAGGGTGTTTTAGAGGGCGAAGGTACAGCTTTGTTTAAAAACGGCGACCATTATAAGGGTTACTTTGTCCACAACAAATACCACGACGACGAGGCGGTTCTGACCTTTGCCGCAGGCGGCAGCTACAGCGGCGGCTTTGAAGACGGCAAGTTTAGCGGCTACGGCGTTATTGCCTATGCCGACGGCGATATGGTAAAAGGAGACTTCGTGGAAGGCTTTTTACAGGGGAAAGCCCAATATTATTACGGCGATGAAGAGGAATGGCGTACCATCACTTATGTTGACGGCAAGCCTCAATAAGGTGTGTTTATGTCAAAAATAAAAGAATATTTAAAAGCGCATCCGCAAATATGGTTGCTTGCCTATTGGCCCGTGCACGGGCTTTGGTACTCTTTGCTGCAGCAAACAACCATGGGCCGTGACCCTTATCCCATAGTTTGCGGATTGGACTATAAAATTCCGTTTTGCGAGTGGTTTGTTATCCCATATATCCTTTGGTATGTACAGCTGGGGCTTTTAGGTGTTTATACCTTTTTCAAGCGTCCTGCCAAATTTTTCAGGTTTACAGTTATGGTTGCGGGCGGTGCCTTTGTGTGTATGCTTATCTGTACTTTTATCCCCATGTACTTTGACAGGGCAGGGATGGAAGCTTTCCCAAGGGAAAATTTGCTTGTGGAGGCGGTAAAGCTTATACGTGGTATCGATCCACCCACGACGGTGCTTCCCAGTATGCACGTTTATGTCAGCGTGGCATTACATATTTGCCTTTGCAAGGACGAAAAGCTTGCAAGGTATAAGCTTCTTAAATATTCGTCCTTGGTGCTTTGTCTGCTTATTTCCGCATCAACGGTGCTTATAAAACAGCATTCCATAATAGATGTTTTCGCGGCATTCGCTCTGGTGCCTATAATGTATTGCTTGGCGTATGTGCTCAAGCATCAACGTTTAAGTAAGTTTTTTAAAGCAGAATAGAAAAAACATCGGTAGAGGAAATATTCCTACCGATGTTTTTTATTTGTTGTCGGGGTCCCCGAGAAGTCGTAAGACTTCTTGGGGTGATTTTTGTCGGGGTCCTCGAGAAGTCGTAAGACTTCTTGGGGTGATTTAACTTATGAGGTTTTTGCCTGAGCAATGTTTTCTTAGAATTAACAGGTCAGTTGTGTTTAATGTGTCATCCCCCGTAAGGTCAGCCGCCGCCTTTTGCAAATCTGCAGGGGCAAAGGCTGTAAGAAGTTTGCGCATAGCTGCCATATCCGTGGTGTTTATCGCACCATCGCCTGAAAGATCACCCTTTACAACAACCGTAACGCTGTCTATAAGCGTGCCGTTAAGCTCCAGACTTACGGTATAGCCCGTGCCTACCTTGGCGCTTGTGCTGATCTCTGTGCCGCTGTTATTGCGTACGATAAGTCCCACATTGTCAAAGTTGGAGGCGAGGGTGGCAACATCAGTGCTTTCGCTCACCGAGAATAAGTAGTTATTTTCGGTTCTGCTATAGCCGGAACTGCTCTTTATTATCAAAAGTTTGTTCATAAACAAGGGAGCAGGGAAGGGGTAACCGCTGTTGAGTCCTTCGGATTGGTACCACTTGGTGTTTCCAACGGAAAGGGTTGCGGCAAAGTCTGCGGTTTTAATCTCTGTTTCTGTAAGAGTGGGTACCGTTTCGGTGTTGTTGGTGTAAGCGGTATATGCGCTGTTTCCAAGATAGTGACAGTTTGTAACAGTGCCCTTGTTAACACCTATAAGCCCACCCATGAAGTCTGTGGAATCAACAATATTTCCGTTATAGCTGTTTGCCAATACGCCCGTGTTATAGCCTATAAGCCCGCCTGTGTTCATACCGCCTGCCACGGTACCTGTGGTAAAGCAATCGGTCACATAGCCGCTGTTGTAGCCCACAAGCCCGCCTAAATGCATATAGTTAAGGGCAAAAGTGCCGTAAACCGCGTAGTGGTCGGAGATATAGTAGCCGTTTATCTGCTCGTTGTTAACCTTGTAGGTAAGGCTTTCACTGCCGTGGTTGTTGGTGAATATAAAGTCGATAAGAGAGTCGGAAGCACCCCAACCGTTGTATGTGCCAAGGCTTGTGGAGGAAAGTTTGGTGTTGGCATCGGTTCTCAGGTCTGCAAGATTCGCCGTCATATTTGCGTATGCAGTAGAGTTCTTTTTGCTGTTGTAGTCGCCCGTGCAGTACATGGCTATATTGTCACCGTAGCCTTGACCCTTGTATTTTTCCTCCAACGCCTGCATACGGCTTGCAATAAGCGCCGCGCCGTTGGGTCTCGCCTCCGTGCCGCCGTTATCAAGGTGGGTGTTGAAGGCAAGTACAAGTATTCCCGATGCCTTATGAACCAGCGCCGCATAACTGCAGGTGCGGTTATAGTTGGCATCCCACCCCTTGGACATAACATCGGGCGTTTCGCTTAGGAAGAATGAGCCCTGCTCCAACACGGTAAACTTGTCGGTCTTCCAATAAAGGGGCGCCGCCTCCGTGCCTGCGGAGTCTCTCCATATAAACTCCTTGCTGTAACCCGTAAGCCAGGAGTCAAAGTTGCTCTTCCAAAGGGGAACAACCTCCTGAAAGCCTATAATATCGGGGTTGTAATCCGCTATGTGCTGTTTTACTCTGGGTGCACGGTCGGATACCGAGTTGGGGGAAGCATCGCTGTTTACACGGACATTAAAACTCATTACGGAAATCTCGTGCTCTGCGGTGGTATAGTGGTTTTCAACCGTGGCGTTGGTGCCGCAGTTTATAACACTGCCGCCCAAGTTGTTGCCTACAACAGCACCGGAGAAATACCCGCCTATAATCCTGGAATCTGCCAGATACAAGTTCTTTACCGTGCCGCCTTTAAGGGTGCCGAACATGGCGCTGTATTTTGTATTAGATGCGGCGGTGTTGAAGTTCTTTACCGTAAACCCGCAACCGTCAAATATACCGCTGAACGGCTTGGAGCTTGTACCGATAGGCTTGCAGGTGTAAGCGCTCATATCAATATCGGCAGTGAGCTTAACCGTGTATCCGTCATAGCTGTTGCCGCCGTTAACTGCGGAAATAAAGCTGTTCAGCTCTGCGGCTGTACCTATGTTCAGCGTGCCTTTTTCCAATCTCTTCATGGTTATAGCCTTCGTCCCGTCTTTTGCAGGTGCTGCAACACCTGCGTTGGCAATATAGTTTGTACTGTTAAGCGGCGGAACCAGCATTTCACCGCCGTTTTTATACATTGTTGCGGAATTAACGATGTTACCCTCTGAATCCTTGCTGTTTACCGTAACCTTAACGGTGGGCTTTGCTCCCGTGGATGCGGTGTAGCATATAGCGGGACACAGCGGAGTGGTAGTAAATACCAGGCTGTTTGTTGCCGTGCCGCCCTTGGTGTTCAGCAACCACGCCAGCTCTTCCGACGCAAACTGAGTGCGGCTCTTGCTTACACCGTAGTCGGAAGCACAGCTCGCTTTAAGAAAATAAGACGCAACAGGGATAGTTGTAAGCCCTGCCGCTGCATAGCGTGTAAGCCCCTGCTTGTCGCCGTCGCCTGCGGTAACCTTGCCCATGTTAAAGCAGTTGGTAAGAACAACGTTGGTCTGTCCCCAACCTGTTATACCGCCTGCACAGCCTGCGGTGGCGGTAACCGTGCCTAAATTAAAGCAGTTGGTGTACTTGGTGGTAGAGCGCGAAACGCCTGCCAAACCGCCTGCACCGTCAATGCCTGTGGTTGTGGTTATATCCGCAAGATTGTAGCAGTTTTTAATCTGGCTCGCATCCGCATAGCCTGCAATGCCGCCGGCTCTGTTAGCGGTTTTTACCGTACCGTAGGAAATGCCCAAATCGTATATCTTTGCCTTGTACAGAGTACCGAAAAGCCCGCCGCCGTTAAGACTTGTTTTGTTTACGTTAAGACCGCAAACCTTGTTCCCGTTGCCGTAAAAAGTGCCCTGGAAGGTCTTGCTGCGGTCGCTGTCGGAAATATATACGCCTATAGGGGTATGGCTTACCGAACTCATATCAATGCAGTTAAGCATATAAATCTTGTCGCCGGAGAAGGTATCCGTCCCTGCGTTGACCGTGCTTGCAAGAGTGGTGAAGCCTGCGGCGTTAACAACAATAAACTCGGTAGCCGATGTATTGGAAGCGTAATCGTTTATCAAAGGCAAAGCAGTACTTATGTTAAGTGTGCAAGCCTTGGCAGGCATTGTAAACACATTGTTTGTTACATTGCCGGAGGAACTTAGTGTTGCGGTGATGTTGCTGAAGGAAACGGTAGCGCCTGCGTTCTTGTATGCGGTAACGCTTGCGGAAGTGCCGTTTGCCGTGTATTTAAGGGTGAGTTTATAAGTGCCTATGGCCTTATCGCCCGAAAGTTCGGGAAAAAGCTCACCTTGGTGCCAAACTCTCGTTCTTGTGGAGGCTGTAGCACCGCCGTCAAGCAGATACGCCAGCTTGCCCGTACCCAAATCGGTTTTGTTTATGGAAACATCGGTATCCGTAAAGGAAACGTCCTTGTATTGGCTAAGGTAATAGCAGTTTGTAATAGCGTTGGGATAGTTCTCCTCCAAGGTGGAAGCGCTGTATCTGGCAAGTCCAAAGCATTCGGTTGCCACAAGCTCACCGATGCTGTAGCAGTTGGTTAAGGAGGCGATATAGCCCGTATTGTGTCCCTGTCCCCAGTCGCAAATGCCGGATGCGTGGTCAACCCCCTTGGCATAGCCTGCAAAGTAGCAATCTTTAATAACGCCGCTGGTAATGCAACCGCCCGCAATACCGCCTACGGAAAGGTCGGTAACCGTGCCGCCTTTTTTTACCGTAAGTGATGCAGTGCTGTAACAACGCTCTATTTTTCCCTTGTTAACGCCCGCTATACTGCCGAGACGGTAGGAGTCGGATGAAGAGGTCAAGGTCATGGTTCCGCCCTCTACGCCCAAATTTTTAACCGTGCCTGCGCCGTTTACGGTGCCGAATACTCCGGCCTGAACATCGGTTACACTTATCTTTATGGATTTCAAAGCATAGCCCTGTCCGTCAAAGGTACCGGAGAAAGAGGTAAAAGGGGTGTAATTGCCTAAAGACATATCAATGTCACAGCCCAAATAAAGGGTCTTACCTTTAAAATTGGTGGTGCCTGCCAAAGAGGAAAATTCCACCATACCGTGATAAGAGGTTATGACGAATTCGGCAGAAGAGCTGTAGCTTCCGTACTCCAAAATATTAGGTATATAGTCAGCATCCGCCGCGGTGGCAGGTGTTTGAACACACAGCGCAGAAAGCAGTAATGCTACAGAAAGAGCCAACGCCCATAAACGTCTTTTCATTATTGCATACCTCCAAAATAATCTATCTTTAATTTTAACACATTAAATCGGCGCTTGTCAATGCTTTTTTGGTAGGAATGCACAAAAAAGCAACAGCCGAGGGGTTGTCGGCTGTTGGTTTTTGTTTAAACCGTTGCAGGTGTTTTTTTCTCTTCTGCGGCGTTTGCAAGCATAAGCTTTATTCTGTTTTCCTGGTTAACCTTTGATGCGCTTGCATCGTAGTCGATAGCCACGATATTAACGTCGGGGTTGCGGTCTTTAATAGGCTTCATCATCCCTTTACCGCAGATATGGTTGGGCAAACAGCCAAAGGGTTGGGTGCATACAATGTTCTTAACGCCGCTGTCCGCAAGCTCCAGCATTTCCGCAGGTAAAAGCCAACCTTCACCCATCTTACAGCCGTGGCTCATATAGCTTTTAATAAGCTCCGCCGTCCGTGCAAAAGAGCCGGGTGCACGGAAAATACCGTGCTCCTTTATAAGGTCGATGATCTCTTGCTGTTTCTTAATAAGGAACTTGTATACAAATTTAAGCACGGGATACTTAAGCTTGCCCCTGCGGTACAGCTTGTAATCCGTAATGTTGTTGTAAATGCAGTACAGGAAAAAGTCAAGCAGACCGGGGATGGTAACCTCTGCACCGTTATCTACCAAAAGCTGCTCCAGATTATTGTTGCCGAGGGGCGAAAACTTAACGTATATCTCACCCACTATGCCGACCTGCACCTTCTTTTCCGTACTGCGGGGGATTGCGGCAAAGGCATCCAATATCATACGGCAGTTTGCCTTAAATTTCTTAAAAGAAACCCCGTCCTTGCGCATCATTTCTTCAAGCAATGTGCAGTATTCATCTGCCATCCTTTGGGATGCACCTTTTTCCAGCTCATAGGGCTTGCACTGGTTTCTGAGTAAAAACAGTATATCACCGTATATTACGGCGTAGATTATCCTGTGCAGTGCGGAAAGTGAAAGCCTAAAACCGCTGTGCTTTTCAAGACCCGCAAAGCTGAAGGAGATGACAGGTATATGTCCAAGTCCTGCGTTTTTAAGGGCTTTTCTTATAAGAGATATGTAGTTGGAGGCACGGCAACCGCCGCCTGTCTGGAAATATATAAGGGCAACCTTGTCAAGATCGTACTTGCCCGAAAGCAATGCGTCCATAAACTGACCGATAACCAGAATTGCAGGATAACAAGTATCGTTATGGGTGTACTTAAGTCCTGTTTCGGGTATCTGCGGTCCGCTGTTTTCCAAAAGCTCTATATTGTAACCCTCGCTTTTCAGCACGTTTGCTACCAAGGAAAGCTGAAGCGGTAACATATTGGGTGCAAGTATGGTGTAGTCCTTTTTCATTTCCTCGGTGAACTCAACATAACTGCTCATCATTTTTTGCCATTCGCCTCCTTTTCCTCCAGCGCCCCGATAAGGCTTCTAAGTCTTATTTTGACTGCGCCTAAATTGGTTATCTCATCAATCTTAAGCTGCGTATAATACTTGCCGCCATCCTCAAGGATACTTCTTACCTCATCGGTGGTGATGGCATCCACGCCGCATCCGAAGGAAACAAGCTGTACAAGCTGTGCGTCCTCGTTTTCCGTGGCGTATTTTGCGGCGCGGTAAAGTCTTGCGTGGTAGGTCCACTGGTTAAGAACCGCCACACTTTTCGGCGGAGTCGTCAAGTGGCACACGCTGTCTTCACTTACTACCGCAAACCCCAAGGTATTGGCAAGCTGATCTATGCCGTGGCTTATTTCCGGGTCGATATGGTAGGGTCTGCCGCTGAGTATCATTATGCGCTTCCCTTCAGCCCTTGCCCGTGCAAGTGCCGCTTCGCCTTCTTTTTTTACTGCCGCCATATAGTCGTTGTATGCCTTAAAGCCCTTGCTTACGGCACTGCGCAGCTTTGTACTGCTGAAATGTCCAAAGGGTGCAAGGCACTCCCCAAGCTCCCTTGCCAGCTCGCGCTTGTTGTTTACCGTAAGGTAGGGGTACAAAAACCTCGTGCGCTCGCCAATATCCATATTTCCGTTTATCAGCTCGGAGTAATAAGCAACCACGGGGCAGTTGTAGTGGTTATCTGAAACCTTTTCGTTTATGTTATAGCTGAGGCAAGGGTAAAACACAGCGTCCACTCCTGCGTCTATCAGCTCTTCGATGTGTCCGTGCATTATCTTTGCAGGATAACAAGCGGTGTCCGAGGGAATTGAGAACTGTCCCTTCTCATAGGTAGCCCTTGTGGAGAGGGAAGAAACCACGGTTTTAAAGCCAAGACTTGTAAAAATTCCGTTCCACAAAGGCAAAAGCTCAAACATCCCCAGCGCCAAGGGCAAACCGATAACTCCCTTGTCACCGTCGCCGTGGGGCAGGGAAGTCAGATAATTGCGCTTAAACTCGTAAAGGTTGGGCAGTGGCTTGAAGCTTTCACCTCCGCCTGCGCCCTTTTCGCAACGGTTGCCCGATATAAGGCGTTTACCGCCGCCAAAGCTGTTTATTGTTAGGTGGCAACGGTTGGTGCAACCTCTGCATACCGTGCTTTTTGCCTGATGTGTAAAAGCTTTAAGCCCTTCTGCGTCCATAAGTCCGCTTTTGGTGAAACGCTCTGCGTAGATAGCCGCACCGAATGCGCCCATAAGCCCTGCAATGTCGGGGCGTATTACCTCTTTGCCAAGCTCTTTCTCAAAGGAGCGAAGCACTGCATCGTTAAGGAAGGTACCGCCCTGTACAACCACCTTTTCTCCCAGTTCATCGGGTGATGTAGCACGGATAACCTTGTATAGTGCGTTCTTTACAACGCTTACGGAAAGTCCTGCGGATATATCCTCCGTAGCCGCCCCTTCTTTTTGGGACTGCTTTACGGAACTGTTCATAAATACCGTGCAACGGCTGCCCAGATTTACGGGGTTGTTGCCGAAAATGCCCTTTTCCGCAAATTCCGCAATGCTGCAACCCATTGATTTTGCAAAGGTCTCCAAAAAGGAACCGCATCCCGAAGAGCAAGCTTCGTTAAGCATAATGCTGTCAATGGCACCGCCCCGTATCTTAAAGCACTTTATGTCCTGACCGCCTATGTCAAGTATAAAATCTACGTCGGGGCAGAAATGCTTTGCCGCCGTGTAATGGGCAATGGTCTCAACCACGCCTGCATCCGCGCCGAAGGCGTGCTTAATAAGCTCCTCGCCGTAGCCTGTAACGGCACAGCCGCATATCTCTATGCGGTCTTTGATAAGCCCATATATTTTTGTAAGCTCATCCTTTACCACCTCAACGGGGTTACCCTTATTGGAGGCGTAATAGCTGTACAAAATCTCTCTGTTTGCGGAAATAAGCACAAGCTTTGTGGTCGTACTGCCACAGTCGATGCCCAAATATGCTTTTCCGCTGTATTCTTCTATGTTTATTTTGGGTACTGTAGACAGGGAATGCCTTGTCTTGAATGCCCTGTATTCTTCCTGTGACGCAAACAAAGGAGGCAGTCTGTTGGCAGACACCGCATTTTCCTTGGTTTGCCTGATCTTCTTCATAAGCTCTGCGGCGGTAACCGTACTGCCGCTTTTTTCTGCGTAAATCGCCGCACCCATTGCTACCGCGTAGCGGGCATAGTCAGGGAATATGGCATCTTCTTCCGCAAGTCCCAATGTCTCTGTAAAGCGCTGTCTAAGCCCTTTGCAGTAATACAAGGGACCGCCCAAAAACAACACCTTACCCTTTATGCGTCTACCCTGTGCAAGCCCTGCAATGGTCTGGTTAACCACCGCTTGGTATATGCTCGCTGCCACGTCCGCCTTGTTTGCACCTTGATTAAGCAGGGGCTGTATGTCAGTTTTTGCAAAAACACCGCATCGGGATGCGATGGGATACAGTCGTTGATGCTGTAAGCTAAGTTCGTCCATTTGGTCGGGCGTCAAGTCAAGCAGAGTTGCCATCTGGTCAATGAACGCGCCGGTACCGCCGGCGCAACTGCCGTTCATACGTTCGTCAACGCCGCCGTCAAAAAATATAATCTTGGCATCCTCGCCGCCCAGCTCTATAACGCAGGAAGCGTCGGGAACAAGCTTTTTAACCACCTCGCCCGTTGCAAAAACCTCCTGCGTAAAGGCAATGCCTATGCCTTCCGCAAGCCCAAGTCCTGCCGAGCCGGATATGGCTATTCTAAGCTTTTCGTCACCGGTGAGCTTCTCTATTTCCGCAATAAGCTCCGCCGTCTTTTCCCTTACTTTGGAGAAATGGCGGGCATATTTTTCGTACACCGTAACGCCGTCCTTTAAAAGTACGGCTTTTGCGGTTGTAGAGCCTATATCAATACCAAGCAGATAAGTCATATTTCAATTGCCGTTATGTTAAACAAACGGCAAACTCCTCCATTTAATTATTTAATATTATAGCACGTTTTGTCGTGTTTTGTCAACCAAATGTGAAAAGCAAAATATCACATAAATCGCCGCTTACAGTTAAGGTCGTTTTAACAAAGAACTGCTAACATTTCGTACATACAAACAGTAGAAAGGAAACCAAAGCATGAGGAAATATATCTTTTCGCTAATCTACGGTTTGCTGTTATCGGCATTTACGGTATATATATTACTTTACACCTATGTATTGCCGCAAAAGGGTGTTGCTGTTGTAAATCCAACAGAGGAAGAGAAGACAAACCTTTCCGCAAACACAGAAAAAATATCGGTTACAAATGATACTTATGTTGACGGTAACATTAAAATCACCCTAAGCACTCACCGTGTAGACAACACTACCGTTTACGTGGCGGATGTGGTGCTTGCACGGCCGTCTTTGCTTAAAACCGCCCTTGCAGGCGACAGATACGGCAGGAATATTAAGGAGAAAACATCGGAAATAGCAGAGGCAAAGGATGCCATACTTGCCATAAACGGCGATTATTACAGCGCTCGTGAGGGTTGCGTGCTTCGTAACGGAACTTTATACCGCGGCTTCGACGGTTACAGCGAGGATGAGTCCTTGGTTATATATTCCGACGGCAGAACGGAGATTGTTACCGCTGCCAACGGCGACGCAGAAGCCCTTAAGACAGCAGGGGCAATGCAGATTTTGTCCTTCGGTCCCGCTTTGGTGGAAGACGGACAAATAAGCGTTACTACCTCTGACGAGGTGGACAAAGCGATGGCTGACAACCCCCGTACCGCTTTTGTTTATTACAACTCCAATCATTACGCCTTTGTTGTTGGAGACGGAAGAACAAGCGAAAGTAAAGGGCTTAGCCTGTACCGGCTTGCAGAGTTTTTGCAAAGCTTGGGTGCAGTACACGCATATAATTTGGACGGAGGCGGTTCTTCTACCATGTATTTTAACGGTCGGGTAGTCAACAATCCCACCACAAACGGCAAAAGAATATCTGAAAGGGAGGTAAGCGATATTGTATATATCGGATACGATTATTGATGACAGAAGAAAAAACGCCCGCATCTCTACAGCTTTTCTTGGGGCAACGGCATTTTGCGGTTTTTTCAGTTCTGTTTACCAAAGCTTAAGCCACGGGGTTTCTTCGCCCTATATGACTTATCTTGCCTTGGTGCCCTTTGTTTTTGGTGTGTTGCCTTATACTTTACTGTACGCCTTTAAGCTTGCATCCCCACGATGTTTGACGAAGCAGCTGTATAATTGGGGCGTTATAAGTCTTGCAGTGGGCTTCACCCTTAAGGGGGTAGTTGATATTTCGGGCTATGTGGTAAACAGCGTGTCAGTATTCGGGACGGAGCTTTACTATATGTATCTGTATATTTTGGTATCTGCTGTGCTTATGGTTTTGGGCACCGTTTTGTATTTGGTTCGTTCGTGTTTAAAATAGTGTTGCTTTTTCAGCGGTAAAGGAGTATAATGATAGCAGATACTATAAACTAAGGAGTTATGTGCTTTGAACAAAAAAACAGTAGCCGTCCTTTTCGGCGGATGCTCCTCGGAATACTCCGTTTCTTTGCTTTCATCTTATGCAGTGCTTAAAAATATAGACCGTCAAAAATATAATATTATCCCCATCGGCATAAGCAAGGAGGGGGATTGGTTTGTTTACAACGGAGATATAGAGGATATCCCCACCGACCGCTGGCTTGCAAATTCTGAATTTTTGTGTCCCGTTGCGGTGTCTCCAAACCGCAGTACCCACGGTATAATAGAGTACGGTGCAGATGGCGTAAAAACCACTTACATAGACTGTGCGCTTCCTATTCTCCACGGCAAAAACGGAGAAGACGGCACAGTGCAAGGCGTTTTTGAGTTGGCAGGCATTCCAATAGCCGGCTGTGGCTCTTTAAGCTCGTCTTTGTGTATGAACAAGCACGTTGCACAGCGCATTGCGGAAACGGTTGGCGCTATCGTGCCCAAGGCGGTACTCCTTACCGAAGGGGACGGTACGGATGCAGCTTTTGCCTTTGCGGAAGAAATAGGCTACCCCGTTTTTGTAAAGCCTGTCAAGGCGGGCTCTTCCTACGGCGTAACCAAGGTGGACGCAGAGGATGCGCTTGCCGCCGCAATAGATACTGCCTTTAAGTACGACGACGCCGTGCTGGTGGAAGAAGCCATTGTAGGCAGAGAAATTTCCTGTGCCGTTATGGGAAAGAAAGAGCTTGTGGTAGGTGAGGTTGACGAAACAGAGGTAAAGTGCGGTTTTTACGACTTTAACGCCAAATATTTTCCCACTTCAACCGTTATCCATATCCCTGCAAGGCTTTCCGCAGAGGAGCGTGACAGGGTGAAGGAGCAGGCAAAGAAACTTTATAAGGCACTTAGCTGTGACGGCTTTGCCAGGGTGGATTTTTTCTATACCGAAAAAGGCGAGCTTATCTTTGGTGAGATAAATACCATCCCCGGTTTTACCGAGCATAGCCATTTTCCCTCTATGATGAAGGCGGCAGGCCACAGCTTTTCCGAAATAATAGACTTTTTTATTCAAAATGCATAAAATTAGACGCAAAATCTTGTGAAAAAGGTTTTGCGTCTTTTTGTTTTTGCCTATTGACAAAGGCTGTCTAATGTGTTAGACTACAGTTGTCTAATAGAATAGACAAAAGGAGGCCGGTATATATGAGCACTACACCTAAAATTTTTGAAAGTGAATACAGATTTTGTCTTATACTTTGGGAAAACCAGCCCATACAAAGTGCTGCTCTTGCGGCGCTGTGTAAGGAAAAACTGGGCTGGTCACGCACAACCACCTATACGGTAATAAAAAGGCTGTCCCAGCGTGGGGTGCTTAAAAACGAAAACTCTATAGTAAGCGCCCTTGTAAGTAAGGACGAGGTACAAAGGGCGGATGTGGACGAGCTTATAGAAAAGCGCTTTGAGGGCTCTTTGCCTGCCTTTATTGCCGCCTTTGCCAAAAAGCAAAAGCTAAGCGATGCGGCGGTAGAGGAGATACAGCGCATTATAGAGAACGGAGGGGAGTAATGTGAAAAATCTGTTTATCGATATACTTAACCTTAGTATAGTTTCAAGTTGGCTTATTCTTGCGGTGTTGGTTTTGCGCCTTGTGCTTAAGCGTGTTGCACCCCGTTGGACGGTGTGCCTGCTTTGGGGCTTGGTGGCAATAAGTCTTGCAGTGCCCTTCAGCTTCGAAAGCCCCGTAAGCCTTGTACCTAACAGGGAAGCGGTGGTGTATACCCAAACAGCGGAAGAGGTGTCGAAGGAAGAAGCACCTTCTGTCAGCGTTCCACAAACGCCTACGGTTTCCGTGCCCGATTTACCCGTTGTTTCATCCCCCGTGCGCCCCGTTACAAGGCCAGACAAGCTTCAAATTCAAAGCGGTATAACGGCTGTGGATAATTCTATAAACAAAGTAGTAAGCCCCAAGGCGGAGGAAGCAGCCAACTCCGTAGACCGAAGTACCCTTGCGGTGGAGATAGGCAGTTACGTGTGGATAGCAGGCGCGGCAATACTGCTTGCGTATTTTGCGCTCAGCCTTTTGCTTCTCAAACGCTCCCTTTCCACCTCTGTTGCAGAGGGTAACGGAATATATAAGGGCGATAAGGTAGGCTCCCCATTTGTGCTTGGCTTTATAAGACCCAAGGTGTATCTTCCCTTCGGCTTAAGCGAGGAGAACCAAAGCTATGTATTGCGTCACGAGCACGCCCATATAAAGCGCCTTGACCATCTGGTAAAGCCTCTTGCTTTCTTTATCCTTGCCCTTCATTGGTTTAACCCCTTGGTTTGGGTGTCATATATTTTGCTTTGCAGGGATATAGAATACGCCTGCGACGAAAAGGTTATAAAAGAGCTTAACACCGAGGAGCGCAAGGCCTACGCCACCGCACTGCTTGCCTGCGGCGTAAAGGGGCGCAGTGCAATGTCCTGCCCCGTAGCTTTCGGTGAGATAAGCGTAAAGCAACGAATAAAAAAAGCGCTAAGCTATAAAAAGCCCGCACTCTGGATAATTATTGCCGTTATGGTAACAGCGGCAGTACTTGCCCTTTGCTTCCTGTCCACCCCCGAAAAGAAAGTGGAATGCGGTATTGAAGAAAGCTCTGAAGTAAGCACAGGGGAAGAAAGTTCTGAAGTAAGCGCCGAGGAAGAAAGCTCCGAAGTAAGCACCGAGGAAGAACAAAAGGATATTTTCCCTGTCCCTACAGGCGGTAAATATCTTGTCGGTTTGTGGGCGAAATATGAGAACGGCGCCGCTCAAAACATAGGTTATATGTTTAAAGAGGACGGCACAGGCTATGTTATAAACATATATACAGAACAAGTTGTGAAGCAGTTCGAGTGGTTTGTGGACAAGGCTCGTCCAAATAAGCTCAACTTTGCTATCGAACTTGAAGAAGGTGATGGCGCGGAGCCTTTTGCCACAACCGAATGCGATTACAGCATAATAGACGGCATACTCAGCATGCGTTTTTTATGGGATAACGATTATAAAAGTCATGTAAAATTAATGTCTGTAGACGAGCCTCTTCTCGGTACTTGGCGCTTGGAAGATGATACCGAAGGGTTTAAAAGTATCAGCTTCAGGCTTAACGGCACAGGAACCATTATCACTAATGATGCGGAGTATGCATTTGGTTGGCACCGTTATGACGAAACCAATGAGAAAAAACTGTTAATAGATATCGTGGAGCCCGTAGAAATTTCGTCAAACTGGGAGTTTGCCGTAGAATGCACGGTAGAGGGCGACAGCTTAACATTGCGCTTCAATAAAGGCGGGGAATACATCTGCACAAAAGAAACAGAAAATCTGACAAGTATTATTGGCACTTGGATTTATGATGACGGCAGTGGTGACCTGCAAGAACTGTTGCTTAATGAAGACGGTACAGGCAAGGTGATCAGAGACGCAAAAGAACAGGCTGTTACATGGTTGGCGAAAGAAGGCTATTTCACCCTTTACATCGCTGAAAGCGGGAAGCTTTCTTTCCACGGGGAATATTACATTGACGGTGACTGTCTCTATCTTGAGTATGCTTACGCCTTAGCTTGTTACGTCCGAAAGGACAGCGCTCTAAGCTCTTATGTTGTAGACATAAGCTCTTTTGATCATGCGGTACAAGCTGATAATGCGGACCTTGACTGCGACTGGGGCGGTACGGAATATATTATTATAAGGTCAAGCGCAGACCTTACGAATTTCCGCTTTGCCAAGACCTACGGCAGCTTCAGGGGCGACCCTTGCGAGATTAACGGTGCTCCCTACGAGCACGGCACGCTTCCCGCAAGGGAGACGTTTATTGCAAAAACCGTAACGGGTGAGCTTGTAAGCGACCATTGCATATTATTTACAGACCCCAACGGAAAAGAACAATGCTTTAAGATTTGGTATAATTTTGACCCCACAGGCACTATAACATCAATGCCAAGCACAAGCTACAGCTTTGAATACGCATCGCTTGTAAAGTGACAAAGAAAGCCGCACGGAAAACCGTGCGGCTTTTTTATATCCTTAATTATTCAGGAATTTTACCGTTAAGTGTAATTTCGCCCTTTAGCTGTTTTACTATAGCCTTTATGCTGTTGGGCGTGTATTCGTACAGGCAGGCGTAGTTTGTAAGCCCTTGGAAATACTGACGGTCGATGGGTCCCTTTATGGATACCACGTAAACTTCCTTGCCGGATTTAAGCAGGCCGTTTACGGTGTCCTTCTGCACGTCGTCATTATATGCATCATAGGAGTATACCAAAACCTTGCCGTATTCCTTAGCCTTTGCCATAACCTCACCGGTAAAGGCTTTGTCTTTGGTAAACTGAAGCACCTCGTTTTCGGGGAAGCTTGCTTTAAGTGCCGCCGTAAGGTTGCGTTCGTCAAACTCGTCTTCTGCTATGCTTGCCACCCTTACGTTACAGGAAATAACCAATGTGTCACCGTCAATTTTGGGGGCGTTACCTTTAATAAGAGTGTAGCTGTTGTCAACTATGCTTTGCATAAGGGCGTGTTCTTCCTCAATAACTGCGTAGTCGCCGTCGGTAAAATTAGCCTTCAGGCCCTCCGCAAGCTTCGCCTTCGCCTTGTTTATGCGCTCTGCCTTTTCACGAAGCAACTCTACGGGTATTTCTCCGTTATCAACAGCTTTCTTAACTGCATCAAAGGCTTCTTTCTGTTCGTTGTAATCGTGGCAGAGGAGCAAAATATCACAGCCTGCGTTGAGCGCCATAACACAGCCTCTGCCTATGCCGTAATGGTCGGTTATAGCTTTCATCTCCATACCGTCGGAGATTATAAGTCCCTCGTAGCCTATCTGTCCGCGCAGTACGTCCGTCAGCAAAACCTTGGACAGGGTAGAGGGCACTTCGTCAAAGGCCTTGAAAAGGCAATGACTGCTCATAAGCCCGTCGCTTTCGAGTATATGGGTAAAGGGGTACATATTGTAATTAAGCATCTCTTCCTTGGACTCCTCTATTATGGGAAGCTCAAGGTGCGAGTCCTTAGTGCTGGAGCCGGCCCCCGGGAAGTGCTTGATACAGCTAAGCGCGCCGCTGTCCTGCACGCCGTGAACAAACGCCGATGCGTGCCTCAGCACAGCCTCCTTGGTTGCACCGTAGCCTCTTATGTTAACCAAGGGGTTAAGCAGGTCCTTGTTTATCTCAAGGCAGGGTGCAAGGTTAAGGTTTATACCCATCTTAAGCATATCACTGCCTATAATTTTGCCTGTCTTATAGGGTGCGTCTTCAACAGAGCTTGCCGCCGTGGTTAGAGGACTGGCAGGGAAGGTAACGTCCTTAAACAGCCTTACCACCATACCGCCTTCCTGGTCAATGGAAACCAAAGGGAAGGAGTCGGTTATCTCCTCGCTGTACTCATACAACTCCTTCATAAAGGACTTCATTTGCTTGGTGTCCTTGTAGTTTCTGGAGAATAAAATGTAGTTGCCTATCTTGTAGTCCCTTATAAACTTGGCGGATCCGCCGTCCAGTTCCAAGCCGGGCAGTCCTATCATTATAACCTGACCGATAAGCTCGTCAACGGTCATATCCTTTGCGGGTTTTATACTGTACTTCATCTGCGCTTCTCCTTTACTTTTCATATATGCAAATACCTTTGCGAACGGTTTGGTATACGTTTATATCACTGTCAATAACCGTAAGGTTGGCAAGCTTACCTTCGGCAATACTGCCCATCCTGTCAAACACACCCAAGTTCTTGGCAGGGTTTTCCGTGGCGTACCGCACGGCTTCTTCAAGTCCTACCCCCAAGAACTTCATAGCATTTTTAACAGCTTTGTTCATTTTAAGGGTGCTGCCTGCAAGGGTGCCGTCTTCAAGTCTCGCCTCACCGTTTTTAACGGTTACCTCCTGTCCGCCCGGTTCGGGATAAACTCCGTCGGGCAGATACTTGGCACGTAGGGAGTCGGTAATAAGTATAAACTTGTCTCTCGGTTTATTCCTGTGTAAAAGCCTTACCGCAGGGGGCGACAGGTGTATACCGTCACAAATCACCTCACAATACAGCTCGTCAAACAGCATAGCACTGCCGACCACCCCCACCTCACGGTGATGTAAGGGGCGCTGGGCGTTATAGGTGTGGGTAACACTGCTTGCACCCTGTGTTATTGCTTTTTCTATGTCTTCGTATGCGGCGGCGGAATGCCCTATAGAAGCAACTATCCCTTGACTCACAAGATAAGCGCAAAGCTCGCTGCCGCCTGCTTCCTCCACGGCAAAGGATACAAGGCGTATATTGTTTCCGCTTGCGGTTTCGTAACTTTTGAAGGTTTCCACATCAGGGGCGACCGCAAATTCAGGCAACTGTGCGCCAAGAAAGCTTTTTGATATAAAAGGACCTTCCAAATGCACGCCAAGTATCCCAGCACCCTCTGCGGGTGCTTTTTCTATGTACGCTTTAACTGCTTCAAGTGCTTTTACAATACACTTGGCACTTTCGGTGGTGGTGGTCGCCAAGTAAGCGGCAGTACCCTCCCTTGCAAGCGCCTTGGAGACTTTGCCAAGCGCCTCTGCCGTGCCGTCTATAGCATCGGCACCGTCAGCACCGTGTATGTGCTGGTCTATAAAAGCGGGGATAACGATTTTGTCCTCGGAAAGCTCTTCAAGTCCATCACAGTCAAAATCCCCAAGCTTTGTTATTATTCCGTTTTGAATAAGCAGATTTGTCCTTGCAATACCGCCCTCTGTAAGTATGCGGGCGTTTTTAAAGCCTTTAATGTGTTTCATGGTTATCAAGCCTTTCTAAGTTCGATTATACCATATAAAACGGGAAATGCAAGAGTACGGTTAAGAAATGTCAAAAGCGTGGCGAATTTGCAAACAAAGAAAACCTCGAGCTTATTCTCGAGGTTTTCTTTGTCTTTTCAATTATTACAAAATGCTGCCTAAAACAATACCCACTATAAAAGTAGAAACACCGACAACGGTAGGAAACAGAACACCCAACTTAAATTCAGGCTTAAAGTTCAGCTGCTTACAGTTGGAATTAAATTTCAAACAATACACAACATAACGAATAGGGGTCAGCACAACACCGATGAAAATGGTAGCAAACAGCTGAATTACCATAAGGCCCAGCTTGCCCCCCAAATCCACATCGTAGGTTTTGCGACCGCTTCTGTAAGTAGTCTCAATTACATAGTCGTAATTAAAAATATTCTTTATACCGTGGCGACGTACGCAAATAACCGACGGAACGGATATCACCAGTGCACCGACCAAGGCGAACAGCGGATTGGTTTTCATGCCGATGCACACCAGCAGCCAACCAATACAGCAAAACACAATAATCTTCCAGATCTCTCTCAGCGCTCTGCTCATTTTGTCCAACATTTGATCTTCTTTTTCGTTCAGCTTCTGTTCATACATTTGCTCGCTCATAATAACGCCTCTTTCCTCAAAAAATAATAATGTCTTATCGACAACTCGATTATATGACAAAACGTCATATTTGTCAAGAGTAAATATGACACAATGTCATTAATGCTGTGATGTCTTTAGAGGTGTTCATGATGAAAAATAATCTTAGAGTTCTGCGAAAAAGCAAGGGGTACACACAAATAGCTCTGCAAATGAAAACGGGTATAGAGCAAGCGCTTCTTTCAAAATTTGAAAGTGGTGAGCGTACGCCCCCCACCGAAACATTGGTACGGCTGGCAGATTTTTACGATGTCAGCATAGACTATATTCTCTGCCGAACAGAGAACCCGAAGTCACATAAATAAAAAATGTGACACGAGAATCAGAATTGTCAGTATCGGGTGTTTCGTAAAGGTCACAAATCCGCTCTGTACCATTATTGTTCAAGAATTGCTCGGCAAGAACGGTTTGCCAATCCATCTCCTTAACGCCTTCCTCGGGAACAATTATTTTGCTGAATTGAAGTTCTTGTGGTGGAATTGTCAATGCCATTTCCACCAAATACCATTCCTCGTTGAAGCTAAAGCAATTAAATAAAGTAACTATTATAATCCTCCGTAAATAAAGTGCCACCAATATGGATATATAACTCCGGATGCACTTCCCGATGCAGACCAAATTGTTTCCCAAGATATTTGTTGCCATACGCCATTGTTGTTTTTGAATGTTAAGACGTTGGCATCTGTCATATCTTTGCTGACATAGTAAACCTCGGCTGTATTTTCGTCACAGCTTAACACTTTGAAATATTCCATTTCTCCAAGCATTGTGTTTTGTGTATACGCTTGTTTAAAATCATCATAGTATTTTTGCGTAAGCATCTCGCATTTGATCAGAGCCGATGCCCAAAATGCTGTCGGTATCATAATAGCAACAATAACAATTATCAGTAGCGCTTTCTTCTTCATTATTCGTTATCCTTTGTTGTTCTGCAGGATTTTTATATTCTTGAATTACATATATGTATGCCTCTGAAGTTAAGTGTGTCACCCACGCCTTCAGGCACTTCACTTGCCGAAGGCATGCTTCTCGCACCGAAGGTGTGCTTATCGTGCCGCAAGGCACACTTAATTTAAAACCCCAAGGAGTTGTAGAAATTCCTTTTGTTCTTTATCTGTTTGACAATGACAACACCAAACAAGATCACCGATATTAAGAGAAGAGGGCCTGTACAAACATAGAGTGCAAATGGAATCTCTATCAATAAATTCAACAGATTTATAATACTGCTAATCAACAAGCAGATGGAGGCTATGAGTTGTAGAATATTTACTTTTTTCATTTTATGTTATCCTTTGCAGTTTTACAAGATGCGATCAGCATAACGCGCAACGAGGTACATTTAGAGGATAGCGCTTTGAAGGTCTGTTCATCAATATAATTTGTTCTATATAGCAGTTCGAGCCAATATCCCGTTTCGCTTGCTTCCTTGAGCGCGATTTCAAATTTCGATATAAAATCCTTTGTTCCTTGTGCATACTGCGCTTCGTGAATATTAGCTCCAATAGAGGTGCCGCTTCTGCCGATTTGGTTCGCAATGATTGTTTCGTGATTAGCTTTCAGATATTTAACAAGGTTTATGATGTCAACGGAAAAATCCATTGAAAGTTCAACGAGTTTGTTTTCTTTCATAATTGCACCACTTTTTCCGTTATTATATCATAAATTCATATGTTTGTCAAATGATGCATCGCCTGCGGCGATATGATGTTTTTCGCTTCGCTCAAAATGATGTTGCTCCACTTCGTTCCGCGAGTGATGCGATGTTTGCCCCCAATGTGCCGTCAGGCACACATCATTAGGCGTAGCCGTCATCATTGGCGTAGCCAACATCATTTGCCGCAGGCAAACATCATTCAAAAAACGCACCTTTGTCGATAGACAAAAGTGCGTTTTTTGTTGGTGCCGGTGGCGGGGGTCGAACCCGCACGGTATCGCTACCACTGGATTTTGAGTCCAGCACGTCTGCCAATTCCATCACACCGGCTTATGACTGCCCCCGTTTTGGGGGCAATATTTGTCTTTGTTTACGGTCTACTCAAAAATCCAACACTGACCGCCTCTTACTTGGTTTATGATCCTGTTATAATCCCAAGGACGCTTAGCAAACTCATATTTGCCGCTGTCACCAAGCAACAGCTGACCGTCATCAGTAATGCCCCTTATCAGCAGAAAATGACTGCCGATCGTAAAATCGCCGGGGCCGACTATCGTAAGTACAAGCTTGCCTGCCTTAAGTGCCGCCACGATCGTTTCCTTATCGTAAATAGAAGCGGTTGTACAGCTTATGCCGTACATTGCGCTTGCGGCAGGGAAAAGACCGTATGCAGTACCTCTGTAATTAATGAAATAACCGTTACTGTGTGCCCAATCGCCCATCTTGTCGGGGGTAATTATCGTATCCGTAAGATTGGATATTACCATCGCCATAGATGTTGGACCGCAACCGTAGCCGCCGATGGTGTTTGCACCGTAGGGGTGGTTTGCGTAGGCTTCCCAAGTTTGGTCGTAGTATATAAAGGAAGAACCGTCGGGCTGGGTAAGTAAAGCGTATGTACCGTAAAAGCCTTCGTTGCCGCCTATTACCGTGCTGTTATCGGTATCCGTCACAGAGGAGTCATCTTCCTCAGGCACTTCTTCGGGCACAGAACTGTCCACTTCCGGCTCGGACTCAACAACAGGGGGAACAACCACGGGGGGCTTATACAGGTCAGGCGCTTGGCCTGCCGCCGCCTCGATATCCACTCTGTCCGCAGACATAACGTGTTTATCAGCGGGTACGCTTACAATAAGGTCAGCATTTTCGTACAGATCCTGCTTGGGCAGGTCATCGTCGCTGTTTTCTATAACATCAGCCGCCACAGACCCGTTGGGGAGTGCGGGGTATCTGAGTACAGGCGCGCTGCCTACAGAATTGGGCTGTGCCGCGGTGTCACAAAACTCCGCATAAACAAGGTAAACACAAGGAGCTAAAAGCAAAGCCCAGCATAAAATTATGCAAAACAGCTTAAGGCTTGCGTTGCGTATTTTTACGCCCATAGGTCGCCACACCTCCTTAAGCAAATGTTCCTTATCCTAAAGGAGTATAACACATCTTTTTCAGAAAATCAAGGGCTTTTTGAAAAAATTATTCAATACTCTGTCCGTGGGCGGAAATGCCTTCTTCTTCTTCGCCTTCAAAAGCAAAGGCTATATCCTGTTCTTTCTTCTGTCTTTCAAACAGGTGAACCTTTAAAGAAAACAGCCTTATATAGATGTAAACTACAATAACGATATCCACGGCGCAAAAAGCCGGGTGCCAATTTGCCCCTGCCTTGCCCGTAAAGAAAAGCACTAAAGCGGGTATGCTGAAAATAAGGGTGGAAAGTGCGCTTATCAAGCCGAAAAATACGTACGGTGCAGGGGCCGCCTTTTTGAAGCGGAAGCGTGTTTCGTAAACGGAAAACATAAGGGCAAACCCCAAGCCGAAGAGGTGGAAATTGTAAAGGGCGCCGTATCCGTGACCGCTTTGCAAAAGAAAATCGTAAATAATTTTAACTGCCAAGGCAATAGAAGGCAACATAGAGAAAGCGGCAAAGTTGTCGTTTGTACCTTCTTCGCCGACTTTTGCGAAAAATGCATAGGTAAAGAAGGCAAAGCTACCCACAAGCACTGCCAAAAACAGCAAATACAGGTAAGAAACCTTTGTTGTCTGTACGTTTGCAAAGGCTTCCTTCGTGTAGACAACATACATATTGCCAAGGTCATAGCTGCCGTCGGCAAAAGCTTCTCTGCCTATGCAAAAGCCGAAAAGCCCCAGCGTGGCAAAGGACATCGCACCGTAGGCAATACGAGACGGAACGCCGGAAAAATCCAAACGTTTGTCAATACGTTTGCTCAAAACGGCTATTGCCGCAACATACATAACCATGCACACGCCGAAGATCCAGGTGACCAGCTTATAATACTCACCGTTGTCAGCGTGGAATACATTAAGTCCGTCGTCACCTGAAAGGTGAAGCAGGCTGACAGTCATAAATACGCCCGCAATAAGCGCCGCTATTATCGAGAACAACAAAAGCGCTTTGTATACAACTTTAAAATTCATATAAACACTTCCTTGAAAACTTATAATGCTGATTATACACCAAAAATCTTTTTGTGTAAAGAGCTTTTTCGTTTGTTATTAAAAAAACACACGGCGCATACAATAAAACAAAAAGGCGGTGCGGATTAATGAAGTATTATCTTGTGTTATTTTTCGTATTGGCGGTCTGGTGTGCCGTATTACCCTGCCTGCAGTTTTTGCCTGATGTGGGCGATGCTCACGCTGCGGAGCAAAGCACTTTTGCGGAAGAAAGCGTTACCGAACCTCAGGGGACTCCCTGCTTTTCCGCCACCGAAACAGAGCTTGTTTTGTATATAGTTGAAACGAACACCGCAAAAAGGCTTGCTCTGGAGGAATACGTGGTTGCGGCGCTTGCAGGCGTTATGGCACCCGACAGTCCCGCCGAAGCACTGAAGGCGCAGGCGGTGGCAATACGTTCTTTTGCTTTGCACCGTAAGGAAGCTCCCGTACACAGCGGCTACGACCTGTGCAGTGACCCGTTTTGCTGTTACCCTGTGGGCGATGGGGCGGATGAGCGTTGCATAAAGGCGGCATTACTTACCGAAGATAAGCTGTTATGCTATGAGGGTACACCGATTATGGGGCTTAGCCACCTGTCATCCTGTATCAGCACCGAGTCGTGGGACGAGTATCCTTATCTGAGTTGTGTAAAGGTGGAGGATGAAAGCGGCTTTGACTGCTATAAAACCACTTACAAATATACAAAGGCAGATTTTGCCAAGCGTTTCTCTGCTTCAGGCCTTGTCTTTGAAGGGGAACATGGCAATTGGATAGGAAAAACACACTTCACAGCAGGTAACCGTGTTTCCGAAATAGAGCTTTGCGGCGTAAATCTTGACAGCAAGACCTTTGCGGCGGCGCTGGGCTTGGACAGTCTGTGCTTTGCGGTGACAGTCACAAAAACAGGCTTTGATATAAACTGTTACGGCAGCGGAAGCGGCTACGGTATGTCTCGATGCAGCGCTGTGCTTATGGCGGCACAGGGGGCGGATTATACCGAGATTTTACAGCGTTTTTATCCAAATACTACTCTTTGTCGGTTAATTTGCTGAAAACATAAAGAATAAATTTCCTTCGGAAGGTGCAGAATAGGGTAAAGCCCAAAAGCACGGGCAAAAAATTTTTTCCGGAGGATTTTTTATGGACGACAACAAAAAACTTTTACCGATTCCCCCCGAAGAAGGGGACAAAAAGAAAAAGTCCCGTAAAAAGAAGGGACTTTCCAAAAACACAGTGTCAGCCATCTACATGGGCGTGGCGCTGTGTATGGTGTTTATGCTGACACTTAGCTTGGCTACCGCCACAGGCAAGGTTCAGGACTCGGTGGACGAACTTGAGCTTGACGGCATCAGCTTGCCCGACGTTTCTCTTCCCATGCCCGATACCCATATATCATCGGGTGATAACGTAGCCTTCGGCGATGACAGCAAGACTGACGCACCTCCGCATCAGGACAAGCCCGTAGGCGGCGATGTATCCGGTGTTACCGATGAGGTGTTACCTCCCGAGGAAAGCGAAGACCCTGATAAAAGCGAGGCGGAGCCTACGGCGGTGTATGTGCGCCCTTTGAGGGGTGAGCTGATCAAGGGCTACAGCATGGACAGCCTTGTATTTTCCGAAACAATGCAGGATTTCCGTGTGCACGGCGGTATTGACATAGCCGCAGAACTTGGCGCCGAGGTGCTTGCATACACCGACGGCGTTGTAAGTAAGGTGGAACAGCATCCCTTTATGGGAACTACCGTAGAGATAGTCCACGAAGCAGGCGTAAGCTCTTTATACCAGAATTTGTCAGCAGAGCTTCCTACGGATATTAAGGTAGGCGCCGCCGTTAAAGCGGGGGATGTTATAGGTACTGTGGGCGATACTGCAATATTGGAGATAGCAGACGTACCCCACCTCCATTTTGAGTTGTGGATGAACGGGGACTCTATTAACGCAGAGCGTGAAATATCGCTTCTTAAATAAATGAAGAGAGAAGGATAGACTGCTTCTCATAAGGATGAAAAAACACCGCCGGATCTTGAAAATCCGTCGGTGTTTTTTGCTTGATAAATCATAGATTTGTAATTTGTTGCTTTGCAATAGTATCCTCAAGTTTCCTTATGTGTTCTTCTAAATCTTTTATCTTCCTTTCGTGCTTTGTTAGCACTTCGTTGATTGCGAAGATGAAGATGGACAAAACAAGCGCAACGCCGATTTCTATCAATATAGGGTCACCGCTTTCAAAGAGTTTCCACCCGCCAAAAAATACAATCACATAGATTGCCAAAAAGCACAGAAGAAAAACTCCAAGCCATCGTAATAACATTTTTGCTGTGGTTTTCATACTTGCCCTTTAACTCCTTATTTATCGTTCTGCATTATCGCCGGCATCGCATTTGTATGTACAAATACTCTTGGATTAAGCCCAAACCCTTATTTTGACTTTAATTTTGTTTTCAAAATTCCTCGCCTATGGCGAGATATTGAAAAACAAAGTGTTATTTAAACCCCACGGTTTCAATGGTGTTTTATTTGCCAAACTCGGGGAAGGCGAATATCACTATACGAAGCATAATATAACTGCTAAGCAATACAACTCGACAATTGAAAATTGGTGAATAAAACTGCGAGACTTCCGTATGAGAAGTCTCGCAGCTGCCTTCCCTTTTATTGTCGGGGTTCCCAAGAAATCGTCAGATTTCATGGGGTGATCTGTTATTCAACGATTGTTACGGTATAACCTCTGTCGGCAAGGAGCTGTGCCAAAGCGCCGTCGCCTACTATATGGGCGGCACCAACGGCATAAAAGCCGGTTTTGCCTTCCTCAAGATAATCCTCTGCCAGGTCTGCCATGGCAAGGTTGCGTTGATCGACAATAATGTTGTTGTAGTTTTCCATTATTGCGGCATCCTCATCGCTGAGCTCACTGTAATCGTCGGCAATGGCTTTTTTTAATAGGCTTTCGTTGCCGGTCAGCCACAATTTATACAAAAGGTTGGTTTGTTCCACATAGATGTCTTTGTACTTAACAAGCTGTTCAACCGTTAAGGTCACAGGCTCGTCACCTGCACTCATCAACAGGTCGTATTGGTGCAGTACACCTTCTGCCTCGCGCACCTCTTTGCCGTCTTCCTTTGCCATGGTAAGCAGTTGAATATCAGCACCGTATTCGGCTCCCAGATCGGAGTCTGCAATTAGGGCTTGACTCAGCAAACTCTCCCACATTATGGGTCTGTAAAAATCAAACGCTTGCATATACAAATCTTTTTCTTCAAGTATTGCAACTGCGCTGTTATAAAGCTCCTCGCCCAAATAGTCCTTTGCACTTTTGCCCGGTTCGCAAAGCATTTTCTTAACGGCTTCCATTTGCAGGCTCATATCCTGCTCAAAGGCTATCATATCCGCTTCAACGCAAAGGAAATCGCTTTCGTTATAAGCGTCCATAACGTAGTCGGGAAACACTGTTCTGTCATCGCCCAAATGAATGGTACCAAACAGGTAAAGCACGCTTCCGTCGCTGTCCTCAACACGGTAAAGCAGGGGAGTGCAGTCGCCGCTTTCCACGTTTTTGCTTTCCTCTTCGCTCGTGCTTTCCTCTTCGCTCGTGCTTTCTTCTTCGCTCGTGCTTTCTTCTTCGCTCGTGCTTTCTTCTTTGCTCGTGCTTTCTTCAGTCTTGCTTTCGCTTGCTTCTGTACTTGAACTTTCTTCCGCTTTCGGCGTATTATCCTTCGTTTCTTCCTTGCTGCAGGCGCAAAGGCTAAGCAGTAACGCCACCGTCATCGCAAGTACTAAAATCAGTCTTTTGATCTTCATTGTTATATTTTCCTTTCGTAAACAATTGAACTTTTTATCCATTATATCGGCCCATAAGCTTTTTGTCAAGAAACAGGGTAACATAATCCAAAAAATTTTTTAAAAAAGTAAAAATTGCTATTGCATTTTGACTTTACATAATATATAATAAACCGTACAGGGTGGAATTTTGTGGTAGAAGGTGCAACAAAAACCCAAAAGTTTCACGGTATTTACCATCGTTTTACCTAAAAACAGCAAAAATTCCGTGCTTTACTGTGTTTTGCGGTGACTTTACTAAGAAAGGGGGCGCACAGCTTGTTTGTTGGTGAATATAGACATAATCTGGACAGCAAGGGCAGGCTGTCAGTGCCCGTAAAGCTTAGGGAAAAGCTGGGGGCGGAGTTTGTTATGTGCCGCAGCTTTGACAAATGTATAATGATACATCCTATGGAGTCGTGGCAGAACTTTGCAGACAAGCTTTCACAGCTTCAGGTGGTAGAGGACAGGAATATAAAACGCTATTTCTTTTCAGGCGCCCTTTGGTCGTCCTTGGACGGGCAGGGCAGGGTTATAGTTCCTCAGTATTTCCGTGACTACGCAGGGATAGATAAAAATGTTGTGCTTATCGGCAACAACACCCACTTAGAGCTGTGGGACGAGGCGGCTTGGGATGCAGAGCTTTCCACAGGCCTGCAAAGCGAGGACATTATGTCACGTCTTATAGAATTGGGCTTCTGATATGGAATTTAAGCATTATACCGTACTTAGAGAAGAAGCCGTTGAGCTTTTGGATCTAAAGCAGGACGGCATATATGTGGACTGTACCCTTGGCGGTGCAGGACACACAAGTCTTATACTTGAAAGGCTTCAAGGCGGCAGAGTTATTGGTATCGACAGAGATGATGACGCATTGCAAAACGCCGCGAAAAAGCTTAATGACCAAAGATTTACCGCTGTTAAAAGCAATTTTTGCGACATAGACCGTGTCCTTACGGATTTAGGGCTTGATGGCGTTGACGGAATACTTATGGACCTTGGTGTTTCTTCTCATCAGCTGGATACGGTTGAAAGAGGGTTTTCGTACAGTGTGGACGCACCCTTGGATATGCGTATGGACAGCAGTGCGCCCTTGGATGCGGCAAAGGTCATAAACGAGTACAGCACAGAGGAGCTCAGCCGTATTTTTTGGGAGTACGGTGAAGAGCGCTTCAGCAGAAAAATAGCTGCTGTTATAGGAGAAAGGCGTGAGGAGACTCCGTACAGAACCACCTTGCAGCTTTACAATACCGTGTGTGATACCGTGCGTGGCAGTAAAACGGACAAGCTTTCCTCGGTAAAGCGCATATTTCAAGCAGTGCGTATAGAGGTAAACGGAGAGCTTGCTGCGGTAGAGGAAGCCATAGATAAAGGACTTAAGTTGCTTAATAAAGGCGGCAGGATGGCTATAATCAGCTTCCATTCCTTGGAGGACAGGATAGTTAAAAACCGATTTGTCGCGGCGGCAAAGGGCTGTACCTGTCCACCTGATATACCGATATGCGTATGCGGTAAAAAGCCTGCCGTAAAGCTTGTAACAAGAAAACCCGTGTTGCCCACGGAAAAAGAACTTGCGGAAAACAGCCGTTCCCACAGCGCAAAGCTGCGCTGTGCGGAAAAACTATAAATAACAGAAAGGGAAATGTTGCGAGGCTTTCGTAACAGGTGCTTTACAATATGGAAAAACAAAATAACCTTACAAACAATAACAACAAAGCTATGAGCACCGGCGCGAAAAAGGTCGAAGTAGCACGAAAAGCCCCCGCACATCCTGCGGCGAGGCGCTCTACCTCCGACCTTACCAATATACAGATAGTAACAAGGAAAAAGGAAGAGGAAAAGAAGCCGTTCCCTTGGACAACGGTGTTTACAGCTGTGTGCTTTACCGTTATGTTCTTGTTTATGATGATGAACTACATAACCCTTGACGATTTGAGCGAGCAGGTTTCACAGCGCAGCACCACCATAGACACGCTTATTGCCGAAAGAGACAAGCTTGAAACCAAAATTGCGAAGATGGATACGGTGGAAGAGGTGCAGAAGTACGCAGAAAACCAGCTTGGTATGAAAGCGGGTGACGGTACTGTTGAGGAATATCATATAGAGATCCACACCGAGGACGGGGTAGAGATAAACCAATACGAGGACGAGGTTGAAAACGGTATCGGTACCTTGCTTGCAGGTGCGGGCAGTGTACTTAGATCCTTCTTTGGCGGTTAAGGCTAATTAAAACATTCCCACTACAATCATATATGGGCTTTAGTGTCAATATAATTAGGGTAAAAGCGTAATTTTTCGCTTTACCCTTATTGACTTTATAAAGAAAGCCACTAATTACTTTGTTCGGCAGGTATTATTCCTATTATGAAAAAACACGTTTCAATCACACAAAAAGACGTAACCATCCGATGCTTTGCGGCATTGGCGGTTGTTCTTTTGCTTTTTTTGGGCCTTGGTGCAAGGCTTGCATATCTACAGCTTATGGATTACGAGGAAATGCGTGAGAAGGTGCTGGAGCAGTATTCAAGCACCATGGTTCTGCCGGCAAGCAGAGGTTCTATATACGATCGCAATATGCAGGTCCTTGCAATGAGCGAAACCGTGGAGACGGTGTTTATATCTCCTAAAGGCATAATGGATGCAGACGCAAAGGCAGGGGATAACTACTACCGTGATCTTATTGTGGACGGACTGTCCGAACTGCTTTCCGTTCCCAAGGCGGATATCCTTGCAAGAACCGAAAAAACTCACAGTCAGTACGAGGTAATAAAAAAGAATGTGGACGAGGAAACCGCCGACAAGGTGCGTCAGTTCCAGATAGACAACCAGCTGTATACGATGATGAACCTGGAGGAAGACAGCAAGCGTTACTACGAGTACGGCACTCTTGCCTCCCACGTTATCGGCTTTAACGGTACAGACAGCGGTCTTTTCGGGCTGGAGCTGTACTATGACGATTACCTTTCCGGTACGGACGGTCTTATTGTTTACAGAAAGAACGGCGGCGGTTACGACCTTTCTCCCAAAAATGACAGCTACGTTGCGGCGGAGGACGGCGCAAACCTTGTAACCACCATCGATGTCAATATACAAAGTATTGTTGAAAAGTATCTGGAGAAGGTTTATTACGACCAAAAGGTGGAAAACCGTGTTGCCGCCGTTGTAATGGACGTAAACACGGGCGAGATATATGCCAGCGCCGTGTATCCCAATTACGACCTTAACTCTCCCTATACCCTCACTTCCGAGTTTCTTGCGGAATACGAGGCGGCGCAAAACTCCGTGGGGACGGTTGTTCCCGGTGATGAAAGCGGTGACACACAGGTGTATACCGAGGAAGAGCTTGCGGCATTGCATGGCAGTTTGCTCAACAAAATGTGGAACAACAAGGTTGTTACCGAGCTGTACGAGCCCGGCTCCACCTTCAAAATAGTTACTACCGCCATCGCTATGGAGGAGGGCATAACCTCCCTGAACAACAGCTATGACTGCGTAGGTCACATAGATGTGGACGGCGAGACCATTCATTGCCATAAGGTTGGCGGTCACGGAACACAAAGCATTGCAGAGACCCTGCAAAACTCCTGCAACCCTGCATTTATCTCTTTGGGCCTCAGAATAGGTAAAACCACCTTTATGCAGTATTTTGAAGAGTTTGGCTATTTAGGTCTCAGCGGTTGCGATATGGTGGGCGAAACCAAAACCTACTACTACGGCACCAATAACAGCGCCTTCAACCGCATAGAGCTTGCTACCTACTCCTTCGGTCAGTCCTTCAAGACCTCTATTATCCAACAGCTCCGTGCGACAACGGTTGTTGCCAACGGCGGTTATCTTGTAACTCCTCATCTTGCAAAATACCTTACAGATGACGACGGCAACATAACCTATACCTTTGATTACGAAAGCGACCGTCAGGTTATAAGCACCGAGGTGGCAAATACCATTGTAGACGTGCTTTACGGCGGTATAAATACAGGCTCCACCAAAAATGCGGCAGTAGAGGGTTACTCCATTGCGGCAAAAACAGGTACATCCCAGAAGCTGGATACCGTAAAGGACAACGACTATGTAAGCTCCTGCGTGGCATTTGCCCCTGCCGAGGACCCTCAGGTCGCCATCATCGTTGTGATTGACGAGCCTACCGCAGGCGAATTTTACGGCGGCCTTGTGGCGGCGCCCGTTGTTTCCAGCATCCTTTCCGAGGTGCTTCCTTATCTTGAAATACCCAGAAACGGTGAGGCAGAGCACAAAAACATCAACGTTATAAACTACACCGAAAAAACCGTTGACGAGGCTATTAAGACTATAACCGAAGCAGGTCTTGAATACCGCATTATCGGCGAAGGTGATATTGTTGTTAACCAAATGCCCAAGTCCGGTACCTTGCTTACGGATAACGGTACGGTTATACTTTATACGGATTACGGCACAGAGCCTGCAATGGTTACCGTGCCCAACATCAAGGGCTATAGCGCACAGTACGCCATTTCCAACCTGCAAAGAGCGGGTCTTAACGTCAAGGTAACAGGCGCATACAGCTCTGAAATAAGCGGTACACCCATGGTAGTATCGCAGGATATTACCTCTGGCACCTCTGTGGAAGAGGGCACGGTGGTATCAATTCAGATAAGATATTACGAAGGTATAGACGGATAGCGGGGTATTTTATGGAATATACGCTTAACCAAATAGCAGAGTTGTCAGGCGGACGCTTGCATCCCCAAAGTATAAAGGACCGTCTGTTTACTGCGGTAAACTCCGACAGCCGCCTTATTAAAGGCGCGGATACACTTTTTGCCGCCCTTAGAGGTGACAATTTTGACGGACACAGCTTTGTGGCTGATATGTGCGTTGAAGGCGGCGCAATTATAGATGACGAAAGCCGCTTTTGCCCCAACAGCATCCTTGTACCTTCCGTAAAAGAAGCCCTTTACCGCCTTGCGGCATACCACCGCAACAAAGAGCTTACAGAGCTAAAGGTGCTTGCAATAACGGGCAGTGTGGGCAAGACCACCGCAAAAAATATGGCGCATCTTACAATGGAGGCAAGCTTTAACTGCTATAAAAGCGCAGGTAACCGCAACAGTCTTACCGGACTGCCTATGGAAGTGCTTAACGTACCCAAAAGCTGTACCCACGCAGTTTTGGAGGCGGGTATGAGCGACCCGGGAGAGATAGCAAAAATCTCGGCGCTGATAAAGCCTGCTGCGGCGGTAATAACCAATATCGGTCACTCTCACATTCTCGCTTTCGGCAGTAGGGAAGGCATCTGCAAGGAAAAGCTTTCCATACTTGAGGGTATGGAAACGGATTGCATCACCCTGCCCGACGACCCCTTGCTTATTAAAAATTGCAATACAGCGGGTGCGGTTTTTTGTTCCGTTGGCGATAAAAGCAAAGAAGCTTATGCAGAGAATATAGAAGAAACAGCCCACGGTGTGGAATTTACAGTCTGCTACGGCGGCAAAAAAACAAAAATAGCATTGCCTGCCTACGGCATACACAATGTTATGAATGCTCTTTTGGTGTTTGTGGCAAGCTGCCGTATGGGTGCAGACGCAGAACAAAGCGCAACGGCGCTTAAAGACTTTGCCACCGAGGGCAACCGACAGAATATACGTACAACCCGCGGTATAAAGGTTATTGCCGACTGCTACAACGCCTCGCCCGAGTCTATGGCGGCGGCGCTGGGCGTACTTAAAACAAGCGGCGGCAAGCGTTTTGCGGTTCTTGGGGATATGCTGGAGCTGGGCGAGCACGCAGAAAAACTGCACAGCCTTGTGGGCGAAAAAGTGCCGAACAGCGCAGATGTGCTTATCTGTGTGGGCAGTGACGCCCGCTATATTGCAAAATCTGCCGCACAAAAGGGTATGGCGGAAGAAAACATTTATCTTTTCCCTGCAGCGGAATATGAAAAAGCCGCAGAGCTTTTGGAAAAACTTATAAAAGCAGGGGACACAGTGCTGTTCAAAGCAAGCAACAGAACAAATATACGTAAAGTAATGGAGAAAACACAACTATGACGGAGTATACAAGACATACGGTCGTAGCCCTTGCGGCTTTCGCCATAGCTCTTGGCGTAAGTCTTATTCTGTATAAAATCTTCATCCCCGTCCTTCGTAAGGTAAAGCTTGGACAAAAGATACTTGATATAGGTCCCAATTGGCATAAGTGCAAGGAGGGTACCCCCACAATGGGCGGCTTGTTCTTTATTGTGGGTATGCTTGTTGCGGTGGCTATCTGTTGCTTCGACACTCTTACCGACCCGCCCTACTGTATGAATGTTCACGGCGAAAGAGTAAAGGATTACCGCCTGCACATAAACCTTTTGCTTTCCGTGCTTACGGGCGCGGTGGGCTTTATAGATGACTATGTAAAGCTGTTTAAAAAGCGCAACAAAGGGCTTTCTGCTTCCCAAAAAATGGGCTTTCTTATAGTAACGTCCTTAAGCTATCTGCTTATAAACAACTACTTCGGCTATATAGATACCAGCGTTAACCTTCCCTTCATAAGAGGGCAGGTAGAGCTTGGCGTGTTTTACTATATCATCGCCGTGCTGGTTATGGTATACTTTATAAATTGCGCAAACCTTACCGACGGTATCGACGGCCTTGCGGGAAGTATATCCTGCATAATTATGACAATGTTCTTCACCTTTGCCGTGTTCCTTGACAAGCCGCAAATGAGCGTGTATACTGCGGCTGTTCTTGGCGGCGTTATAGCCTTCTTGGCGTTTAACTATTATCCTGCAAAGGTGTTCATGGGCGATACAGGCTCTCTCTTCCTCGGCAGTGCCGCCGTGCTTATGGCGTTTTGGACAAACGCATCTCTCCTTATATTCCTTATAGGACTTATCTACTTTATCGAGGGTATATCCGTAATGCTTCAGGTCTTTTATTACAAAAGGACCAAAAAGCGTTTGTTTAAAATGGCACCCATTCACCACCATTTTGAAATGTGCGGCTGGTCGGAATGGAAGATAGTAGGCATATTCTCCGCCGTGACCTTGGCTTGCTGTGTTGCGGCATATCTTGTTTTGGTACTTTACATCAATTAAAATCTAACGGCGAAAGAGGTGCGGTCTTAAAAAATGGAACAAAAGAAAATAGTGCGAACCACAGGTAAAAAAAGCATCTCCGATGCCGCAAAAGCGCCAAAAGCCGCCCGTACGGTACACAGCGGTACTCCCCGTAAGTCCGGCGGTACGGTTTTAAAGCTTGTTCGACTGGTTGGTGAGACCGACCGTCCATTTATCATCATTCTTACCATACTCATCTGTATAGGCACGGTGATGGTGTTCAGCGCAAGCTATCCCAGCGCCGAAAGCGTGTATGAGGACAGCTTCTACTTTGCGCGCAGACAGATAGCGTTTATAGTGTTGGGTGTTATTTCCTTGCTTGCGGCTATAGCCTTCGGTGACTACCGACGCCTGAAGCGTGTGTCCCTTGCTCTTTTTATCTTCGCATTGGTTATCAATGCGGCAACGGCAGTCCCCGGCATAGGTTTGGAGCGTAACGGTGCACGCCGTTGGCTTAATATAGGTATAGACTTTCAGCCTTCCGAGGTTTTAAAGTTTGCCCTTATTCTTATGTGCGCAAGACATATAAGCGATAACTCCGAAAAAATGCGCAGCTTCCGTTACGGTACTTTGCCCTTCGTTTTGCTTTTGGGTATGTCTGCCGTTACTACCGTTTTGCAGTCACATCTTTCCTGTACCATCATTCTTTGTATTATAGTTTTCGCAATGATGTGGATGGGCGGCACAAGCAAGGCTTTGCTGTTGGGCTCTGCGGCAGTGGGTGCAGGCGGCTTGTACATAGTTCTGCAAAACATGGCGCACTCCATACGTCGTGTGCAGATATGGCGTGATCCCTTCTCCGACCTCAGCGGCGCAGGCTGGCAGCCCGTGCAGTCCCTGTATGCTATCTCAGCAGGCGGATTTTGGGGTTTGGGGCTTGGTCAAAGCAACCAAAAACACGGCTTTCTCCCCGAACCACATAACGACTATATCTTTTCAATACTTTGTGAAGAGCTTGGATATTTCGGCGCATTGGTGGTAATGGTGCTGTTTGCGCTTTTGATATGGCGTGGCTTCGTTATAGCAAAAAACGCACCCAATATGTACGCATCTCTCCTTGTTGCAGGCATTATGTGCTCCTTGGCGGCACACGTGCTTCTCAATATCGCCGTTGTTACCAACACTATCCCCAGTACGGGCATAGGGCTTCCCTTCTTCAGCTACGGCGGCACTTCGCTAATGATATGGATGGCGGAGATGGGCGTTGTGCTTTCAGTATCCAAATACTCATCATATATGGAAAAGGGGTAATACTTAAATGAAGGTATTGTTCTCTTGCGGCGGCACCGGCGGTCATATCAATCCCGCTATTGCCATAGCTAATACATTAAAGGAACGCCACGCCGATTTTCAGTGCCTTTTTGTGGGCGCTGAGGGCGGTATGGAAGCAAGCCTTGTACCCAAGGCGGGCTATAATATAGAATTTGTAAAAGTAAGGGGTTTTAAGCGCAAGCTCTCCCTTTCCAATATAGATGCGGCAATAAAGGCTGTGACCTCTGTTTCTGCCGCAAAAAAGATAATTAAGCGCTTCTCTCCTCAGCTTGTTATAGGTACAGGCGGTTATGCAAGCTGGGCGGCTGTAAAGGCGGCGGCAAGCCTCGGTATCCCCACCTTGATACACGAGCAGAACGCATACCCCGGCGTAACCACCCGCAAGCTTTCCAAATATGCCGGTCGGGTGTGTATAAGCTTTGAGGAAAGCCGCAAGTTTTTTGATGACAGCATAAAGGATAAACTTGTGCTTACGGGAAATCCCCTGAAGCCCGAGGTCTTGAAGGCGGACAGAGAAAGCGCCCGTAAAGAGTTGGGGCTTAGAGACGAAATTTATATTCTGTCCTTCGGCGGCTCTTTAGGTGCGGAAAAGGTAAACAAGTACGTATTTCATATGCTGGAGGGCTATGTTAAAGACAACGCAAGAGTCCGTGCAATTCACGCAACCGGCAAAAACGGCAACGCCAAGTACGGTGCTATAGCTGCAGAAAAGGGCCTTGACAAGGCGGGCAACATAGAAATTAAGGAATATATATACGATATGCACCGTCAGTTGGCGGCAGCAGACTTGGTAATATGCAGAGCAGGGGCAATAACCCTTGCGGAGAATTGCTGTATGGGCAAGCCTTCTGTACTGATACCTTCGCCTAACGTAACCGACAACCACCAGTACAAAAACGCAAAGGTTCTTGCGGACGCAGGCGCGGCGTTGCTTCTTGAGGAGTCAAAGACGGACGGAGCAACACTGACAGAAGCGGTAAAGGCGCTGGCAGAAGATGCAGAAAAGCGATCAAATATGAAAAAAGCCGCTTTGTCCTTGGCAAAAGCAGGTGCGGCAGATGAGATTTGCGCACTTGCAGAGGGAATGATAAAATAAAGGAGAAAAAGCATAATGCAGTCGGAAAACCAAGGCCGTTATAAACGCAAGGCCTTAGATTTAGACGAGATCAAACAGCGACAGCTAAACAAGCGTATGCGCCGCAGAGTGTTCTATGTAGCACTTTTTTCGGTGCTTATTCTTGTTTCTACCGCCATTTGCTTTTTTGTGCTTTTCAAGATAAAAACCGTAAGCGTGGAAGGTCTTACACGCTACTCTGAGGAGGAGATCTTAGAGGCCTTCGGCGTGGAAAAAGGAACTAACCTGTACGCTTTTGATAAAGATGATAAGGAAAAAAGCCTTGTAACGGCCTTGCCTTACATAAATAACGTGATAATAGAGCGTGACCTTCCAACCACCGTGATAATCCACGTGGAGGAAAAAGAGCCTTGTATGTACGTGGATATAAACGAAGAGAAATATTTGCTTACGGATGATATGCATATTTTGGAGTACACCGCATCCGAGGACAAGCTTTACGGTTTGCTTAAGATACGTATGGAGCCGAAAAACGTAAGACGCTGTATAGTGGGCGAAAAATTGGAGTTTATGGATGCCCGTACAGGCGATATAATAGCGCAGGCATACGACGAGATGATAAATGCAGGTGTTTTAAGCCGTGTGGGCTATATAGATGCCAACAACCGCTTCGGCATATACTTGGGACTTGACGATTGCTATGACGTGTATATGGGCGACATAGACGAGTTTGATACAAAGCTGTATTTTGCCAAGGGGATAGCAGATAAACTGCACAGTCTGGGAAACAGAGGAGAAAAGGGAAGGATAGACGTTTCTGAGATAAATAAGGGGATTTTTACCCCCGAATAAGGCAAAAAAACTTAAAAAATTAAAAAAGAGTAAATAAAAAACTAAAAAAACACTTGATATTTTTAAAAATACGTGTTATATTGTAATGGAATAAGATTAGAATTTTTATAATTTTGGCTTTTGGAGGAACAGAAATGAGTAAGGATTTAAACGCTCCCGTTGTAAAAATAAAGGTTATAGGCGTTGGCGGCGGCGGCGGTAATGCCGTTAACCGTATGATCAGCGTTGGTTGTAAGGATATAGAATTTATAAATCTTAATACCGATATTGCCGCACTTGAAAGATCTCAGACCCCTAACACCATCACAATAGGTGAAAGACTTACCAAGGGCAGAGGCGCAGGTGCAAATCCCGACCTTGGCGAAAAGGCAGCGGAAGAAACCATCGAAAAGATTACCGACGCTATCAAGGATGCCGATATGGTGTTTGTAACCGCAGGTATGGGCGGCGGTACAGGTACGGGTGCAGCTCCCGTTGTTGCTAAGGCCGCAAAGCAGCTTGGCGTACTTACCGTTGCTGTTGTTACCAAACCCTTTGCTTTTGAAGGCGCAAAGCGTATGGCACAGGCAGAAGCAGGTATTGAAAAGCTTAAGGAACACGTAGACTCCCTTATCGTTATCCCTAACGAACGTCTTAAGCTCCTTACCGATAAGAAAATTACCTTCCTCAACGCTTTCCAGGAAGCTGACGAGGTGCTTCGCAAGGGCGTGCAGAGCATTTCCGACCTTATTACTATGGACGGTCTTATCAACCTTGACTTTGCAGACGTAAGCACTGTTATGAGCAATGCAGGTCTTGCACACATGGGCGTTGGCCACGCTAAGGGTAAGGACAAGGCAGAACAGGCAGCTAAGATGGCTATGAGCAGTCCTTTGCTTGAGACCAACATCAGCGGCGCTAAGGGTATCGTTGTTAACATTACCGCTTCTCTCGACATCGCTCTTGATGAAGTTAACGATGCTGTTGCTATGATCACCGGCGAAGCTCATCCCGATGCAAACATCATCTTCGGTGCCGCATTTGACACCAATCTTGAAGACGAAATGGTTGTTACCCTTGTTGCAACAGGTTTTGACAGCGACAAGAGAGGCGACTATCGCAGCAAGCCTATGCCCACTGCAGAACAGACAGAAAACGGCACAGTTGACGAAAGCGACGATATAGACAATATCATTTCTATGCTTAACAGCAGTCGCAAGACAAATACCGACAGATATTAAAGACATAAAAAAGGTGTTGCTGTTTGCAACACCTTTTTGCAATTTACGGAGGAACGGTTTATGGCAAAAAAGCAAAACAATATAGAGATTTTGTGGCAGGACAGAAAGCGTTTTATGGGTATGCCCATAAGCTTTACAAAGTATAAGCTTAGCAAGGACAGACTTTTTATGGAAACGGGCCTTATTTCCACCAAATATGAAGAGATTGTTCTTTACCGTGTGTTGGATATAAGCCTAAAACGCAACCTTTGGCAAAAGCTCTTCGGTGTTGGTACGGTTACGGTTAAAAGCTCCGACTCTACTTGTCCCGTTTTGGAAATTAAGAACATTAAGGCAAGCTTTGATACAAAGGAACTGCTCCACAGTCAGGTAGAAGAGGTAAAGAAGGACCGCCGTATGCGTGTAAGTGAGATTATCGGTGACGATGACAGCGACGGCGACGGAATACCCGACCTTATCGACGATAACGATTAATATTAAGTTTATAAAACGGTATAGAATAGAATTGGAGGGGGCAAAACGCCGCCTCCAATTTGACTGTTGCAGGTGGTTTTTATGGCAAAAAAAGATAAAATTAAGGTTTGGGCGGTAACAGCCGTTTTCCTTTTTGCCGCGGTAATAAGTATGTTCCTTGTAGGCAAGGTACAGATAAATTACAGTCTTTCCGACTATTTGGATGAGTCAAAGGGTACAAAAACGGCACTTAATATAATAAATGACGAGTTCGGTATGACCACGGACATAAAGGTTATGGTAAGGGACGTGGATAAAAAAACGGCATCGGAGATTTCTGCAAAGCTGTCGAAGTTGCCCGAAGTATTAAGCGTAAGCTTTGATGCAAGCTCTGAAAAGAACTATAAGCAAAACACGGCGTTATTTACCGTTTTTGTTGAGGGTGACGAATATTCAAAGGCGGCAAACAGGGTGTACGGCGATGTAAAGGCGCTTATGGACGATGAGTATGCAGGTAGGGCCAGCTACGGCGGCACGGTGGCATCTACCGCCGCTTTAAGAAATACCATTACGGGCGAGATGGGTTATATACTTATCGTTGCCGTTCTTCTTGTGGTGGTAATTTTGCTTCTTACCGCCAAATCTTATTTAGAACCCGTGGTGCTTCTTTTTGCATCAGGCATAGCCATTGTTATCAACTTGGGCACAAATATAATCTTCGGCAATATATCCTATATAACAAGCTCTGTTGCGGCGATCTTACAGCTTGCACTTTCCATAGACTACAGCATAGCTTTGCTTCACAGCTACCGTGAAAACAAAAGCCGCATACCTCAAAGCTGCGAGGCGATGCGCCAAACCGTAAAATCGGTGGCACGTCCGGTTATCGCAAGTGCACTTACAACCGTAGCAGGTCTTTTTGCACTTCTGTTTATGAGCTTCGGTATGGGCTTTGATTTGGGCGTAGTGCTTATAAAGGGTGTGTTTGTATCCCTTGCAGCTTCTCTTCTGCTGTTTCCTGCTCTTATTTTGCTTACCGAAAAACTTTTTGATAAAACTTCCAAAAAGGCGCTCAGCTTTAAAGGTACGGGGCTTTGCAGCTTTGCATTGAAAGCGCGCCGTGTGCTTATTCCTGCGTTTTTGTGTCTGGTTGTCCTCTGCTTCTTTGTAAAGGATGGACTAAGTTTTGGCTACACCACTAATTTGGGTACGGATAACGCCATAAGCGATGTTTTTGGTTCAAACAGCACGGTGCTTTTGGTCTATGAAAACGGTGAAGATAATATAGCCGCCGAAAAGGCGTTTGCCGAGGAGATAGGAGCACTTAAAAAATCCGACGGTAAGCCTATGCTTATAAGCTATACGGCACTAAGCAATACTTTGGCAAAAAATATAACTGCCAAAGAAGCGGCAGGGATGCTGGGCGTTTCCGAGGCTGACGCAAGTGTTCTGTTTGCCTTTAATGCCGTAAGTAAAGACAAGGCGCTTGTAAAGATAAGCACCGCCGATTTGATACTGTTTGCCGACAGCATTATACAAAGCGATAACAGGGTGTCAGCTTTGGTGGGCGAGGAGCTTAAAACGCAGATACAAAGCGGGGCTGAGCTTATAAAAGAGCAAAGCGGAGTTGCCGCAATGCTTTCCAAACCTTATACTTATGAGGAGCAATGCGACGCTCTTTATTCCGTCGCTAACACATTTATGGGCGGTATGGAGGAAGAGATTTCGCCACAGCTTATGGCAGGTGTGTACGCTATGTACTTTTCCGCAAATTCACCGCAGGATATACCTGCCGCCACCGCCGCGGAACTGCTTGAGCTGGTAGACGCTCAAAGCGGTGACGGTGTGTTGTCTGCTTTCATCGATGAAGAAAAGGCGGCGCAGATAGAAAGCGCAAAGGCGCTTGCAGCTAAGGCACAGGCAACTTTTATGGGTGAAAAGCATTCTATGATGCTTTTGTCCTTGGATCTTCCCGCACAAGGTGACGATACAAACGCTTTTATGAAAGCGGCAGGCAAGGCTGTGGAAGGAAACTTCGGCAAGGGCTATTTGGCAGGGGTAATTCCCTCAACCTATGACCTTATGACCTCATTTACTTATGACAACAGGCTTATCAGCGTAATAACCATAGTAGCTCTCTTCCTGATAGTCAGCGGCATTTTCAAATCCCTTTCCCTGCCTGTGGTGCTGATATCCATCATTCAAGGTGCTGTGTGGTTCGCTATGAGCGTAATGTGCATGTTCGGCAGGACGGAGTTCTTTATGAGCTATATTATGGCCAACTGCATCCTCATGGGGGCAACCATCGACTACGGCATTTTAATGTCAAGCAATTATCTTACAAACCGCAAAACTATGGATAAAGCCGAGGCTTTGAGCGCAGCGGTCAGATCTGCCTTGCCCACGGTGTTCACCTCAGGGATGACGATGATAATAGCAGGCTTTGTAATATGCTTTATATCCAGTCAGAACGCTATTGCGGATACGGGCTTGATTATAGGCATAGGCACAATTGCCTCCTGCATATTCATAACCGCAGTTCTACCTGCAATACTGTACAGTGCAGACAAGCTTATATTTAAGCTGACCCTGCGCAAAAAAGAAAAAACTACTGTTTAACAGCTTTAAACCGACCACAAAGGTGCAATAAGCCTTGCGGTCGGCTTTGTTTTTTGGCGTTTTGAGTTTAGTGTTGTATTTTGTCGGCTTAAATTGTGCCGCAAATATTGACAAACGGACAGATTTGTGTGATAATACAATTTGAGATAGGATTTTCAAATGGGGTAGCAGGACGAATATACGGTTATACTATCTCCATAGCCCTATTACTGAGCCGACAAATTAAAATACGCCGAAAAGCATAGCGGTTTGGCCCTTTCGGGCAGGTTTAGGTCATAATGCTTCGGCTATCCGAAAGGACAGTAACAAATGTTTTTTAAAAAAGGCTTTTCCTTAAATATAAAGCGCTTTATTTGTGCCGCAGTTCTTATGGCAACGGTGCTGTCACTTTGCGCTTGTATAGAAGTGGACTTGGACTCTTATTTTGAGGGTTTGCTGGGCGGTGACGCACAGCAGTCAACGCCTGCCCCCCGTCCCGAAAAGGATGAAAGTGCAGACGGAGAAAACAAGCCCGTGGAGATACCTGAAGCGGCGGCAGAAGACTTTACTGTAACCGAACACAACGGTACAAACGGCAATGCAGGGGTAGCTGTTGTAAGCTATAACGGCAACGAAACTGCGGTAAGAGTGCCGGAACAGATAAACGGTGCCGCTGTTGTTGCGGTATACGCTAACGCCTTCAGCGATAGGGAGGCAGAGGGTGACACTTCTGCCTTTGGGGTAAAACAGGTGGTTTTGCCCGCTACGGTGGAGCGTATTGAATACGGTGCTTTTAACGGTTGCAAAAAAATTGAAATCATAGACCTGCCTTTTGTGGGCGGGACCGACGGCGGCAACAGCTTTGGCTATATATTCGGCGAGGGTGGTGTGCCCGAAAGTCTGCAAAGCGTGCGTGCCGGTGGCAAAACCGTTGCGGACGGTGCATTCAGCTATTGCGAAACTTTGGTGAGTATAGAACTTACCGAGGCGGAAAATATCGGTAACAACGCCTTTAAAGGCTGTAGTGCCTTAAAAAGCTTAATATTGCCTGAGACCGTTACCGCTATGGGTATTAGCATTTACGACGGTTGTGATGATTTGGAAACCTTGGCTGTTCCCTGCTTCCCTGCGGAGGGCGGAACCTGGTTTGCGGGTATGCTTTTCGGCGGTACGAGTTATGTAGACAATTTGGCTGTGATGCCGCAAAGTTTGCAAAACCTTACTGTTTATTGGCAAGGTGATACCGTGGGCAAAAACGCTTTTTATGAATGTGACCGACTTGTAAATCTTACCGTAAAAGGGAATATCTCTTCCATTGAGGAATACGCTTTTTACAGGTGCAGAAGGCTTAAAAGCTTAAGCTTTAAAGGCGGCGAGGGTTATGTAGGTGCATCCCGCGTGGGCACTAATTCTTTTGCCTACTGTAATGCTTTGGGCGCTGTTGCTTTGGCGGATGACATTGTAATCATACCCGATTATTGCTTCTATTCCTGCGCTTCCCTTCGCGGTATTAAATTCGGAGAAACGGAAAACGCTATGCCCGAAAGCGTAAGTGCTGTGGGCAAGGGTGCTTTCGCATACTGTGAAAACCTTGTAAATATGGCTCTTTCTTCTAATATTACCGTTCTTCCCGATTCTGTATTTGAGGGCTGTGCATATCTTTCAAAGCTTACTGTTCACGAAAGTTTAACCTCTATCGGCAACAACGCTTTCAGCGGTTGCACAAACCTTAACAGCGTTGATTTTGCAGAGGACGGCAGTCTCAGCACCGTAGGTAACTCCGCCTTTGCGTACTGCGTTTCTCTTAACTCCGTAAGCCTGCCTGATAGCGTTGAAAATCTTGGCACTTATGTATTTTCCCATTGCTGGGGACTTAAGAATGTAAAGCTTCCCCGAGGCATAAGTGCTGTGCCGGACGGTTGCTTCTTCGGTTGCACACGTTTGGACAAGGTCTTCTTTAACCCGGATGAGGTAAACACCATAGGGGAAAGGGCATTCTCCGGTTGCGAGTATTTGGAAAGCCTTACCCTTTCCGAAAAAATAGACAGTATAGGCAAATATGCCTTTGACGAATGTGAAAATCTGGTATTTACGGTTAAGGTAGAAAGCTATGCTCATACTTGGCTTGTAAATAACGGCGTAGGCAGTAATAATTTGAAATTTGAGTAAGTAATGAAGTTGATTGTTAAAAATTTGTTTTTGTCAGTCCTCTGCGGGCTTCTTGTGTGTACCGTCAGCGCTTGCGCTCCAAAAAAGGATAAGCAGGCGGACTCCTACGTAAGCGAGGGGGAAAGCAGTGCGGCACAGGACAGCACGGAAAAGGCAGACGACACTGAGGAAAGCTTTGAAGACCGAAGCGAAAGCTCAGAGGGAAGTGAAGAGAGCACCGCCGAAGAGTCTGAGGATATAATGACAGACGGCGACTTTGGCTATATATTGGCAGAGGGTGTGGCACAGCTTTGCGCTTATTACGGCGACGACACCGTGCTTGATATTCCCGAAGAGTTGGGTGGGAACAGCGTCACCGCCATAACCGCCGGTGCCTTTGCCAACAACACAAGCCTTTTGCAGATAAACGTGGGCAACAGCGTTGTCAACGTGGCAGAGGGTGCGTTTTCGGGCTGTACCGCCCTTGAAAAAGTAAGTCTCGGCAACGGTGTTGCAGTGGTGTATGCAAGCAGTTTTGATGCTTGCCCCGCTCTTGAGGAGATAGAGGTTTCCGTGGCAAACGGCAGCTACAGCACTGTGGAAGGCGTTTTGTATACCAAGGATAAAAGTGAGCTTGTAAGATGTCCTCAGGGCCTTAGCGCAGAAGAGTTTGTTGTTCCGGAAGGAACAAGCCTTGTGGGCAATGGGGCTTTCAGAAAATGCAGCGGAATTAATGCCGTGGTGTTGCCCGAGGGATGCGAGCTTTCGTCAAACGCCTTTTTCCATTGCGACAACCTGCGGACCTTCAGCTTTGAAGGGGCTGTAAGCACCGTCCCCGACTATTGCTTCTTCGGCTGTGTCCTGTTGGAGGAGATAGCTCTGCCCGAGGGCGTAGAATGCCTTGGAGAATACGCCTTTTTCGGTTGCGTGGGGCTTAGAAAACTTTCCTTGCCTGCTACTGTTACCGCTATTTCCGATACCGCCTTTGAGTGCTGTACAGGCATAGAGGAGGCAGAGGTAGAGGGGGACTGTGCCACGGAATGGTACAGTAATTATCAAAAGTAAAGGGGTATAAATTTATGAAGGTTCAGATAATTGCACACACGCCCGATTGCGAAAAGCTTATTGCCTCTGCGGCAAAGCTTTGCTATTCCGAAACAGGTGTGGACGGTATTATGGAGGGTCTGACCCCCGAAAAGACCGAAAGCTTTATAAATATGCTTTCCTCCTTGGGTCACGCCAGCCCCTTTGAGCACGCTGTTTTTACCTTCGGTATAGAGGGTGTTTCCAGAGCGGTACTTGCCCAGATAACCCGTCACCGCATTGCCTCTTTCAGTGTGCAAAGCCAACGCTACGTAAACAAAGAGCATTTTACATATATTTTGCCCCCTGCAATAGAAGCAGTACCCGAGGCTAAGGAAGAGTTTTTGAAGGCTATGGAAGAAGACAGGGCGCATTATATAAAGCTTGCCGCTATACTTAAGGAAAAGCACACCGTCCGACTTAAAGAAGAGGGTATGGATGAAAAAGCGGCGGAAAAAGCGGCGGAAAAGCTGGCATTTGAGGACGCAAGAAGCGTGCTTCCCAACGCTTGCGACACAAAGATAGTTATGACAATGAACGTACGCTCCCTTTATAATTTCTTCAATTTGCGCTGTTGCTCCCGTGCTCAATGGGAAATACGTGAGCTGGCAACGGAAATGCTCAGACAAGTTAAGGTTGTTGCGCCTACCTTGTTTAAAAAGGCTGGTCCTCCCTGTATTTCAGGTCCCTGCCCCGAAGGTAAGATGAGCTGCGGCAAAGCTGCAGAAATGCGTGAGCTGTTTGGTCAAATGTAAAGCCGAAAGGAAGTAAAAGCTTTGAAAAAAGGTATACTTATAGCCATAGACGGGCTTGACGGCTCGGGTAAGGAGACACAAAGCAAAGCGCTTTGTAAATACCTGGAGCGACAGGGAATAAAGCACCGTTGCATCTCCTTTCCCAACTATAACACAAAGGGCTGTTCTTTGGTGGAGATGTATTTGAAGGGCGAGTTCGGCGAAGACCCTATGGCGGTCAACGCCTATGCCGCATCAAGCTTTTTCGCTATGGACAGATACAGCAGTTATATGCTGGACTGGAAAAAGGATTACGAAGACGGCACGGTTATAATAGCAAACCGATATACCAGCGCAAATCTTGTTCATCAGATGGCAAAACTGCCCGAGGACACAAGACAGGACTTTATGGAATGGCTTGTTGGTTATGAGTATGGGCTTTTGGGTCTGCCCAAGCCTGACGGTGTGATATATCTTTGCTTGCCGCCCCGGGTGTCGGAAAGCCTTGTGCAAAAACGCTGTGACAGCACGGGTGTTACCAAGGATATCCACGAGAAAAACAGCGATTTTCTTGCCGCCAGCTACAATGCGGCACTGTACGCCTCCGAAAAATGCGGCTGGCACAGAATAGACTGTGTAAGGGACGGCGTTTTGCGCAGTATCGAGGATATAAGCGGCGAGCTTGTAAGGCTTGCAATGGATATAATAATAAGGTCATAGATTAAAATACAGTTGTATAAGGAAGATATTTGTATGAAAGTAGTAATGTTACTTGCCAACGGTTTTGAAGAAAGTGAGGCAATAGTACCTGCCGATATACTTACAAGGGCAGGGGCGGAGGTTATCCTTGTTTCCGTAGAGGACAGCCTTTCGGTGGAAAGCACTCACGGTATAAAGCTAAGTGCTCAGCGCCTTCTTTCCGATATAAGCGGTGATGATATGGATGCCCTTGTGCTTCCCGGCGGTATGCCCGGTGCACAGACCTTGGCAGACTCCTTCCCTGTAAAGGAACTGGTACAAAAGGCGGTTGATAAGGGCGTATACGTGGCGGCAATTTGCGCCGCACCCTTTGTGCTCGGTCAGATGGGTCTGCTTGACGGCAGAAATATCGCCTGCTACCCCGGTTTTGAGAAGTATATGCCCGAAGCTAACGTTACCGGCGAAAAGGTGGAGGTAGACGACATATTCATAACCGCACAGGGTATGGGCGTGTCATTGGAGTTTGGGCTTAAAATAGCAGAAATGCTTGTGGGTGCAGACGCCGCAGGCAAAATAGCAGAGCAGATAAGAAAAGCCTAAGGGTTAAAATTTGAGGACGGTAAATGCTTAATATTTTAAAGTCAACACCCGTCAGCGTGCCCTTGTTAACCGCAGTTATTTATGTGCTTCTTTCCTTAAGCGGACAGTACCTAAGTGCGGAAAACATCGGTACGGACAGCGTGTTTTTGGTTATAATAATTATACAAATAATAGTTTTTGCCGTGCCCTCGTTTATATATTACGGCTTAAGGGGCGGCAAGCTTAACTATCCCGTTATCTCCGGTAAGATAAGCGGCAACACCGTGCTGTTTACCGCAGGTGCCTTCGGCGTGGTGTTTTTCGGCTCTCTTGTAATAAAGCTTGTGTTTTACAGCAACGGCGTAGAGGTGGGTAACGATAAGGGCTATATGGATGCACTTTTCGCTATGGAGGACGGCAAGTTCGGTATGTTTCTTGCTTATGCCCTTGTGCCTGCGCTGTGTGAAGAACTGTTTTTCAGAGGTATTGTTTTTTGCGAGTATAAAAAGTACGGCAGCTTAAACAGCATAATTATAAGCGCTTTGTACTTTACAATGGTCCATTTCACCGCCGACGGTTTTTTAATATATCTGTTTGCGGGCTTTGTGTTGGGGGCGGTTACCTCGGTTTGCCGTTCCGTTTGGCCTGCGGTGGTGATACATACCCTGTTTAACAGCTATTCCCTTTACGGAAGCACTACATTTATAAGCACCACCGTGTTCAATACAAGTCCTCTCTTCGTGGGCTTCGTGCTTGTTGTTTTATTGCTTTTGGCATCCGTTATTATGCTTGCCAGATTAGAGCTTATATATAGCAGCTACAGCGTCCTTTATAAGGATGAACCCTTGCAGGAAAAAAGCGTAAATCACCTGTATATATACATTACTCCCGCACTTGTTGTACCTATTGCTGCTTTTATTATAATTAACGCACTAACATAGCCGTTTTGGTTTATGGAGGGTTTTAAAATTGACAGAAAATAAAAATCCCGAACAAAGCTCGGACGAGCTTCTCGATTTAATATCACGCTACAGTGATGCCAACAGAATAAAAAAAGGCGACGAGACGGCGGAAGACAAACTTGAGACCGTTCAGGACGACGACGTAAAGCTGTTTGAGGAAGCAAAAAAGAGCGCAGAGGAGATATCTGCCACGGAAGCCGTAAACATACAGCCTACCCGTGTTTCCAATAAAGAGCTTAGCGGTATAGATGATGCCGTTGCGGTTATCAAGTCGGAACAGCCCCATTATACCAACCAGGCCGAGGAAAACACCGTTATGTCCTCCCCCGAAGGCGGGCATTTTACCGATGCAGAGGGAAAAAAGGTGGAGCATAACGAGACCTCGGAGGAGCTTTTTGGCGAGGATCATTTTTCCGCAGGCGATAAAAATAAAAACAGAAAAAAGAAAAGACAGCGTGCGTATCGCCGTGCAAAGCGCCGCAACCGCGAAAAACGTGCCCACGGCAGTCTTACAATAAGCATAATAAAGGCGCTTGCTTATACCCTCGCAGTTATGATTTTGGCTTTCTTTGTTGCCTTCGGTTTTCCCGATATCTGGCCCGGTATAATCCCCATGGCAAACGATATATTTGCGTTTGTCAAGGCAGATGATGAAAAGCAGGTTGTCCTCAGCGAAAATATGACCACAGCTGAGGTAGCGGCACTTCTCAAAGAAAACGGTATTATAGACGAAGAAAAGGTATTTACGTTTTACGTTAAATACAAATATGTTGACGATAACGCAGTAGAGGGTGAGGAAGAGGATATAGTAGGTACTATTATCGATATATTCGGCGACTTTAGTAAAACTATGTTCCTTAACGAAGAAGTCCCGCCGGAAGAGGATATCAAGTACCTTGCGGGTACCTATACTCTTAACCCCGATATGAACTATGACCAAATAATCAAAGCGCTGACGACCGAACCCTATGTAAGGGAAGAGGTTACGATAGTTATCCCCGAGGGCTATACCGTTGAGCAGATCATAAGCTTGCTTGTTGAAAACGGTATAGGCAGACGTGAAAACTATATATATGCGATAAACGAGTACCCTTATAAGCACGAGTTTGTTAAGCTTTTGGAGGAGGAAGGATATCCCGAAGGCAGAATTTACCGTTTAGAGGGCTATCTTTACCCCGACACCTACATTTTCTATAAGGATTATGACGAGGTGGACGTTATTAACAAAATGCTTAACACCTTCTCTGCCAGGGTATGGAGTGAGTATTACAGCACCTATAAGCCCGTCTGCGAGTCAATGGGCTTCACCTTTGACGAAATGGTAACCTTTGCTTCCATTGTGCAGGCAGAGGGCAAGAGCTTTTCTGACTTTGAGAATATATCCCAGGTATTCCATAACCGTTTTAACTCTGCGGATTTTGACAAGATGGAGTCGGACGCAACCATACAGTACGTTATGGAGATAGAAAGACTGAGGATGATAAGGGAAGAAGGCGTTTACGAGGATAGGGTGGATATACTCAACGGCAGCCATCTGGAGATAGATACACCCTATAACTCTTATATGTATTCGGGTCTTCCTGCGGGTGCAATATGTAATCCCGGCTTGGATGCGTTTGACGCCGCGGTTTACCCCGATATGGCGGCTGAGGTCAAGGCAGAATTCAATCTTACCACTGCGTATTTCTTTAACGCCGATTTGGCAGGCAATATTTATTACGCTCAAACACCTTACCAGCACAGCGTAAACAAGCAAAAAGCGGCAGAAATTAACGAGCAGATCAAAAACGGCACCTATGTGGGGAATAATTAATGAAAAAATGTGAGATACTTTCCCCTGCGGGGAACCTTGAAAAACTGAAGTTTGCCGTAATGTACGGTGCAGACGCAGTGTATATGGCGCTTAACCGCTTCGGCATGCGCTCCTCTGCCGATAACTTTACACCTGAGGAGCTTAAGGAGGGGCTTGACTTTGCCCACAACCACGGTGCAAAGGTTTACTGCGCCCTTAATACCATGCCAAGGGACTTTGAGATGGAAGCCCTTGACAAAAGCCTTGAGAGTATAGAGGACTGCCTGCCCGATGCGTTTATAGTAAGCGACCCGGGCGTTATCGCCACCGTAAAGGCGCGCTACCCTCAGGTAGAAATGCACCTTTCCACCCAATGCTCCACGGTAAACAGCCGTACCTGCCGTTTTTGGTACGAACAGATGGGCATAAAAAGAGTAGTGCTGGCAAGGGAACTTTCTTTAGAGGAAATCAAGGAAATACGCAGAAATATACCCGAGGAGATGGAGCTGGAATGCTTCGTCCACGGTGCGATGTGCATTTCCTATTCGGGCAGATGCCTGCTTTCCAACTACATCGTTGGCAGAGACGCAAACCGAGGAATGTGCGCTCAGCCCTGCCGTTGGGAGTATGTCCTTGCAGATGTGCGTGACGGTATTCCTTTTGCTTCCGTAACCGAGGATGCAGAGGGCACTTACGCCTTTTCTTCCAAGGACCTTTGTATGGTTGAGCATATTAAGGAGTTGGCAGAGGCAGGCATAGACAGCTTTAAAATAGAAGGCAGAATGAAAAGTGCCTACTATACCGCCGCCGTTACCAACGCCTACCGTATGGCATACGACGCTTACTTGGCAGACCCCGAGGGCTATAAGGTAGACCCTATGTGGAAGAAGGAGACGGAAAGTGTAAGCCATAGGGAATATGATACGGGCTTCTTCTTTACCTCGCCCCACCAAAGCGCTAAGGTTTGCAGTGCCAATGTGTATCTTAACGACCGCGCGTATCTGGCAACCGTAAGCGACTACGACCCCCAAACAGGACTTGCAAAGTGTATACAGCGCAATAAATTTTCCGTTGGTGACAGGGTGCAGATACTCAGCGCTGGCAGTTGCGGCAGGGATGCGGTCATCGAAAAAATGTATAACGAAGAAATGGAAGAAATAGAAAACTGCCCCCACCCCAAGCAGGTGTTTTACATACCGCTTAAGGGCGCAAAACAGTGGGACATTATCAGATGCGGTGAATAAAATGATAAGCAAATTCAATAATCGTATAGTAATAATCTGCGGTCATTACGGCGCAGGCAAAACCAATGTGGCGGTCAACCTGGCAAAGCTTGCCGCATCAGAGGGAAAAAAGGTTACAATAGCAGACCTTGACGTGGTAAACCCCTATTTCCGCACCGCCGATAACGCAGAAGAGTTGAGAGAGCTTGGCATACGTTGCATTATCCCTCAGTTTGCCAATACAAACGTGGATATTCCGTCCATCCCGCCGGAATTTTTGTCCGTCTTTGACGGTACGGATTTTTCGGTTATAGATGTGGGCGGTGACGACGGCGCAATCGCCCTCTCCATGTATAAAGAAAAGTTCGAAAAACAGGGCTACGATATGCTTTACGTATACAATGCCTGCCGCCCTCTTACCACTACTGTGGAGGAGGCAGAGCAGTCCCTTCGTGATATCGAGGTTATGTCACGCCTCAGCTTCAGCGGTATCGTAAACAACACCAACTTAGGGGAGGAGACTACAGCTGATACCGTAGAGAAGGGCATTGCCGTTTGTGAAGAACTATCCGAAAAAACAGGCATCCCCTTTATTGGAAATACGGCGCTGAAGTCCGTTACGGGGCTTGCCGCAGATAACGTTGTTTATATGGACAACGCAACAAAACAGCTGTTCTAATGTTAAAAAATTTAAATATAGAATCAGAGAAAGGAAGCTAAAAATGAACAGGCTTAGCTTTAAAACAGACCTTTGTAAGGGCTGTGGGCTTTGCGTTACCGCTTGCCCCAAGGGGCTTATCGCCCTTGACAGCTCTGCCCTTAACGCTAAGGGCTATCATCCCGCACACATTACAGATATGGAAAAATGCATAGCTTGCGCTATGTGTGCCACTATGTGTCCCGATGTTATTATTACCGTAGAGAAAGGAAGTGAGAAATAATGGGCGAAAAAATGCTTATGAAGGGCAACGAGGTTATCGGTGAAGCCGCTATTCGTGCAGGTTGCCGTTATTTCTTCGGTTATCCCATAACTCCTCAGACCGAGCTTTCCGAATACCTTGCAAAGAAGATGCCCAAGGTTGGCGGCCTTTGTCTTCAGGCAGAAAGCGAAGTTTCCGCAATAAATATGGTGCTTGGCTGTACCGCTTCCGGCGAACGAGCCTTCACCTCCTCCTCTTCCCCCGGGATAAGCCTTAAAAGTGAAGGCGTTTCCTACATAATCGGCTCCGACCTGCCCTGCGTTATCGTTAACGTACAGCGCGGCGGCCCCGGTCTCGGCGGCATTCAGCCCGCACAGTCCGACTATCTGCAGGCAACCAAGGCACTGGGTCACGGCGACCAGCACTTTATCGTGCTTGCACCTGCTTACGTTCAGGAAATAGCTACCCTCATGGGCGAGGCTTTTGACCTGGCAGATATTTACCGTACCCCCGTTATGCTTCTTGCAGACGGTGCCCTCGGTCAGATGATGGAGCCTGTTGACTTCGAGTCCAAGAAGGAACGTGCCCTTCCCGAAAAGACCTGGGCAGCCTGCGGTCACGGCAATAAGAGAGAACACAATATAGTTAACTCCCTCTACATCTCCCCCGAAGTTTTGGAGCAGACCGTTCTTGACAGATACGAACGCTACAAGATGATAGAAGAGAACGAGGTTCAGTACGACGAATACATGACAGAAGATGCGGAAATTTGCATCGTTGCTTACGGTATCACCGCAAGAATAGCAAAGACCGCTGTTAAAGCCGCAAGAGAAAAGGGCATAAAAGCAGGTCTTTTCCGCCCCGTTACTCTGTGGCCCTACCCCAAGAAGGAGCTTGCCGCACTTGCAGAAAAGGTTGACAAGTTCTTGGTTGTAGAAATGAATATGGGTCAGATGGTAGACGACGTTAAGGTTGCTACCGACTGCCGCCGCCCTGTAGAGTTCTTTGGCAGAACCGGCGGTGTTATCCCCACACCTAACGAAATACTTGCAAAGATAGAAGAAATGAACGGAGGTGCAAAATAATGGTTGTATTTGACAAACCCAAGGCATTGACAGACGTACCTTTCCATTATTGCCCCGGCTGTACTCACGGTATAGTACACCGCTTGGTTGCAGAGGTTATTGACGAAATGGGCATAGAAGGCGAAACCGTTGGTATTGCTTCCGTTGGCTGTTCCGTATTTTCTTACAATTACTTTTCCTGTGATATGATTCAGGCCCCTCACGGCAGAGCTCCCGCTGTTGCTACAGGTGTTAAGAGAAGCCACCCCGATAATTTTGTATTCACTTATCAGGGCGACGGCGACCTTGCCGCTATCGGTACGGCAGAGACTGTACACGTTGGTGCAAGAGGTGAAAATATCACCGTTATCTTCATCAACAACTGTATCTACGGTATGACAGGCGGTCAGATGGCACCTACCACCCTTCTCGGTCAGGTTACCACTACCTCTCCCTACGGCAGAAAGAAGGAGATACAGGGCAATCCCATAAAGGTTTGCGAGATGGTTTCCACTCTTGACGGTACCGCTTATGCAGAGCGTGTAGCAGTGGACTGCGTTAAAAACGTACGCGCCGCTAAAAAGGCTATCCGCAAGGCATTTGAGGTTCAGAAGAACAAGCAGGGCTTCAGCCTTGTAGAAGTTCTTTCCACCTGCCCCACCAACTGGGGTCTTGCTCCCGATAAGGCGCTGGAATGGCTTCGTGAAAATATGATGACCCATTACCCCTTGGGCGTGTATAAGGACATAACAAAGGAGGCAAATGAAAATGAGTAATATCTTACTTGCAGGCTTCGGCGGTCAGGGTATACTTTTTGCAGGTAAGCAGATAGTACTTGCAGGTATGCGTCAGGACAAGTACGTAAGCTGGTTGCCCTCCTACGGTCCCGAAATGCGCGGCGGTACCTGTAACTGCAGCGTTATCGTAGAGGACGAGCCTATCGGCAGTCCCCTTGTAACCACTCCCGACGTGCTTTTGGCGTTTAACGCACCTTCCTTTGAGAAGTTTGAAAGCACCGTTGTTAAGGGCGGTATGCTTTTCACCGACAGCTCTCTTGTTAACAAAAAGGGCAGCCGTGACGATATAAGCTACTTCTATATTCCTGCTACCGAGTTGGCTAACGAAAACGGCCTTACAGGTATGGCTAACGTAATTATGCTTGGCTATATAGTTAAAAAGACCGGTCTGTTTGATGAGGAGTATTTTAAGGACTCCCTAAACGCAGGTATCCCCGCCCATAAGGCTCATTTGGCAGAGGTTAACAAGAAGGCTTTGGAAATAGGCTTTGGATATGAAGGCTGAT
>SVRF01000050.1 GCA_015064945.1 Oscillospiraceae bacterium | reverse complement strand
TGTCCAGCTCGTTAAAATAGCTTACCCTTAGGGCTAGATAGGTGTTGGCGAAAAGCTTTACCGCTTCTGCTTCCGTAAAGCCCATATAAAGCACGGCTACGTCTTCCTTAAGCGCACCCTCGCAAAGGAGACCCGCAAAGGTTTTTGCGCTGTCCGTCAGCTTTTCGTCTTCGATGTCCGTACCCACGATTATACGGGAAGGATACAAGTTGTCGTAAAGCGCCTTGGACTCTCTTAAAAACTCCGGACTGAAAAGAATGTTTTTGGTGTTGTATTTTTCACGCACGGACTTAGTATATCCCACGGGCACGGTGGATTTTATTACCATTACCCCATCCGAATTAACAGCCAGTGCTTTTTCTATAACCGCTTCTATTGCAGAGGTATCAAAATAGTTTTGAACACTGTCATAATTGGTAGGCACGGCTATAACAATATAATCCGCTGTCTTATATGCTTCCTCTCCGTTGCAGGTAGCGGTCAGATCAAGAGTGTGTCCCCCTGTTTTTTCATAGGAGCACTTGTCCTCTTCCAGGAATTTTTCGATGTATTCATCCTGTATAGGGCTTATACGTGCGTTAAGCTTATCAACCTTTTCGGATATTATGTCAACTGCTGTAACTTGGTGGTGCTGTGCCAACAGCACAGCAATAGACAAGCCCACGTAGCCCATACCTGCTACCGCTATCTTCATTTTGTCACTTCCTCCGTTCCAGTGATTTTTGCGCTATCTTACTGTACAGATATATATCCGTTGCCGAGGACAGGGCAACGGCTTTCATTTTGTCATAAGCTTCGGTAAACCGAAGGGACTTGATTTTATTTTCTATTTCCTCTGCCGTAACGTTTTCTATAAAGGCAGAGTTCCCGCCGTTATCCACGTGGTCCATACCGGGCCAACGGGCAAACAGACAGGGGGCTTTTGCGGCACAGGCTTGCTCCCAAAGCACGGAATGCTGACCGGGAAAGCATACCAGATCCGCCGCAAAAAAGTAGTCATACACCTTGTCCGAGTCTATCCAGCCTATGGAAACTATATTTGGATACTTGGCGCAAAGTGCACCGTATTCCTCCTCCATCTCCTTGGCAACACTGCCAAAGACCAAAAGCTTTACGCCCGACATATTGCCGCAGGCCTCCATAAGCAGGTGTATCTTCTTTTTTGCATCTATCTTGCCGCCGCTTACCACAAGGAAATCCGTATCTGCCACGCCGTACTTCTTACGTATGGCATTTCTTATGTTTTCTTTGTCGGCAAAATCAATCTTTTCGTCGTCAGCGCCCATAATAAGCACATCTGTTTTTTGGGGCGATATACGGTAATACTCCTCCGCATACTGTTTGCGCCAAGGGGTTACGCCGTAGACCCTCTCCACACTTTTTTGACTGCGGCGGTTAAGCAGGCGGTAATAGCTTCTAAGCAGTTTTTCCTTTAGGGTCTTGGGGTCTGTGCCGATGTTGTAATCCAAGTGGTTATCCTGTATAAGCACACATTCCTTGCCTTGTTTCTCCTGCTGTTTCTTATACTTTATTACATCAAAAACCGTTCTGCTTACCAAGCCGTGATAAAATATTAGGTCAGGCTTTAACTCCTCAAGCAAAGGATAAACGTCTATCTTCCAAAACACGGTGCTTACGCTTTTTACTTTATACTGAACGTAAGGCAGTCTTATAACCTCAAAGCCGTCGGCAGAGGTAAATCTTTCAGGGGCTACCTCTTTTATTTTGCCGCCCTCGTGGGTTTTGCAAGATATAACAAGGCTTACCTTATGGCCAAGCTTTGCCTGATACTTGGGCAACAGGTTTTCCTGAAAGCCCCAAGCGTCGTTATAAGGTGCGTTGGGAGAGATATGAACTATATTCATATTAGATCCTCATACAGTTTTATGTATTCCTCAAAGCGGTCGTGCATATTAAAACTCCTTGCTCTTGCAAGGCACGCCTCTTTTGTATATAGCTTCTTTTCGCAAACTTCAATAATTTGCGCCGTCATCGCCGCCACATCATCCCGCTCTACAGCCAAACCGCAGCTATCGTCTGCTATTTCGGGGCTCCCCCCTGTTTTAAAGCTTATCACAGGGGTTCCGCAGGCAATGGCTTCCATATTAACCGTGGGATAAGTATCTTCACGGGTGGGGTTTACAAACAGGTCTGCAGCCGTATAGATTTCAGCAAGCGCTTTTTGGCTATCGGTTTTGGGTATTGTTATAATGCCGTTTGGCAGAGCCTCTTTTACTTCGTCGTTTGCGCCCACAAGAACAATTCGGTAGTCTGCAGGCAATGCGTCCGCAAGACTTGCAAACACATCAAGACCTTTTCTTCTATCCCATTCAAAGGACACGCCAAGTATTATCTTTTTATTGACCAAACCGTATTTTTCTCTGAAATTACTTTCCGTAGGCTTAAAAACACTTAGGTCTATGCCGTTATTGATTAGCTTTATGGGATATTTGCCAAGGGGAGATAAGCGCACCTTCTCTGCAAGCCAAGCAGATGGCGTGACAATAGTCATATCCTTTATGCCATCAAACATCCTTTGTTTTTTGCCGTACATATATGCGGAAATATCCACAAGTGCACCGTTTTTTTGGGGACAATTGCCGCAACCTGTCTTCCATTTATCGCAAGCAACCATATCAAAATGTTTGCAGTTGCCTGTAAGAGGCCAGCAGTCGTGGAAGGTCCAAACCACCCTAATACCGTGCTTTTTTATGTACTTAAACAGCAAAGACAGGTTTATATAGTTGCCGTGGATATTATGCAAATGGATTATGTCAGGGGCAAAATTTTTAACTTTTTTTAAAAACCGACGGGTTTTAAGACCCGAGAACGCGCCCCTCAGCATTGTCAAGCGAGAAAGTCTGTTATGTATATGGCAGTCCCACCAAGAACTTACTGCAACTGTGTTTTCCGGATAGTCCACACCTTCGGTTTCGTAGCGATGGGCTATCAAACACTCAAAACCCTGTTCTTTTGCCTTGCGGGAGATCTGCTTAACTATCTTCCCTGTACTGCCCACTGCGTATACTGTGTTTATCATTAGTATTCGCATCACCATTACTCCTAACAATTGCGTTTACACAAAAGCCCAACAATATATAAAACGCAGGCTCTTGGTTGAGATAGCTGCCCGTCATCATAAGCTTCAAAAAGCCGCAAGGGAAAAGCATTATAATAAAAATAAACTCTGCCCTTGTCTTTTTAAACAGCGGAATACCTATTGCCGCACAGATCGCCAGAACAACAACCAGGCCCAAAATCCAACCGTATTGCACAAATATTTCCAAAAACAAATTGTGAGGGTAAGAGCCCAAAATAATTCTGTCGCCCATTAGCCCTTTGCCCAAAAGACCTGTATTGTTTAAAGACTCTTTGTAGAAGTTTATACGGTTACTGTCGCTTAACACCTCTTCGTTAAGCAAATACTCAAAGGTTCGGCTTTCTATGGAAAGTGCATCCAAAAACTTTTCTATCAGAACAAATATTACTTTCTTAAACAAGCTTAATACCACTATGGCAACAGCTCCAGCCGAGTATATAATTATACTTTTAAGCTCTGTTTTGTGGTTAATAATGTAAAACATTAAATAGGTCAGGATAAGGGCGATAAGGGCACCTCTTGCACCACCGAAGACAAAGGCAAACAGCCCCAAAGATACTGTAATATAATGAAAAATCTTGTGCTTTTCAGGCTTGTTTACAAGTAAAAAGAACAGCTGGGTAAGCATATTGTAAGAAAAGGTCATATACTGAGAAGCGGAAGATCCCTTTGCAAAAAAGAACACGATTACGGATATCACCACAACCACATAGGAAAACACACCGAATACTTTTTTAAAGCATTCGTAATCTGTAAGCCGACGAGCGAACAAATAGCCCGTCAGCGTATATAAAAACAAGACATATACGGGGTTGGCAAAAACATCGGTCCAAGAGGTAAAAAGCAAATTTGCATTTGCAGAATCCAAAAGTGCAGATATCATAAATGAAGCGCCGAACAATATAAACAGTGCAATAACATCCAGCTTTACAAAGCGGCTTCTATCAATAACGCTTAGGGTCAAACCGATTGCTATAAGGCCCACAAGACCGCCAAACAAAACAACGGTATCAAGCTGAGTATGCAAGCCGACAATATTCAATATGGCGTTGCCGCAATTAAGCAACGCAAGAAACGAAAGCATATATGCTAAAACAAGCGAATACACATTTTGTGCACGCAGTACAAGCTTCACCTTTTTATTACCTCCATAGCAAAACCGACAATACGCTCTGCCTGTTTTGCCGCATTCTTTTCTTCTGCAATAAAGTGTCTTGCTCGGATGCCCATTGCCGCCCGTTCTTCCTCTGACGTTGACATAGCCTGTTCCAAAGCCTGCTGTAAGGACGGTACGCTGTTGTCGTCGCAAGAAAACAGATAGTCATAATACTCATCGGGAATGCCCTTAAGCTTAGTTGTAAGCACGGGCGTGGCAGAAAGCATATACTCTACGGTTTTGGATGGGAAGCTGTATTTTGTATACTCGTCATCTCCGTTACGGGGGTTAACAAGCAGTGCGGCTTTCTTTTCGGCGGCAAGTATCTCTTCCCTTTTTTTATGACCGAAATAGCGGATTTTAGGGTTAACGTCCGCCCTTGCTTTTACCTTTTCCACTCCGTTACCCACACCGAATATCCAAAGCTCCGTATCACCGAGAGATGCCGCCTCAAAGGCATCCAAAAGGTTTATAATGCCAAACTTTTCCTCCACCATACCTGCGTACATAACAGCAGCAGGGCTTGCTTTTTCTATCCTTTCTGCTGTGTTGACGGTGGCTATATCCGCAATGCCTTCCATCACTGTGTAAGGCTTTTCAGGGTTTATAACATCCTTCATTGCCTCGGTCAGATATACGTATCCGTCAAACTCTCCCTGCCATTTAAGAGCACGGGACAGGTAACGATTTTTTAAAAACATAACAAAACCGCTGTTTTTTGAGTTGATATACATATCCCTCAGCAGATCCGTTACTATTGCTATACATTTAACGCCGTATTTGCGGCTTAGCTTTACAATATCCTCGGTGAGGAACGGTGGCATAGAGTAGGAAAGCACGGCACATTCCTGCCCCTTGTTGGCTTTCAACCATTTTTTAAGGATGCGTCTGCCGTCAAGCCTGCGCGACAGCTGTTTTATAACGGGTATGTTAAAGGTTCTAAGCCAAGTGCAGTTGTAGCCGCAGTTTAGACTTTCCTTTTTGTTGCCCCAGTAAAGGTGCTTTGTTTTGGGGAAAGCGGGTATCATAGGGAAGCTGTATACATCCGCCTCCACACCGTTTTGCTTTAAACCGCTAAGCAAAGAGCTTTCAAAAACAATTGTGGCGATACTTGCTTTTTCTTTGCTGTGTGCCATCATATTCTCATAATTTTGCAAGTGGCATACGGTGCCGAAATAAAGTATTTTCATACCTGCTTACTCACTTTTCCTATGAAAGCTTTTTATTGCCTCAGCAACGGCATTTATATCCTGCTCTACCGCCATACCGCCATAACAGTTAACGACCTCTTCACAAGCTGTATTCTTGTATACTATGGGATAAGTACCGCAAGAGAGCGCTTCTACCGTTGTAAGCCCGAAGGTCTCTTCCCTGCTTAGATTTAAAAACACATCTGCGGCAGTATATATCTCTGCCAGTTCTTTTGCCGAATCGGTCCGTGGGATGCACAAAATATCCGCAGGCATTTTTGCTGCTTGCTTTTTCTCAAGTCCTACCAAGACCACTTTACAGTCTTTATCTAAAATTCTTGAGAGCTTTATAAAATCGCAAAGCCCTTTTCGGTCGTCCCAAGCGGTAGCGACGCCTAAAACAATATATTTATCCTGCAAGCCGTAGATTTTGCGAAAGTCGCTTTCGCTGGGCTTAAACACCTGTGTATTTATGGTGTTGTGAACAACTTCCACAGGGTATTCCCCAAGGAAGGACTGCTTTACCAAGTCCGCCAGCCAAAGGGACGGCACTGTAAGCGTCATATTTTCCACGCCGCCAAAGCACGCCTTTTTGCGTTGGTAATTCTTTTGGCTTCGGTCTAAAAACAGCCCTGCGGGATATCTGCCCAGCTGTGGACAGCTGTGACAGCCCGTCTTCCACCTGTGGCAACCCACAAAGGAGAAGTGGGCACAGTGGCCGGTAAATGCCCAGCAGTCGTGTAAGGTCCACTTGACCTGCATTTCAGGTCTTGATTTTATCCAATCAAATAATAGCTTTATATTAATATAATACCCGTGCAGATTGTGCAAGCACAAAACATCGGGATCATAACTGTTTGCCCATTTAATAAACTTTTTTGTTGCCCTTTTGGCATTAAAAGCCTCGTTATCAAAAAAACGTGCTTTAAGCGCATTGGTGTAGATGCCGAAATCCGTACCAATGCGGTAAGATATGTTAAGGTATTGTTGGGGGACTGCCTCTCGCCCGTAGGCGATAACGCACTCGTGCCCCGCCGAAATATATTCCTCTGCCATTGCCGAAGCAATGCGACCCGTACTGCGAATGCCGCAAACGGTGTTTATTATTAACACTTTCATACTTTATGATGTCGGCAGGACAGCGACACAAATGTGTCGCTGTCCCTTTTTTGTCGGGGTCCCCAAGAAGCCGTCAGACTTCTTGGGGTGGTTTGTCGGGGTCTCCAAGAAGCCTGATGACTTCTTGGGGTAATTTGTTTGTTTAACTGATCTGCTTACACAAAGCTTTAATACTCGGTAATAACAACGTTGGTAGATTCGATAAATGCATTGGCGTGAATAAAGCTTACGGTTTTGGGGATATATACGTTAACCAGGCTTGTGCAAGTGCCGAATGCGTATGCGTTAATGGACTTAACGGTTGCGGGAAGGACAACCTCGGTTATCTTGCGCGCGGTACGGAATGCAAGAACGCCGAGGGTTTCCAGCTTACTGCCTTCTTCAAACACGATCTCTTCCACGTATTCGCAGTATGCGAATGCGTAGTTGCCTACAGCGGTTATATCCTTACCGATTACTATCTTCTTAACCAAGTGGCGGATGCTTGCCCAAGGCTGTTCCTTATGGCTTGCGTAGTTGTATATTGCACCGCTGCCGCTTATGATAAGCTCGCCGTTTTCGTAGAATGCCCAGGTTGCGCTGTCGCCGCAGGTACCGCTTGCCACAGGAATATAAACAAAGTCACGTACGGTATGCGCAATGCCGTTTGCTACTGCAAATTCCTCTGCATAAGTGCCCTCTGCTACGTTAAGTACTACGTTTGCGGATTCGATAAACGCCTTTACGTGCATAAAGCCTACGCTTTGAGGAATGTATACGGTTTCAAGTGCGGGACAAGTGCCGAATGCGTATGCGTTAAGGTAGTTTACGGTTTCGGGAAGAACTATCTCTGTTATCTTGCGTGCGGTACGGAAGGAGAGAACGCCTATCTTTTCAAGACGGCTGCCTTCTTCAAACACGATCTCTTCCACATATTCGCAGTATGCGAATGCGTAGTTGCCTATTACGGTGATGTCCTTGCCTATAACTATCTTCTTAACAAGGTGACGGATGCTTGCCCAAGGCTGCATTACCTGAGAAGCATAATCGGTAATAGCTCCGCTGCCGCTTATGATAAGCTCGCCGTTTTCGTAGAATGCCCAGGTTGCGCTGTCGCCGCAGGTACCGCTTGCTATCGCGGTGTAAACAAAGTCGCGTACGGTATGTGCAATGCCGTTTGCCACTGCATATTCCTCTGCATAAGTGCCCTCTGCTACGTTAAGTACCACATTTGCAGACTCTACAAATGCCTTGGGATGCATATAAGCGATGCCCTGAGGGATGTATACGGTCTCAAGTGCGGGACAAGTGCCAAATGCGTAGGTGTTAAGGCTGAGGATGCTTTCGGGAAGTACAAGCTCGGTGAGCTTGCGTGCTGTACGGAAGGAAAGAACGCCGATGCTTTCAAGACGGCTGCCTTCTTCGAATTCGATAGCTTCAATGCTTTCACAATATGCGAATGCGTAGTTACCGACAGCGGTAATATCCTTGCCGATTACAACAGTCTTGATAAGATGACGTACGCTTGCCCAAGGCTGTGCAGTTTGAGATGCATAGTTGGGGATAGCGCCTTCGCCGTCGATTACAATGGTGCCGTCGGGATAGAGCGCCCAGGTTACGTCGTTGCCGCAGTCACCGCTTGCCATAGGAGGAAGAACGCCTTCTATAAGCTCATAGCTGATGCCGTTTGCCACAGCATACTGATGGGCAACAGAGCCTTCAACAGCCTGAATTACGATGCTTGCCTTACTGCGAACAAACAGCTTTTCGCCGATAGAGATAACGCTTGCGGGAATAGCGATAGCATCAAGATAATGAGTTTCTGCAAATGCTTCTCTGCCGATGGTCTTAAGGCTGCTGTTTTCTTCAAAGTCGATCTTTGTCAAGCCGCCGCACTTAAAGAATGCGTAAGCTTCTATTGTTTCCACACTTGCGGGGATGTTGATGTTATCCAAGCGGTGGCAAGCTCTGAAAGCGTAGATGCCTATGCTTGTAAGCTTACTGCCGTCTGCAATAGTAACGCTCTTTATATATTCGGAACGGTTAAACGCATATTCACCTATACGGGTAACGCCTGCACCTATCTGTACATACTTTGCGTTAGCCATATTCTCATAGAACCAAGGACCGTAGCTGCCGCTTACGGTATAGTCACGCATTGCGCCGTCGCCGTCAATGATAAGAGTACCGTCGGAAAGAAGAACGTACTTAAGGTTTGTGCCGATAAGACCCGCTTCAAGAACGGAAGCGTTATCGGAAGATACGAACACGCCATTTTCGTCAAAGGTGCAGGAATAGCCGAGGATATCCTGCTTGCCGCTTACGGCATAGCCGTTTTCGTCAAAGAAGTGAACCTTAAGATTGATGGCAACGTCGCCCTTTGCGGCTACGCCTGCCATTATGTACATATTAGCCTTTGCTTCTTCGTTAAAGTAGAAGCCGTCTGCCTTAGCCTTACCTTCGCAAACACCGTTTTCGTCAAAGTAGTAGTAAGAGCCTTCGATTACGTTAAGACCGAAGAGCATTACGCCATCCTTATAATAGCTTTCGCCTACCCAGCCGTCTGCTATTACAACGCCGTCAACATAAGTCTTGCCATCGGTATAAACGCCGTTAAAGAGCACGTCACATTCGCACTTAAGAACGCCGTCAACAACTTCATAGCTGTGGCCCTTAGCTTCAAGCTTGGTGCCCCATTCTACAACGGAATTACAGCCTGCACAGAAGGTTCTGCCGGTGTAGCCGCTTTCTTCACAGGTAGCATTCTTATCAGCCGTTGCCTGTGCGCTGTGGATGTGTCCGCCGTCCCAACTGTTATAATAATCCTTACCTGCCTGGGTTGCGGTCATATTACCGTAGTTTGCCCACATTTCGGTATCACAGAACACACGCTCGCCGGTGAAGGTAGAGCTGCTGTTATCTACTCTTGTAAGAACGCCCTTATCAACGGTTGCGATCAAAGACATTCTCCAGAACTCTTTAAGGCTTGCCTTATACTGAGCAAGAGTATATGCGGCTAGTCCCTCCTTCGTACCGTTGGGATAGGTATAACCTGTCTTAAGGGTCCAAACACGAACGGGAAGGGTTGCGATGGTTGCTTCACCGCTTTGGGTGTTTTCGCCTGTTCTTGTAATGACAATAGTAGCAATGTTTTCTGTTTCATCAAGGGTATAACTTGCTTCAAAGCCCTTTGCAGGGGTCATATAATCAAGCTGCCAAGTGCTGTTATTGTCAAGGTCAATAACAACTTCCAAAGATTTAACTTCTTCAATTGCAGTGGCAACAAGGTCAAGGTTATATATAGAACCAAGCTTGATGTACTTAAGACTTGCATCTGTAGGAACAAGCTTTACGGTACTGCCGCTGTCTGCAGCATTTACGGTGATATAGCCGTAAGCGTAGCCGTAGTTGCCCATCTTATCGCAAGCGGAGAACTTAACTACGTGCTTACCGTTGGTAAGGTCCTTTGCATCAAAGGAAGCGATACCGTTAACGTAGGAGCAGGAAGTCTCCACGCCGTCGATATAAGCCTTAACGGTGGAAGCGTCAACACCTGTAAAGTTGCTCTTACCCGTATAGTCCGCAACGGGAACGGCAAAAGTTACGTCACCGCTGTTAACGGTCTGGTTGTTAAGAACAGCCGCATCGGGCATACCCTGAATTGCATAGGTCATATTGCCGAAAACAGGTGCTTCTCTGTCATCAACAGCGGAGGAGTAGTCTACGGTAAAATCATCAAGATAGATGGTATATTTACCGGGGATATTGCTTTGTTCGGATGCATAATAATTGTATGCAGAACCGTCACGGTCGGAAATATAGAACTGAATCATTGCAACGGATTCTGTCCAACCAACGACACTATATGCAGAGGTATCTGCATAGAGATAGTGCCAACCGGGTTCGTTAAAGGTGTAAACAACACCGGTACCGCCGGCACTTGTATCCATGGTATTGCTGTTGAGGTTAGTTCCATATACGGGTGTGCCGTCAGCGCCGAAACTCTTTACAGTTCTTAAAGTCCAACGTGCCCAAAGACCAACAAATTCATCGGGAATGTATATCCACACGCCAACGCCAACTGCGTTTTCGAAAAGTTTGGTTTCTGTAGCATAAACGCTGGTCTTCATATAACCGGACTCAAGAGAGTTGCTATAGTTAATGTCAGCGCGCAATGCATAGTCACCACTGTGTACTTTGCCTGTTTCAGCGGTTACTACCTGCTGGGAAACCTCCGGCCATACATAATTGTATTTTGTACCGGGAGTTTCGTTAACAAAAACGTTTTGGTTGGTGCCGTCTTCAAAGTCATAAACAACCTCAGATCCTTTGCCCAAGGTTATATTTGCACTGCAAGATACTGCATCGTTATATGCCAAAACAACGGTAAGCTTACTGCCTGTTATGCCTGTATATTCTTCACAAGCGGTAAATTTAAAGCCGTCCAAAGTACCTACTGCAGGGGTTGCGAAGTTAAATGCAAAGTCAGAGGGCTTTACGGTAACTTCCTTAACGCCATAGGTTGCGGAAACGGTAAGATCTACCGACTTGCCGTAGGGGATGGTTATTTCGGAGCTGCTCATGGTAATAGCGTCGGGGATAACAACGTTAATTGCAGTTTCACCCACAACCTTGCCGCCATATACCACCTGAACAACAGAAGTGCCTGTGCTGTTGCCTGCGGTGAATACACCGTTTACAACGGAGCCGGAGGAGCCTTCTGCCATACGCCATTCGATATCTGCGGGAACAACTGCTGCGCCGCCTGCCTTGTCAACACCGGTTATAGCAATAGGAACGATAGAACCGGGTGTAACGTATTCGCTTTCGGGACTTAAGGAAGCGGAAGCAAATATACCGTCGGAAACTGCGGTGGATGCTATAATAAAGCCGTTGGAGATGGAACGCTCGGAACCGTCGGAGGGGCTGTTAACGATAGCGAAATCGTTAGAGCCTTCTGCCTTTGCAGCGTATGTACAAGAACCGCCGCCGTCCAAGTGACCTGCCCAAACACAGCCCAGATCAAGCATAACCTGCGCCTGTTCCAAAACGGTAAGACCAACGGACTTGGGTGCTTGGTTACCGTCGGCTGTCATAAGAATTACGTCACCGTCTGCGGTTACGCCGATGGTCTGACGGGGATAGTACTGCACCGTGTTAAGACCGGAGCAGATCTGACCGTCAACGATAAGCATTGTATATATACCTATAGCTTCCCTGATATTGCCCTTGTCCTTAGAATAGTCGCCCTTGTTACCTATCTTAACAGAGCCGTCCTTCATTACTGCGAAGTAACCGTAAGCATTACCTTCGCTTTCGGTGGTAACGTCAATGCCGTTCATTACGAAGGTACCCGTGGGCTTACCTGTTATCATGTTGTAATAGGATGCGTTGATACCTGCAACAACAGTTCCCTGATAATAGTCATCCCCTGCGGAAACCTTTTGGTTAAAGGATGCCACCTGTTCGGTAAGCTTGGACATACCGTAGTTGGTGGGGTCCATATCCTTGTAGGATGCATAAAGCTTAACCGTATCCACGCTCATATCCGCCTTGGTTACGAACATTTTTACCTGCTCGTTTTTGTTGTTATAAAGCGTGTAACTGTCCAGCGTAACGCCGGGTGCTAAGGTTGAGTTTTTCTCTGTGGCGATAGAAAGGCTTGCGCTGTTGAAATTAACCTCAGTTGCAGAAGCGCTGAAGGTTATAGCCGAAAGCGTGCCTATGATCATAACCGCACAAAGAACGAATGCAATGATTCTGCTTGATTTTTTCATTACTTTTCTCCTTTTTTAAAATTTTTATATATTAACAGACTGTTGGTCTGGAATGTCCTTATCTGCTATCCTTTCAAATAGCCATCCATTATGTCCATAAGTTTTTGTTTGGAAAAATGTTTTTCAAAGTAGCTTCTTGCGTTTACACTCATTTCCGCCAAATTCATACTGCGCAGCTCCATTATCCCCCGTGCAAGCTCTTCTGCATTGCCCGTTTCGCAGCACATACCGCATTTCGCCTCACCTATAACACGCTCAGTCTCACCCGTGGCGGAAGCCACGATCGGCATACCGCAAGCCATATATGACTGTAGCTTTGCAGGGATGGTTTTTTCAAAAAGCGGCTCTTTGGCGAAGGAAACAAAAGCGGCATCGCAGGCGGCAAGATACTTGGGTATCTCTTCTGCCGGCTTACGGCCGGTAAGGCAAAACATATCCGAAACGCCTGCAGCCTCAATCTCCGCCGCAAAGGAGTCCTTATGGCGTCCGTCACCAACCACCGCAAACAAAACATCGTTTTTTCCCTGTGCCTTTAAAAGCTTTGCGGTTTGCGGCAATACCTCCAAGCCTTGTGCCTGACCGATGTTGCCCGTAAAGATTATTTTAAAGCGTCCGTCATCTGGAATGTCATCCACTGCCTTTTGGGGAAGAGGCAGATAGAAATCCTCAGCATACTGAGGCCAATAAACGACCTTTTCTTCCTCACCTACCGTCCTTTTTCGTATCTCTTCCACGAAAGACGGAGAGGTTGCGAAAATTTTTGCCGACCTTTTGTATATACTGTTAACCATCCTGCTGACTGGGCCGATAACAAGTTTACTGCGGATGCCTGCCACGGTCTCCAAATTTTCGGGCCAAAGGTCCTGCACGTATATAAGGTGCGGAATTTTACGGCGTTTTGCAAACCACACACCCACAAGGGCTTGAGTCATGGGAGATACCTCAAAGGTGAATACCGCGTCTGCACGGAGCTTTGTAAAGCACTTCCAAAAGAAGCCCGACACCGCAAAGGACATATAGTTAAGCGCCAACCCCACGACCGTCTTCCCCCTTGCAACAAGAGGAAGTCTTATTATATCCACGCCGTTCCATATTTCTTTTCGCTTTTTAAAAACACCGTAGCCCCTGTAAAACTTGCCCTGCGGATAGTTGGGAATACCGGTAACCACCGTAACCTTGTAGCCTCTTTTTACCCACTCGGCACACATATCGTTTATACGGAATGTCTCCGGATAGAAGTACTGGCTTACAACAAGTAAATGCTTTTGCTTCATAGCCCGCCCTCCGTGCGTTTTATGCTTTCCGCCAAATCGCAAACACGGTAGTTTTTGCTGTATTCACTTAACTCCTTACTGTAAGCAAGATTGCCAAACGCCTTATTGACCATACCGGAAAACAACGCTGCAAGCTTAAGTGCCCAACCGAAGCCTTTTACAAGGCGTAGTTTTTTACCGTGAACGGCGGCTATAAGCTTAACAAGTTCGCTCGTGTTGCTGTACCCTTGGTTCTGCGGCCAAAAAGTACCCGTTTGTTCATCCTCTATCATAAGCTTTACAAACTCGCACAAATTCTCTATGTATAGCATAGAACGGCTGTTTTTTACGTCGGGAAACAGGGGAAGCTTACGGGCAAGCCCCGAAAGGGTGGGATAATTGCCCTTGCTACCCTTGCCGTAAATCATAGGACAGCGCAGTATAACCACCTTAAAGCTTTCGTCCTCCAGCCTGCGAAGCCCTTCCTCTGCCTTAAGCTTGCTGTCGCCGTAGCAATTGGCGGGGCTTGGAGGCGTTTCCTTTGTAATAAGCTTTTCCTTGCCTATGGGAGCGCTGTCACCGTAAACGATGGCACTGCTCATAAAAATGAACTGCCGAGCTCCGTCGGCCTTGGCTTTTTGCGCAGTTTTTACGGCCAGCTCGGTATTGACCGAATAATACAATCTTTCTTTGTCTTTACTGATTTTGCCGCTGTCCGAATGGGCAATTCCCGCCACGTGAAATACACTGTCATAGCCTGCAAAGCTTTTACTTTGCCAGCTTTCATCTTTCACATCAACAGTGTCTATACTGCAGTAGGCGGGGTGCTTGGTTTTTATATAACTTTCGAAGGAAGTGCCTATGTAGCTGTTGGCACCGGTTATTAAAACCTTTTTCATTTTGCCGCCACTTCCTTTGCCTTCTCCTTCTTTTCAAGTTCACCTGTGCCGCCTTCAACCACACCGTCAGACCTAAGCACAGACAAAAATGTGCCGAAAAAGCATCTTACGTCCATAGCAAAGCCCCTGAACCACCCCTTGTTAATAGCGGCGGCATACTCTCCGTCAAGCTTGGCTTTGATGGGTATCTCCAGCTCGTCTCTGCCGTTTATCTGCGCCCATCCCGTAATGCCCGGCTTTACATCGTTAGCTCCGTACTTTTCGCGTTCTGCCACTAAATCATCCTGAGTCCACAAAGCGGGTCTGGGGCCTACAAAGGACAGCTTAGAGGTGAATACCTGGTATATTTGCGGAAGCTCGTCCAAGCTGAATTTCCTTATAAACTTACCCACACGGGTTATGTACTGCTCGGGGTTTTCAAGAAGGTGCGTAGGCACATCATGTGGGGTAGACATCTTCATACTGCGAAACTTATAAATGTAAAAATAGCTGAGTTGCCCTTTCCTCTTTATCCCTACACGTCTTTGTTTAAAAAGCGCAGGACCCGGATCATCTATTTTAATGGCGATGAACAAAAACAGTATGGGAATAGCGGAAACCATTATTGCAATGAGGGAAACTATTATATCCAACAATCTTTTTATTACGTGCTTATACATTTTGCCTTGTTCTCCAAACATTAAAAGCAAGCTTATATTTTATAATTCGGGCGTGATGGAGCCTTCACGGCAGACACACCCCATCATTGTATATTATAGCACGGTTTGTGTGTCAAATCAATAGGACACACATAATATTTTAAGACTTTTGAGCCTAAATCTTCACAAAAAAACACCCCTGCCGAGTCACGCAAAAACAGGGTGAACATTGACATCTTTCCGTGATTGTGTTACACTTATAATAGTTAGGTATATCTTGACGGTAAAAGAAGGGGGCTTTTATAATGAAAAATTTGTTACGCATCATTTCTGTTTTGCTGTGTTTGGGCTTATTATGCCCTATGCTTTTAGCTTCCGCTGTGAACATAACGACGGAAAAGGATGCCAAGGCTAAGGTAGAACTACCCGTAACAAGTTCTAAGTATTCTTATAACGGTTATACGACCTGGACGATGAAAGAGTCAAGCCTTGTTTCCATACACGCAAACCAAACCGTCGGCGGCACGACCTGCTCCTCTATGCAGGGCATGAATGTAGGCACCACTTATATTTACACCGCTAAGCGTAACAGCGACGATACCTATGTATCAATTGCACGCACCAATGCAAACACAGGGGCGGTTTCCTATATGAATTATTATTCAAGCACCTCTGCAGCTTCCGCAAGCGGCTGTAACACCTGCGGACACGCAAACGACCTTCTTGTTGTTAC
>SVRF01000049.1 GCA_015064945.1 Oscillospiraceae bacterium | reverse complement strand
TACTTATCTTGCTCTTCTCGTTTCTTACCTCTGCGTTAAGCTCAACTTCAACCCCTATACTCAGGTTGCTACCCACTACAACTCCGCAGCTAAGAACTGCCCCATGCAGATGAGATACATTTTCGGTACCAATGCTAAGTTTGCTCAGGACGGTACCTACTACAAGGTTTTCCTTGACAGAATGTATGACTACTACAAGGCATTCGGCGGCAGCTATGTTGAAACCGATACTTTCCAGAACTCTTACTACAACCCCAGCTACAAGTACTACGAAACCGGCCTTTACAAGGCTAACTCTGCTGTAACCGTTTACCGTGCAGGTAACACCACTACCGAAACCGTTGGCACCGTTGCTTCCGGCGAAGTAGTTAGCGTTGAAATTACCGGTTGGAACTGGGGTAAGATCACCCTTGCTAACGGCACTAAGGGTTGGGTTGACCTTGACAGCTTTACCTTTGTAACCGACGCTTACGACTACGGTACCTACAAGACCGCTACAGGCGACATCGTTAACGTAACCGCTATTGACGGCACAACCGCTACCTATGCAGGCGGCACTGCTGACATCTCCACTCTTACCAGAGTATACAAGGTAGAGGTTAAGGGCGACACCGCTTTCGGTTCCGAACCCAAGTACCTTGCTTCCGGTGAAAAGTTCACCGTTACCGCAGCTGAACCCACTGCTCCCATGGTATTTGACATTTGGGAAGTTACCAGCGGTATTGCTACCATCGAAGAAAAGACCGCTACCACTACCGAAATCACCGTTCTTAACTCCGACGTTATCGTTTCCGGTTCTGAACGTGACAAGTATGACCTTATTGTTGAAAGCGGCACAGGCTCCGGCAGATACGAAGCAGGCTCTACTGTTGAAATCAACGCAAGAGGCAAGGTTGGTCAAACCTTCTTAGCATGGGTTGTTGAAAGCGGCGAAGCTACTATAGCTGACGTTAACTCCGCTATCACCACCGTTACTACCGGTGCTGCTGATACTGTTATATCCGCAACCTATGAAGAAGCTACTACTTTCGACCTTACCGGTCTTACCAACTATGCTCTTAACAAAGACTACACCTTCACTTGGAGAGACAAGACTGGTACCGATATTACCTGGTACAACACTTATCTTATGCGCGACGTTGACTGCACCCTTATGACAGACGGCGTGCTTGAAGACGATAACTCCTACGCTTCCGATAACAAGTTCAGCGCTGTTACCGGTACTGGAGGTACTGCCGTATACGTATTTGACCTTGGCGCTTCTCACGAAATCACCAGAATAGTTATTCGTGACCTGGTTATCCAGTCCAGCTGGGGCGATATCGAAAGCTTTGAGATCTCCCTTTCCGATGACGGTACAAACTTTACAAGCACTCAGGTTATTGACAACATTTATCACTCCTTCAAGACCAATGCTGACGGTTCTACCGAAAAGATAAGCGATACCCTTTACACCCACTGCATAGACGTAGCTGACCTTTCCGCAGTTTCCGGCAGATACGTTAAGGTTGCGTTCAAGTCCACCAAGTGGGTTACCGCTTATACCGAAATCGAAGTTTACGGTCCTTCCTCTACCGATGGCGGCGATGATCCCATTGTTGACGACTCTACCAGTGAAGATTCTTCTATCGAAGATCCTTCCGTTGACGACTCCTCCGAAAGCGGCTCCATCACCGTTGGTGATAACCTCCTCCTCAACAAGCCCTATACCGTAGTAACCGACGCTACCGCTAACAAGGCAGACGGCGGTGACTATGCTACCAACGGCGCACTCCGCGGTGACGGCGCAAATGCTTGGAACGAATCTTCTGCTGTTGACGGCGTTTCCATTGAATGGTTCGGTACTTCCAAGACTATCACCTACACCTTCACCTTTGATGCAGCTACCAATGTTGACAAGATAGTATTCCGTAACGTTCGTATCGCTTCCAACCGCGCATTCGGTACCCTCGTTATAAACGGCTCTACCATCATTATGTCCTCCGACTCCGTTAAGACCCCCGTTGCAGATGCTCCTCTGTACGCTCCCAGCGAAGGCGCAGAGCCCGTTGACCAGTACTTTGACGTATCTGTAGACGTTGACCTTAACGGCATCACAGAACTCTCCATCGCTCTTATCACCGATATGTACGTTTGCCAGTATGACGAAATCGAAGCATACGGCGAACTTGCAGGCGAAGACGTTCCTTCCGAAAGTGTATCTTCCGAAATTTCTTCCGAAGAGATCACTACAGAGGAACCCTCCGAAGACTCTTCCGTAGAAGACTCCGATGACGTTTCTTCCGATGACGTTTCTTCCGATGACGTTTCTTCCGATGATGCTTCCTCCGAAGACTCTTCCGCTGATGACAGTTCTGACGACACAGCAGACGTTGTTTACGGTGACGTAAACGGCGACGGCGCTATCAACAGCCTTGACGCTGCACAGACTCTTAAGCACGACGCTAAGCTTATCGTTCTTGAGCTTGCTGCTACCATCGCTGCTGACGTAAACGGCGACGGCGTGGTTAACAGCCTTGACGCTGCTCAGGTTCTTAAGTTTGACGCTAAGCTTATCTCCAGCTTTGCTGTTGAAAACGCTGAATAAGACTTTGTTGACCAATTAACAGTTTTGTAAGCTGTAAATAATAAAAGGGAATGCCGCAGCACAGGCTGCGGCATTTCTTTTAAGCTATAAGGAGCAATACTATGCTTAATCTTAGGGAAACCCAAAAAGCAATGCTAACGAAACACATAAAGGAAGGGAGTGCCGTTGCAGACTTTACAATGGGCAACGGCAACGACACACTTTGGCTATCAAATCAGGTCGGTGTCACAGGCAAGGTTTTCGCCTTTGATATACAAGAGGCTGCGTTAGCAAACACAAAGTCCTTACTTGAAAAAGAAGGATGCTTCGAAAACTACACCCTAATCAGAGAGTCCCATCATCTGCTTAAAGAATACATTGACTGTCCTTTGGACGCGGGCATTTTCAACTTAGGTTTTTTGCCGGGTGGAGACAAGGCTCTTACTACACTTCGCAGCACTACCCTACCCGCCATTGAAGCGGCGATATCGCTTATAAAGCCCGGCGGTTGCTTGATGATAGCCATATATCCCGGACATGAAGAAGGCAGACTTGAGGGCGAGCTTATCTGCGAAACCCTTTCAGGATACGACCAAAAGCATTTATCGGCTTACAGGTTCAACGTACTTAATGCGGCAACATCCCCTTACTTTATTTATGTAGAGATTAACGAAAAATATAAAGGCGGAAACCGATAATGACAGAAAGATGCAAACTGTTCCACGGAATAGCACCTCAAAGACTTACGAACTTGCTTTCCGCTTTGAACGTTTCAAGGCGCAGCTACGGCGACGGACAGATTATACTTGCGCAGGGCGAAAGAACAGAAAGCTTAGGCGTCGTTGAAAACGGCAGCATCGATGCCTTGCATTACACCGCCGACGGCAATAAAAGCCTTATATCGCAACTTGGCACCGGACAGGTATTTGCTGACTTTATTGCCGCCAGCGCCAGCAAAGAAAGTCCGGTTACGTTAACTGCACAGGGAGATTGCACAGTTTTACTTATCCCGTTAAAAGGGCTGTTTTCTGCCCCTGACGGCTTTGAAACCGAAATGCGCACACTTATGACCAACTTGGTTGGGATTTACGCCGACCAATATTTTGAGCTTAAAAACAGAGTTTTTTGCATCACCGCCCCCAGTCTAAGAGAAAAGATACTTAGATTTTTATCTTTACAGCAAGAAAAAGCAAAATCCGCCGTTATTAACCTGCCTATGAGCAGAGAACGTATGGCAACCTATTTAAACACAGAACGCAGCGCTCTCAGCCGTGAGCTTATGCGTATGAAAAACGAAGGGATAATCGACTGCAAGGGAAGGCAATTTATACTAAAAATTAACCGCAAATAATGTTGACAAAAATATTGTTTATGATATAATTATTAGGAAATATTTAGGAGGTGCAAGCCAAAAGGCTTGATTAAAGCTTATGGATGTTTTGTTTCGCTATTTTGGTGAGATAAGTTGGCAAATGCCTGTAATGTGGCTTATCGGCGGCATACTAATTTATCTTGCCATAAAGAAGGATATGGAGCCTACCTTGTTGTTACCTATGGGCTTCGGTGCTATTCTTATGAACTTGCCTATACCTTTGGCAAAGGACGCCGTTACCGGCGCAACTGTTGAGTCCGAAGGCGTTGGCGAAATTCTTGAAACTCTTTACAACGCAGGTATCGCAAACGAACTGTTTCCCCTTATTCTGTTTATCGGTATAGGTGCGATGATAGACTTCGGCCCTCTGCTTTCCAACCCTAAGATGCTTCTTTTCGGCGCGGCAGCACAGTTTGGTATTTTCTTCACCTACGCTGTCGCTTCCCTCTTCTTCGATATCAAAGATGCAGCTTCCATCGGTATAATCGGTGCTGCTGACGGTCCTACCGCTATAGTTGTTTCCCAGACCCTCGGTTCTAACTACATTGCGGCAATAACAGTTGCGGCTTACTCTTATATGGCACTTGTGCCTATCATTCAACCCCCTGTTATTAAGCTTATTACTACCAAGAAGGAACGTCTTATAAGAATGGAATACAAGCCTGCGGCTGTTTCCAAAACTACACGTATCCTCTTCCCTATCGTGATTACCGTTCTTGCCGGTTTGTTTGCACCTGCTTCTGTTGCTCTTGTCGGCTTCCTTATGTTCGGTAACCTTATAAGAGAATGCGGTGTGCTTGACAATCTTTCCGCAACTGCACAAAAAGAACTCGCAAACCTTGTTACATTGTTCCTTGGTATCACCATCGCCTTCACTATGAGAGGCGAAGATTTCCTTAACCCCGCCACCCTTCTTATTATGGGACTTGGTTTGTTCGCATTTGTATTTGATACCGTTGGCGGCGTTATGCTTGCTAAGCTTCTCAACCTCTTCAGCAAGAAGAAGGTTAACCCTATGATAGGTGCGGCAGGTATCTCCGCATTCCCTATGGCATCCAGAGTAGTACACAAGATGGGCCTTAAGGAAGACCCTCAGAACTTCTTGCTTATGCACTCTGCTGCTGCAAATGTTTCAGGTCAGATAGCTTCTGTTATTGCAGGCGGCTTGATTTTGGGCTTGGTACAAGGTTAAGGATGAGGTGACGTGGATATGAAAAAGTTATTTATAATTTTATTTACCTTTGTTCTTTTAGCCTCTTACAGCCAAATGCTTGCTTTTGCTGTTGAAAATGATGCCTTTAAGCCCGTTGAAAGCGGATTAATTGAAGACGAAACCGAAGATGTCCGTGACAACGGCAAATCCGAAGCAAAACCCGAAGACAAGCCTGAAAAGGGCGAAAAGCCTCACCATAACGGTGAGACCATTCCCACAATAGGCGCCAACGACGATAAAGGCGAAAAGGAAACCAATATTGAAATCAACTTCAGCACCGAAAGACTGCCTACTGCTTTAAAGCACATGGGCGTAGGTCTTGCAGGCGTTATGCTTGTTCTCATTCTCATCGGCGTGGTTGTATTTGTTCTGAACAAATTTTTCAAACCCTAAGCTTTAATTATTAAGGGGTGTAGCTGTTGTGGCTACACCCCTTAAAATTTCAAAATCCACCGTGTTTTTTAAGCACAGTGGATTTTTCTATATTTATTTATCTGTAAAATATTGAGGATATACGGGACCGCTTTCTGTATAAAACTTAACGTCACGCTCACGCAGAAACTCTTTGATTATATCCGCATTCAAGCAATGGCCAACATGAATGAAGGCGCTGTTGGCACGGGCAGTGCTGTCCTTAGGGAGCGGTGTGCCGCTGTCATCAAAACGGTAACCCAAGTTAAGGTGACGGGTTTCGTACTGCATACCGTACACTACGCCCCTTTTATCAAACAAAGGACCGCCGCTTTGACCCATAAGTCCGGGGGTACTTAGCTCTATACCGCAAACTCTGCCGTTTTTGGCAACGTGACGGGTTACCATACCATCCAAAGGGAAGCGAGGCGTGTTCACTGACTGCACATCGCTCCACTCTATGTCGTCATTGATGCCGTTATAGATAGCGTTTATGCTTTCGGGGAAAGGAAAACCCACGCGACAAAAGTATTCACCCGGGCGAACATTACTTGCATCATCCGCAAAAACAGCGTAACCGTTATAATTCAGCCTGTCAAAGCCTTTAAACTGTATCAGGGCCAAGTCATAGTCTTTGTGAACGTGGCAGGTCATACCCGTTATGGGTGCTACACAGCCTTTAAAATTGCACTTCATATTAACAGTAATGCCCTTTTTATAGCCATACTCCAGCTCCAGCTTTTTAAGCATTTGGGAGTTGTTTTTGCCGTTCATAAGCTGCGCTTTGCTCTTTTTAAACATATTATATTTTTCGTTTATCTTTGTGGCGGCAAGTATGGTTTCTGCCACGTGGCGACAGGTTATGGCGCAGCCTTCCTCATTAACAAAAAACAAAGTACCGGAGCCGGGCATAACCACGGTCTCACCATAATTGCGATAGATATACATAATGGGGCGAGTATAGTCCCCTACCTTTTCTATTGCATCTGCAAACATTTTATCCCTTCCTTATAAAAAAATTTGGGGGGCGCCTATATGGGCAAGCCCCCCGCTTTTTTAACTACTTTTCTTTATGCGTCAGGTTCGCCCTTGAGAGCGTAATACTGTTCCTGGAACATAAACAAAGCGCCTGTGCTTTCTGCCGTATAAGTGTTGCAGAAAGTGAGCTGAGCAGAATCTACAAAAGGATATTGGATAGCAATTTCTGCTATACGTTCAGAGTTTGCGGAAGCAAATGCATCCAAAACTCTCTGGTTGAAATCATTTCTATTGAATTCAGCCATCTTGTCTTCAATTTCCTTTTCAAGGAATCTGGTAAAATAATAGTCTTTCTTTTCGGAATATTCTTTTTCGTATGCTTCGTGATAACCTACAGTCATAGGATATCTTTCAACTCTTGCCTGATATTCGGGAGTGCCCTCATAGCCTTCGCAAAGCTCGTTAACCTTATTCTTAAGCTGTTCTTCGTAACGAACCTCTATACGCTCCTTAAGATACTTTTCGCAATCAAATCTGCCTTCTTCAAGAGCGGCGGTGATATCTTCTTCGGGAACGGTATAAGCGTTTTCAACAGAAGTGGTGCCGGTAGCTTCAAACTTAAGCTTTTCTATAACGTAGTTTCTTTGGTCTTTTTCAGCAGCGGTAAGGGCTGCTTTTTCCAAAGAAGCAACCATATCTTTATCGGCAAGTATACTTGCTTCTACCTTTATTCTGTTATCTTCGGAAAGCTTAGCCTTATATTTCTTTATAAGCTCGTCATGTATTCTTTGCTTGATTTGGTCTTCGTTGGATGCTAAATATTCTTCATCGGTTGCGTCGATAGCGAAAAGCTGACCGTTGGTGTACTGAGCATAAAATTCAGATACAACGTCCTCAAGCACTTGACGGTAATCAACACCTTCAATAGAAACGGTATTACCGGCGTAATCCTTAACCGAGTAAGCCTTTACAGCAAGACTGAAGCCTGTGAAATAAGATTCCTGCAATTCGAGGTTATGATCTTTTTCAAGCTCGATACTTTCAAGGGAGATGCCCTTATCTACAGAGGGGAATGCGTGGAAGGTGTGACCTGTATAAAGCGTATCCATGGAATAGGTCTGACCTTGGGTTCCTTCCGTGGTAGTGGGGAGAATAACTTCACCACTGTTGTTAAGAGTGTAGTTAACACCATTTGCACCGTAAAGCAAGAGGTTTTTAATATCAACTTCGCCGTTAACACCGTTGAGCAAGCGAATAAAGTTCACTGCAAACGCTTCATAGTCTCCGTTACCGTATCCGTTGGAGTTTTGAACACAGGTAACAGCTTCACAAATTTCCTGGCTGGTTGCGAGAGGCTTGGAATAAACATTGTAAACCAAGTTCTTACCATCTTCGCCCTCTTCACCTGCTGCGGTCTTGATTATTTCTTCAAGCTCGCTCTTTGTGCCGGTATAGAATGCAACAGCAAATTTCTCATTAACAAGTTTTTCTGCCAAAAGTTCATCTTCAAAGGGGTCTGCAATATACCCCAGAGAGCGGTATGCAGCCACGGTCTTGTAATGGCTTACGAACTGAGCGTTACCTATAGCATCCGCCTGGAAAGGAACAATAAGGTTGCCCTGTGCGTCAACAGCCAAAGAAGTGCCCAGCATTTCTATCTTATAATCATCCGTTACAAAGGTATTGGGAGTATTAAGCAAAGGTATAACATCTGCGCCCTCGAAAGAGTTCTTCTTAACATAGTTCAAGTAAGTCTCCAACTCTGCAAGGGTCTGCATCTGATTCTTTGTGAAGCCGTACTCATAATTTTCTTTGCCGTCTTCAGAGGAGGTTATTATGTTTGTATAGTAGTCAAGAAGGTCTTGGTCAAATACGAGGAACTCATACTCACCAACGGCACGTACGGTAGGGATACCGTAAACCTTTGCTGCGGTTTCGCTTTCGCCAACCTTTACAGCGTTAAAGAACACCTCTGGGATGCACTTTTTAAGGCTTATCATTTCGCCCTCGGAATTGTTAAGAGCAGCGTCCAGTGCAACAAGATTACCTTCGGAAGCGTCCAAATAATACTCGTCAAAATCCGTATAAAGAACTACGTCTAAAGACAAAGAGTTAGGGTATATATTCTTTTTCACCTTTTCGTCGTTAAGAGTGTTCATAACAACGTCTTGGTCGTATCTGATATAAGGTCTTTCTTCCTTGCTTACGGTTTTGAATTCAGAATTTTCAAAATCAAACTCATAAGTCAAGCTGTCATCTTCCTTGCAGGCATCAATAACTTCCTTTGCGGAAGCTATCATCTTGCCGTAATCTTCTTCAGGCGCAAGGAAAAGCTTAACGGCATAACCGTTAGTCATAATAATATTATTAAGGTCTCTTTCAACTATTCTTATATCTTCTTCGGTGGTTGTGTCACCGGTGATGCCGAAATAGCTGATAATAGGAATTTCAGGCAATACGATCTGGGTTACCTTCTCTTCCGCTCTGCCGGAAATAAATGCAACCAAAGCCGCAACTAAAACAGCGACAATGCCTAATGCAATTATGCGTTTTACTAATTTTTTCTGCTTCTTCATACTGATGCTATACCTCCATAAAAACGCCATGATTATACAAAACATATTCTACAACAAAATCACCTTTATGTCAATGACTTTTTTGATTTTTGTACCACTCTTTTTGTAAAAGTTTTGGTGCAGGTTGCATTTTGCAATCTTTTGCATTATACTGTATATTGAGGTGATCGTTTTGGATGACAGAAAATACAGGAAGCTCTTCAGCGACCTGCCCATTATAACAACTGACCGACTTATACTAAGAAAGATAGTGCCCGAAGATCTGTATGATATGTACGAATACGCTTGCGAACCCGAGGTTTCCCGCTTTTTGCTTTGGTCGCCGCACCTTAATATTATGGAGACCAGAGGACACATTGAATACTTGCAAAAGCAGTACCGTAAGTCCTGTTGTACCGATTGGGGGCTTGCATTAAAGACTAACAACAAGCTTATCGGAACCTGTGGTTTTGCGTCGGTGGACTTGCACAACAACAAGGCGGAGATAGGATACGTACTTTCCAACAAGTACCGCGGCAGAGGTTATATGCGTGAAGCGGTAAAGGCTGTTATGGACGTAGGATTCAACCGCTTGGGGCTTAACAGAATAGAGGCGAGGATACTTGAGGGAAATGTTGACTCGGAAAAGCTGGCGGAAAGCGTGGGAATGATAAGAGAAGGTACCCTGCGCCGAGCGTTGTTTATTAAAGGAGTATACAAAACCTTTAGCTATTATGCCATAACCGAGGAAGATTACAGAGAAACACAAAGTTTACATAATGCATAAACTGTGAGTATAAGCTTTGAAAGGAGCGAGTTTATGCACTACAACACCAAAAGCGAAAGCTATGGAAATATACAAAACGCCTTTGAGCACGAAGCCGCCGGTCATGTACGTTATATGATACTGGAAGATGACGCAAAAAGACGAGGAAACACAGACCTGGCAAATCTATACAGCGGTTTGGCGAAGGAAGAATACAACCACGCCAAAATATGGTACAGAGAAGTCCATAAGGAGGACGAAGAGAACGAGCTTACCGAGCGGATCGCCGATGAAACAAACGAAGCGGCATACGGTTATGCAAATATGGCAGCAAAGGCAGAGCTTGAGGGCTATGAAGCGCTGGCAGACAGATTTCTTGCCAACGGGAAGGCGGAAGCCCACCACAGAGATAAGCTTATGAAATACCGCGACGAAAACAAAGGCGGCAGCAGATATCACAGTCACGAAGATACTGTTTGGTGCTGCAGTATTTGCGGACACAGACATACAGGGCTTACACCGCCCGAGGAATGCCCCCTTTGCGGATACGGAAAAAACGCGTACGTTAGAGCGTAAAAAGATGACCGAACTCTGTTCTTGAGTTCGGTCGTTTTTTCACTGTCTGTTCTTTTGTCTTAAATCGAGCAACTTAACAATGGCAGGGCTTAATATGAGGTTAGATTCCAGTTCGAAGAAGAAGTTACCGCCCACAAAGAAGAAGAAGATATACTTTGTTGCGTTTATGCCTTCGGCAACGGCTAAATTCTTTATATCGTTGAGGTATAACGTATAACAGCCGAGAATAAAAATGCTGGTGTTAACAATGGGACAAACTAATGAACCCCTATAATTTATTTAAATCCGGCGGTTAACGAATTAATCATAAGAAGCAATTTACTGTTTGTCAAGAAGAAATTCAAGCATATCGAAAAAATATTCAAAAAAGAGTTTTGTTGATTTCCGCTTCCAAACGACTTCTGAAGCCCATATTAAGAGGATGTACCACATCCCTGCCCTGCCCGTCTTTTGGCATTACAGCGATAATGCTACCGTCGTTTCGATATGCAATTTTGATATCGTGTACTGCCAAAGTATCATCAAAAATAACGCTTACTATTGCGGCAAGATTCCCCGACGCAAAGCGTTTTCTTACCGTTATTTGTGTTATATCCATAAAAAAATCCCCTATTAAATGTAAATGTTTAACAAAGTGAATTAAATTCTCTTTTTATTTAAATTCCCTCTTTTATTTTTGCTTTTTGTATGATAAAATATACTAAATATGTTTGCACTGAGATATTATATAATGAGGTGTTAATTTTGCAATTTGACATAAACAAATACGAAAGCTTTTATTTTGTGGGCATCGGAGGAATAAGTATGTCCTCCCTTGCGCTCATACTTAAAAGAAGCGGAAAAACAGTAAAAGGCTATGACCGCCGTCGCAGTGACGCCACCAAAAGCCTTGAAAACGAAGGTATTGAGGTGTTTTACGAATGCGCTGAGAGTAACTGCGCAGGCTGTGATATTGCAGTCTATACCGCAGCTGTTGACGGCAGCCACCCTGAAATGAAGTATCTTGCCGCAAAGAGTATACCCACCATTAGCAGGGCGGAGCTTTTAGGTGCAATAGCAAAGAGCTATCCCAATTCCATAGCCGTTGCTGGTACCCACGGTAAATCCACAACCTGCGGCATTCTTTCCCAAATTTTCCTATCCCTTAACGGGGCCGACCCTACAATACTCATAGGTGCTAAGTTACCCAGTATTTCTTCCACCTTCCGCACGGGACACGACGGTAACTTTGTATTTGAGGCTTGTGAATACAAGGATTCGTTTCTGCAGTTCTACCCTACCGTTTCTGTTATTCTGAACGTAGAGCTTGACCATACGGATTACTTTGCTTCCATTGACCAAATGGACAAATCTTTTAAACACTTTATGGACAACACCGCACCCGATGGCTGTGTTATTGTCAACAAGGACAGTGAGCACGCTATGCTTTGTGCGAGCAACCACGAAGGTAAAATCTATACGTATTCTGTTAAAGACCCCTCAGCAGATTTCTATGCAAAGGATATACACTTTGTAGACGGCTTGCCGGGCTACACCCTTGTTTTTAAAGGACGGGAAGTGTTTGCGGCAGAGCTTTCCATACCCGGGGTACATAACATTTCAAACTCTTTGGCAGCGGTAGCGGCAGCATTTATGTCCAAGGTGCCCGATGAAGCTATTATTAAGGGATTAAAAGACTTCAGAGGTGTTGGCAGACGCTTTGAGTACAAGGGTAAAATAAACGGCGCTTTGGTCTATGACGATTATGCCCATCATCCCGACGAGATTGTTGCCACACTTGCGGCGGCAAAGAAGCTTGGCGGGAAAAGACTTATATCTGTGTTTCAGCCACATACCTATTCCCGCACTAACGATTTGCTTGAAGGCTTTAAATCGGCATTCGGCGATGCAGATATCAAGGTGTTTGCAGAGATATTCCCTGCACGTGAAGAAAACATATACGGCATAAGCTCTGCCCATATAGCCGAAGGAATGGAAAACGCCCTGTGTATTGACAGCTTTGAAGGCATCGCTGACTATATCAGAAAAAACGCTGAAGACGGTGATACCGTTATTCTTATGGGTGCCGGTGATATTGACAGTGTTGCCAAGCTGCTGTTTTAGTTATGGCATACGGAATAGCCCTTAAAAAAAGCGGAGCTTCCGTTGAAGGTTATTTTGGCGGCGAATGGCCCGCACGATGCCTATTCAGCCTCGACCCGTTGCTTATAAAGAGACTGGGAGAGCTTATAGTTGCCCTTGCCGCAGGAAAAAAGAAGCGATTTGAAATTCACTTAGAAGCGAAAAACAACGGTTTATACGTTTTTGGCAAAAGAAACTTTTACAGAGGAAATACACTTATCCGGTTTGAGTTTGACAGCGTACATCCCCACTTCCGGGTGCCGTGCCATAACAGGTTTAATTATGACAGGTTCACCTGCGAGGAACTTTTGACGTTCGGACGTGAACTCATTAATTTTGACAATACGGGACTTGCCTGTATAGGTGCAGAAGATCCTGCAGGCTTTGTCCGCAGCTTTGAGGAAGAGCTTTTAATGTAAAGATGACAAACACCCCTTCGGCTTTTTGCCGAAGGGGTGTTATTGTATCCAATGTAAAGATTAGGTATTCTTCATTATAACGCTTTCTATAATATCTGCGGCGTCTTCGCAGTCATCAAGACAACGCTCAAGGTCTTCATACACATTGGTCCAGATGATAAGGTTGCGTGTATCTAGTTCGTTTACAAACAAATCACGGGTCAACTCGCTGTGAAGCGCATCGCCTTCGCTTTCAAGGGTGTTAACCTCAACAAGCTTTTCTTTTATAAGCTTGGAAGACTTAAAGCTTCTGAACTCCGCCATTGTTTCCTTGAGAGCAGTAGCACATTTTTCAATAAGATCACAAAAACGCAGAGCGCCCGTTCTTATTTCTTTTACATTGTATAGATACATACAACGCATAGCGTCATCGAGGGTATCCATAATATCGTCAAGCTTTGTGCCAAGTTCTATGATATCTTCTCTTTCTATAGGAGGCAAAAACTCGTGCATGAGACGCTTGGTCATTTCGTGCTTTGCGCTGTCAGCTTCATTTTCCAAAACATGCATCTCATCCATTTTTTGTTTGAATGTCTGCTGATCAAAGCTTTTAATAGATTCGTTCAAAAGCTTTGACGCGCCGCATATCCTGTCCGCAGTTTCACAAAAATAATCAAAATAGTTAAATTCGTTCTTCTTTGCCATTTCAATGTCCTCCTAAAAGAGTTTTTGGAACAAGACTACCATAAGGTAACCTAAAAGACCGCAGCCGGGGAAAGTCAAAAGCCACGCCCAAACCATTTCCTTAACTACTGCCCAATTTATGGCAGAAAGTCGCTTGGAAGCGCCGACGCCCATGATAGCGGTGGTCTTTGTATGGGTAGTACTTACGGGGATACCCGTAAGAGACGCCAACAGCAGGCAGAATGCACCGCCCATATCAGCAGCAAAGCCCTGATATGTTTCCAGCTTAACCATATCCATACCCACGGATTTGATTATCTTATAGCCACCGATAGATGTGCCAAGTGCCATAACAACTGAGCAAAGTATCATAAGCCAAAGGGGTATTTCGAAGGTTTCCACCCCACCTTGACCTTTTGCAAGGGCAAGACCTAAAAGAAAGATACCCATAAACTTCTGTCCGTCTTGCGCACCGTGCATAAACGCCATAGATGCGCCGCCTGCGATCTGTGCACCTTTAAAGAACTTAACTGTCTTTATCCTATCCATACCGCGGCAAATGCCTTCAATAATCTTTGTCATCAAAAAGCCGCTGCCGAAACCAAGAACAGAGGAAAGACCGAGGCCGTATATTACCTTGAGCCATTCGCTGCCGTTTATGCCGCCAAGACCGCCCTGCAAAGCTATAGCCGCACCGGAAATACCTGCTATAAGTGCGTGGCTTTCGCTGGTGGGAATGCCGAAAGCCCAAGCAGCGGTTGCCCAAACAACTATTGCAAACATTGCAGCACAAAGCGCCAAGGTCGCATCTTCCGTGTTCCCCTCAAAGTTAACCATATTGCTTATGGTGGCCGCAACTTCGCTGGAAATAAGGGTCATTACAAAAACACCGAGGAAATTGAATATTGCCGCCATTATTATTGCCGCTCTGGGTTTCATAGAACGGGTGGAAACGCAGGTTGCAATCGCATTAGGTGCGTCCGTCCAACCGTTAACAAGAATAACACCCAGGGTAAGTACAACAACTACGGCTACTGCGGGCTCTTTTAACAGCCCCAAAAACTCAGTAAAACCCATTTTTGTCCTCCGTGGAGTCTATACTTTACAAAGAAGGACTATTCATCTTCTTTCTCTTCGTCCTCTTCGTCTTCGGTTTCTTTTATCTTTTTGGTAACGCTTGCCATCTCAAGACGGTGGTTATCAACCTTCTCACCCTTGATTATCAGGTTATCATCCTCAACGGTAAAGGTTGTGCCGTCCTCGGGAATGCCGCCGAACAAGGTGAATGCATAGCCGCTAAGGGTGTCATTTTCGTCATCAGGAAATTCTACACCCAACTGCTCAGCTACCTCATCAAGCATAGCACCGCCTTTTATCTGCCATACATCCTCGCTTACCTTGACGATATCGGGAACGATATCCTCTTCGTCATCACTATCGTCAAAGTCGCCCATTATCTGAGCAAGCAAGTCGTTCATGGTAACGATACCTGCAACACCGCCGTACTCGTCAAGAACTACGGCAAAGTGGTTACGTATCTTTTTCATCTGCTTAAACAGCACGTCTGCACGCATCCCCTCAGGTACGAAGTGAGCCGGTCGTACTGCTTTTTGCATTATCTTGGACTTCGTTTTATCCTTGATTGCAAAATAGTCTTTAGCGCAAAGAACGCCTTTAATTTCATCAGCCGTCTCACCGCATACAGGATAATAGGAATGCCTGTGCTCTATAATAATGTCATCCCACTTAGAGATATGGTCTTCTTCCCAAAGGAAAGCCACATCGGTACGATGGGTAGCAAATTCACCCACTGCAAGGTCGTCAAACTCAAACAAATTATGTATTATCTCTTTCTCATCGCTGTCGATAATACCCTTCCTGGTACTTTCGTCCACCATAAGCTTAATGTCATCCTCACTTACGGTCTCCTCAGTATCCTTGGGGTCAATGCCCATAAGGCGAAGTACGCCGTTGGTGGAGATAGTCAAAAACCATACGATGGGGGCAAACGCCTTTGATACAAACCTAAGAAGTCCCGACATACCAAGCGCAAGCTTTTCTGCCTTTTTCATAGCGAAGCGTTTGGGAACCAGTTCGCCGAATACCAAGGTAATAAAGGAAAGTATTATGGTGATAAGCACAACGGAAATACGTCTTGCCACATCATAGGAAAGAGCGTTACCGAAAATCTTTGCCATATCGTCGGCAAAATTATCCGCCGCAAATGCACTGCCCATAAAGCCTGCTAAGGTTATGGCAACTTGAATAGTAGCAAGAAATTTTGCAGGGTCACTTGTAAGCTTCTCCAAACGTTTTGCCCGTTTGTTGCCCTTTTGCTTTAATTGGGAAAGCTTCGCCTCATTAACGGAAAGCACCGCTATCTCGGCACAGGCAAA
>SVRF01000002.1 GCA_015064945.1 Oscillospiraceae bacterium | reverse complement strand
GGTTCGTTTTGAACGAAAAAATACAATATAATGCAGAAAAGTCAGGGGGTGCGTCCCTGACTTTTCATCTTTGTGTGTAATTATATTTTTCTTTTTTCGTGGTCTGTGCCTTTGTCAGCGGTCTGAAGGCTTTTCGGCAAATGCCGAAAAGCCTTCCTTTTTTATTCTCTTATCTAACCTGCCAAGCAGAGCAACGAAGCTTAAAAGCACTTGCCGTCCTTACAGTCCACAGCGGTGCCGCCACGGTAGCAAAGCTCGTTGGGGCACTGACCCTTTGTAAAGTGGTCGTGCAGATTGTTGACCGTGGTCTCTGCAATATTTTCCAAAGCTTCCTCGGTTAAAAAGGCTTGGTGTGAGGTTACGATAACGTTGGGCATGGAAATAAGCCTTGCCAGCACGTCGTCTTCCATAATATGCTCCGAGTTGTCCTCAAAGAACAGGTCCGCTTCTTCCTCGTATACGTCAAGGCAGGCAGCGCCGACCTTGTGGGATTTTATTGCTGCAAGCAACGCCTCTGCGTCAACAAGGGCACCTCTGGAGGTGTTTATAAGCACCACACCGTCTTTGCATTTTTCAAGCGTATCGGTATTTATGGTGTGGTAAGTCTCGTCGGTCAGCGGACAGTGGAGAGATATAATATCGCTTTTCTCAAACAGCTCGTCAAGCTGTACGTAACGCACCGTGTCTCCGTTATCCAGCCCCTCCGCAGGGAATATGTCATAAGCCAGCACCTTCATCCCAAAGCCACGGCATATATCAATAAACACTCTGCCTATGCGCCCCGTGCCTATAACACCCACGGTCTTGCCGTAAAGGTCGAAGCCCGTAAGCCCTGACAGGCTGAAGTTAAAATCACGGCTTCGTATATATGCCCTGTGTATATGCCTTACCGACGCCAAAAGCAAAGCCACTGCGTGCTCTGCTACCGCATAGGGAGAGTAAGCAGGCACACGCATAACGTGAAGCTTGCCGAAAGCGTGCTTCATATCCACGTTGTTAAAGCCCGCACAGCGCAGGGCAAGAACCTCTACGCCAAGCTCTGCCAAGCGATCGATAACCGCGGCGTTAACAGTGTCGTTAACAAAAACGCAAACTCCGTCGTAGCCTGCGGCAAGTTCCACGGTGTCCTCGTTAAGCTTGGTCTCAAAATATTTAAAGCTTATGCCCTTTTTCCCGCCTTGCTTGTCAAAAGAGGGCTTATCATAGGGCTTCGCATCAAAAAACGCTATCTTCATACAGCGAAGATCCTCCTTCTGTTCCTTTAAATTATATTGGGCAAAAATCTTTTTATTCAAACAGTTGCGCAGCTTTTTCCATAAGGTCCTTTATGGATATCTTTTGGGGACAAACCTCCATACATACTCCGCAGCCTACGCAGGCAGAAGCGGCGTTGCCGTTTTCCAAAGCCTGCTTGTAGCGGTTTTTAGACATAGGCAGATTGTTGTAGGAAAGATAGCTGTTGTAAGCGCCCCTTAATATGTTGGGGATCGCAATGCCTGCGGGACAGTTTTCCACGCAGTATTTGCAAGCGGTGCAGGGCACGGTGGGGATGGCGTTAAGCAGCTCCGCAACGGCGGCAACCGCCTCGGTCTCATCGGCGGAGAGGGGAACAAATTCGCTCATGGTGGCGATGTTGTCCTCTGCCTGTGCTTCGTCGGACATACCGGAAAGCACGGTTATTATCCCGTCGGGAGATGCGGCAAAGCGTATTGCAAAGGATGCAGGGCTTCTGTCAGGATCAACCGCCGCAAGCATACGGCGTGCATCCTCGGGCAGGACGGCAAGGGCGCCGCCCTTTACAGGCTCCATAACCGTAACGGGCTTATTGTGGCGGCGTGCAACCTGATAGCACAGGGCGGACTGAACGGACTCGCTCTCCCAATCCAAATAGTTTATCTGCAGTTGAACAAAGTCCACCTCGGGGTGCTCTGTAAGCACTTTGTCAAGAAACTCCGCATCATCGTGGAAGGAAAAGCCGAAGTTTTTAACAAGCCCTTGCTTTTTAAGTTCTGCGCAGAACTGCCAAGCGTTTTGGGCGTTGTACTTTTCATAGCTGCTTTTGTCAAGTGCGTGGATAAGATAAAAATCAAAATATTCCACCCCTGTGCGCTCCAGCTGAGATTTAAAGAAGCCCTCGCTGTCGCCGTCCTTAACGCACCACCAAGAATATTTGTCAGCCAACAGATAAGCCTCTCTTGGGTATCTGTCGGTAAGCGCGGTCTTTACCGCACGCTCGGAAAGACCGTCTATGTAGCCGCGGGCAGTGTCGAAATAGGTAAAGCCTGCTTCAATAAAACGGTCTACCATCTTTTTGGTCTGCTCTATATCAACCTCTGCACCGTTCATGGGCAGGCGCATCATACCAAAGCCCAGTTTGGAGATATGTGCATACATTGTGTTTTCCTCCTTGATTTAGAAAAACGGCGAATTACCGCCGTTTTTCTTTGTATATGTTTTTAGTTTGTTGTGTAAAGCGCCTTCAATACAGGTTCAAAGTTAGCTCTTTCAGCACTGAGGTTGCCCGTGTAGTAGCCGGAAGAGGGGTTGTAGAAGTAGCGCAAGCTGAACATTATTACGCCGTCAAAGTTTTCCTTAGCGGAGGCGGCAACTATCTGTCTTGCAATAACGTCCTTATGGTCTGTCCACTCCGTGCCGTCATAGCTGTCGGTAGTGCCGTAAGCCATAGAGAGGTCAAGGCCGATGATAAGCTTAACGTAATCCTTCTTGCCAACGAGGGTTGCCCACTCATCAAGCACTTCCTGGAAAGGACTTTGTGTATGCTCGAAGCCCCAGTAAATCTGAGGAGCAACATAATCTACATAGCCCTGGTTGTTAACCCAAGTGTTAACATCCGCATAGATGCTGTAAAGGTTGCCCGTGATGCTGCCTGCAGGAGAGATACCGAACTTAATGTTGCTGTCGATAGCCTTAACTGCGGTGTAGGTGCCCTTAACAAGTGCGTTGGTGCAAGCACGGCGGAAGTTACCGATGTTGCTTTGACCGCTGGCGCTGAATGCCGCCTGGTCGAATGAGGAGGTAACTCCTTCAGGATAGAAGTAGTCGTCAAAGTGGATACCGTCTACGTTGTACTTGGTGCAGATTTCTTCAACACCGTCGATAATAAGGTTGCGAACATCAGCATAAGCGGGGTTGAGGTAATAGGTTCCGTTTACAGCAACGATATATGTACCTCTCTTGGTGGTGTCATTATACCATTGCTTAATCTTATAGGTAGAGCCAACGGAGGTTATTTCGCCTGTCTCCATAAGACGCATGGGGTTAACCCAAGCCTGTACGGAAAGAGCAAGCTCTTGCGCTTCGTCAACGATTATCTGGAAGGGGTCGTAGGATGCGGCAAGACCGTATGCGCCTACAACGTACTTGGACATGGGATAAAGGGTGGAAGGATAGAAGCTGTCGCCGTTAGGACGAACCTGAACGAAAATGGTATTGTAACCACAGTTCTTAACAGCGGTAAGCATGTTTCTAACCTTGGTGGTATATGTAGTCTTGTTTGCTTGGCTGCTGCCGGAAAGCGCTATGGTAGTTATTTCGTACTGAGAAATCCAAACGCCCTTAACCGTGCCGTAGTTAAGCTTAGGCTCGGTGCTTTCTGCGGGGTTAACCCAGAAGCCTGCGGTCTTACCGGTAGAGTCGGTGGTGATGTTGTAAACACCGTTAAGACCGTTGGGGTAACCGCTGTAGATGTAATACTGGGTATCCTTATCAACAACGCCTGTGCCGTTGGTCTGGTGGAGCGCATCTGTAGAGGTGCTGTACTTGTTGATGTTACGGGTGAGGTTAACCTTGCCGTTTGCGTCAACAAAATCTCTGTTAACGGCAACGCCTGTGGGGTTAATCCAGAAGCCTGCGGTTGCGCCTGTGGGGTCGGTGGTAAGGTTATACATGCCTTGATAACCGTTGGGGTAACCGCTGTAGATATAGTAAGTGCCTGCGCTTGCCGTGCCTGTGGAGTTTATCTTAGAGATAGCGTCGGTAGCAGAGGAGTACTTAGGTGTATCGGTGGTCAAAACGTAGGTGGAAGCGGTAGCTGTTACGTTTTCAGCAGGGTTTATCCAGTAGCCAACGGTTGCGCCTGTGGTGTCGGTTGTAATGTTATACATACCGTTGTAGCCGTTGGGATAATTGTTGTAAATATAGTAAGTACCTGCAGCCAATGTACCTGTGGGGTTTGTCATATTAGCCGCATCCACAGAGTTGCTGTACTTGTTTATTTCTTTAACAACTACGTAAGGAGTACCTGTTACAACGGGATCGTCCTCAAGGTCGGCGGGATTTATCCAAAAGAGGGGCGTAGCGCCGGTAGGGTCGGTGGTCAGGTTATACATGCCCTGATAACCGTTGGGATAATTATTGTAGATATAATATGTACCTGCCGTAGCCGTACCACTGGAGTTTGTCTGTGTAAGCGCGTCAGCCGCTGTGGTGTACTTGGGTATATCCTTTTCAAGCACGTAGGTAGCAGCGGTAGCTATAACGTTTTCTGCGGGGTTGATCCAAAAGCCTGCAGTTTCGCCCGTGGTGTCTGTGGTAAGGTTATACATACCGTTAACGCCGTTGGGGTAGCCGTTATAGATGTAATAGGTGCCTGCGGCAACGGTGCCTGAGGGGTTGCTTTGGTTGTATGCATTGGTGGAGGAGGCGTACTTGTTAATCTCTTTAACAACTACGTAAGGAGTGCCTGTTACAACCGGCTCTTCTTCCTCTTCTGCATTGGGGTTGATCCAAAAGCCTGCCGTTTCACCCGTGGTGTCGGTAGTAAGGTTATACATACCGTTAAGACCGTGGGGGTAGCCCTTGAACACATAGTAGGTGCCTGCGGCAACCGTACCTGTGGAGTTGGTCTCCGCAAGGGCGTTGTCAGCGCTGGCATATTTTGCGGTAGCTTCGTTCAGTACATATTTTGCGCCGTAGATAGAGGCGTACATATTGGTCTTGTTGCCTATGTGAGAACGCAAAATTGCATAGTCGGTAACGGAAAGCATTTTGTCCCCGTTAGTGTCTGCCGCAGAAAACATAGCATCGGGCATAGCGGCAGAAGCGGTAAGCTTCTTTTTAATGAACACCAGGTCGGAGGTGTTAACCGCACCGTTGCAGTCTGCGTCGCCGTTAATAACTATAGCAAGGCTTGCCGTGCCGTTTTTAAGGGTATAGCCGGTAGCAACTACGGTGGTGCTTGCTACGGCAACGCCGTTTGCATTTAAAATGGTAACATCTTCTTTAAAGTTGGCAATAACCGTGCCTGCGGTTGTACCGGGAACGATGTCGGTAACAAAGCTGTCGTTAACGGTAAGCGTACTGCCGTTAATAAGGGTAAAGCTTTCTTCTGCTGCGGCAACCTCGTCGCTTATAAAGCTGCTTACAGCACCCACATTAAGGGCAAGCACAAGGGCAAGAAGTAAACAAAAGTTTCTTTTAATTCTTGTCATAAATACTCTCCTACGTTTTTTCTTGCTTAACACTAAGCCATTCCTCTATAGTATAAAGTAAAAATCCTTCTCCGTCAAGGCGTAAAAGCTTTTTCGCCATAATTGACAATTCTGTAACATTTGTTTAGTCTATTTTAACTATTCAAATTAACAATTTTTACATAAGTTGTTTACTTTTTGTTACTATGTATATGGTATCCTTTCAATAGTTATTATACGGAGGTAGTTTTTGTGTTTAAAAAGATTTTTGCACTTGTTATATTAACGGCGCTTTGCTTAAGCTTTGCAGGCTGTGGCACCAAGGGCGCACCCGATGTTAAGGCTCCCCAGCAGGAGATGGCTGATATACAGGATTATACCGGCGGCAACACCGTGTATTTTATGCCTTCTATGGAGTATGCAAGGGCTATAATAGAGGCAAAGGGCCTTAGCGGTGACGAAGCGTTTAACGAGTTTGTTAACACCTGGGGTGAGTATGCAACACTTCCCGAGGCGCTTGTTAAAAGCTATACGGATAATCTTAAGGCAAGCAACGACGGTATGACCGAAGAGAAGGCTAAGGAGCTTGCGGTACAGCTTATTAAGGAAGAAATGGTCGTTGCAACCGCTTTTAAGGTTTTGTGCCCCAAGGCAGAGATTACTGCGGAAATGCGCAGTGACGCCGCAGTTGATATGGGTATAGCCGATGAGTCTGCCGATAAGGATTTCGGTACCGACACCTATGCGGTAGACGCTTTTATCAAGCATCAGGTTGTTGCCGCATACCTTAACGGCGAAGATGCTTGCTACGGCATCAGCTTTACCGGTGAAGAAAGCTCTGAGGAAGTTTCCGAATAAAACCTATAACGCCTTGCCGTAAAAAGCGGCAGGGCGTTTTGTATTGACTGTAATTGGGCAAACTGTTATAATAAGCCTAGCCAAAGCATTGTAATCCGAACCGGCCCAAAAGGTCTGAAACGCAATGCTTTGGCTAAACCGACAGGGAGGATAATAATTATGATAAAAAGAATAACTGCCGTTTTGTTGGCATTGGTTTTGACCGCTTTTTCTTTTGGCTTCAGCGCTTCGGGGGCGCAAAGCGGCAGCTTTGGCAACCTTGTTTGGCGCTTGCAGGACGGTGTGCTTACCGTATCGGGCGAGGGTGCAATGGAGGACCTAAGCTTTTTTGAAGCAAGCCAGTGGCGTCTTTATGCCCTTGATATTACAAGCGTGGTTATAGAGGCAGGTGTTACCTCCATAGGTAACGTGGCGTTTTTGGGCTGTGACAATTTGACAAGTATAAGCCTGCCCGAAGGCATCACCTCTATAGGGGAATACGCTTTTCAGTCCTGCGACTCTTTGGCGGCGATAAGCTTGCCCCAAAGTCTTACGACCTTGATGTCGGGCGCTTTTTCCATGTGTGCATCCCTTAAGGAAATAACCGTGCCCGAGGCCGTTACCACCTTTGAGGAGGCGGTTTTTGAAGCCTGCACAGGTCTTGAAACCGTGGATTTTCGGTGTACCCTCAGCACAGTTCCCCCCTTCACCTTTGACGGCTGTACTGCTCTTAAAACCGTGAGATATGCAGGCACCGAGGAGGAGTGGAGCGCTATTACCGAAAACCTTGCAGTAGGTAACGACGCTTTGCTTGATGCAGAGGTGGAGTTTGGCAGTGCTATCTTTGGCGACGTTAACGGTGACGGCGTGACGGATAACCTTGATGCGGCGTATGTGCTTCGCCATAACGCAAAGCTTATCACGTTAACCGGCGACGCCCTTGTTCTTGGAGATGTTAGCGGTGACGGCACGGTTAACAGCCTTGATGCGGCGTTGATCTTGAAATATGACGCAGGGCTTATAGAAGGATTTTAAATTTTATAATTTTTCAACAAACAACGGTAGGACAAACTCCTACCGTTCAAGCTGATGACAAACTTGTCATCAGCTTGGCAGAGCGCTGAGAAAGAGTTCATACAAGACGAACCGAGGCGAGAAAACACCCCATTGCTCACTTCGTTCGCAACGGGGACCCCGAGAACTGTACATAGGTACTGTGAGCTGAGGTTCGTTTTGAACGAAAAAAATACAATATAATGCAGAAAAGTCAGGGGGTGCGTCCCTGACTTTTCATCTTTGTGTGTAATTATATTTTTCTTTTTTCGTGGTCTGTGCCTTTGTCAGCGGTCTGAACGGTAGGACAAACTCCTACCGTTGCTTGTTTTGTGTTAGTTTATGGCTTAGTTCAAGCAGCACTTTCAGCTTTTTCGGGGATACCGTGCCGTCAAGCATTACGCTTATCCATTGTCCCTTGCTCATGTGGTAAGCAGGGTATATCCCCACGTTCTCTATAAGGTCGGGGTATCGTTCTCTGCCGCATTTAAGGTTTACTATATCTATGGGAGCGTCGCTTTTTATTCCAAGACAAGCGGCTTTTACGGTCATAACCACGGCAAACCATTTGCGGTTTTCTGCGTGGCGGAACACTGCAAAGCTTGGGTAGCGCATCCAAAGATGCTCAGGCTCCGCTCCGTAGTGCCGACTTATGAAGTCTTCCAACAAATATCTGTCCATTACATCGCCTCCGTAAAGCTATTATACAGCCTACTGCTTGGGAAAACAAGTGTATTTGTTGACAAAAGTGAACAAAGGGAGTATAGTATAACCAAAGGCGGTGTTTATATGTCTTATTGCGGCTGGGCGGTCGGCAGCGATATGCTTAAGGTTTATCACGATAAGGAGTGGGGCGTGCCCACCCATGATGACAAAACTATGTTTCGCCATCTTATGATGGAGGCGATGCAGTGCGGACTTTCTTGGTCTCTTATGCTAAAAAAACAACATATATTTGACGCTTGCTTTGACGGCTTTGACTACGAAAAGATAGCCTGTTATACCGATGAGGATGTGGAGCGTATTATTAATACCGAGGGGATGATACGCTCGGTGGGTAAAATACGGGCGATAATAAACAACGCAGGCTGTTTTGTTGCGTTGCGTGAAGAATACGGAAGCTTTTGCAGCTATATATGGGGCTTTACGGAAGGCAAGACTCTGCTGTATGAGGGGCACGGTGACGGACTTATTCCCGTAAGCAACGGGCTTTCCCACCGTATAGCGGCGGATTTGAGGAAGCGCGGCTTTAAGTATCTGGGTGACGTTACCGTATACAGCCATCTGCAGGCCTGCGGCATAATCAATGACCACGGCAAGGGCTGTCCCTGCTATAAGGCTATAAACGAAGCGCATCCCACGGCGGCGGTGCCTGCGGATGAGGAACGGGGCACAAAGCAATACTGAAAAAAGGAGAATATTATGGAATATGTTATAGAAACGCGGGCGCTAAGCAAAAAATACGGCAGTCTGCTGGCGGTAAACGGTGTTTCCATCCACGTAAAAAAGGGCGAGATATACGGGCTTATCGGCAAAAACGGTGCAGGCAAAACCACGCTTATGCGTGTTCTGCTGGGGCTTAGCGAGGCAAACGGCGGCGAGGTGCGTCTGTTCGGCGGGGAGGAGCTTTCGGCGGCAAGACGTAAGATAGGCGCACTTATAGAAGCGCCTGCCCTTTATAAAAACGAAACGGCTATTGAGAATATGCGCCGATTTGCCATTCTTAACGGCGGCGTGGACGAGGATGAGATAAAAGCGCTGCTTGAGTTCGTGGGGCTTAGTGATACGGGCAAAAAGAAGGCGGGCAAGTTTTCCTTGGGTATGCGCCAAAGACTTGGCATTGCCATAGCGCTCCTTGGCAAGCCCGAGCTGCTTATACTTGACGAGCCTGTCAACGGTCTTGACCCGGAAGGGATAAAGGACGTACGTGATATTATCGTAAAGCTTGCCGCTGAAGGGGTAACTGTGCTTATATCCAGCCACCTTATTGACGAGCTTGGCAAGATAGCCACCACCTACGGCATAATGAACTGCGGCTATCTCACCGAGGAGCTTTCTGCAGGGGAGATAGCTGAAAAGTGCGGCACCTCTATAAAGGTTGCGGTAGACAATGTGGAAGAGGCAATAAGGCTTATCGGTGAGAAGTACCCGCTGATGAAAGCAGAGCCGCAAAACGGCTTTGTACGGATAACCTCTCCTGTTTACGACCTGTCAGAGCTTAATTTGCTCCTTGCAAGCGGCGGCGTCAGGGTCTACGAGCTGAAAAACGAAAGCCTTGCCCTGGAGCAGTTCTTTATAGAAAGGATGGGCAGATAGTATGAAGGATTTGTTAAAGCTGGAGTTTTACAAGCTTAAAAGAAGAAAAAGCTTTTATATTTGCACCGCCATAATTTTTATAGAGCAGATACTTACATTGATAAGCACCAAGCTGGTGTTAAAGGAGGATCCCCTTGCTTTTGTGTATTTAAGCGCTTCGGGGACGGACGCTATGCTTGAGGCGGTTTACAGCACCTCCTTTACTCTTATAGCGGGTATATTTGCCGTGCTTTTTGTTTGCGAGGATTTCGAACAGCAGACCGTAAAGAACATCATATCAAAGGGTTATACCCGTGTACAGGTTTTCTTTGCAAAGGCAATATCCGTAGGGACTTCCGTAAGCGTTATGTTTGTTCTTTGCGTGCTGTTTGCTTTTTGTATGGGGACTGTGTTTTTCGAGGTAGGCGAGGCATACGGCAGACTTTTCGCCATTATGGGCGCCCAGTACCTTGCCGTGATGGCAGAGACGGCGGCGGCATTCTTCTTGGCTTTTCTGCTTCGCAAAAACGGCAGGTCCATCGCCGCTTATATCGTAACTCCCGCATTGGGCAGTTTGGTGCTGTCGTTGGCAGACCTTGTTTTGGATAACGAGGATACGCTTTTGTCCGAGTTTTGGTACCCTATCTTCATCGGCAACCTTACCTATTTACCTGTGGATACGGAGATCTTGACAAGGGCATTCGTGGCATCACCGCTGTATATTGCGGCGTTCCTCGGTGCGGGATTGTTTTTCAGCAGAAAGACCGAGCTTTAAAAAGCAAAGGCGAAGTGGCAAAAAACAGAGCAGGCGGTTCTGCGCCATAACATAAAAATTAACGGTAGGAGTTGTGACATTCACAACTCCTACCGTATTTGTTATAAAGTTTTAATTGGTTATAAGGTTATCTCCGTTATCTTTGCAACCCCTGCCACCTGCAATCGCAGATCCCCTGCAAATGTCTCGCCGCACAGCTTTACGCCGTATTCGTTCAGCCGTTCCTTGGTGGCGTCAAAGGCAAGGCGTGGGGTGTTGTTGTTTTCGCTGAGGTGGGCAAGGCATATACTGCGTGTGCCGCAACGGGCAAGCACCGGCGCAATACAGGCGCAGGCGGTGTTGGAAAGATGCCCCCTGTTACCGCCTATACGTTCCTTTAAAAACTGAGGATAAGGGCCGTTTTCCAAAAGATAGGGGTCGTAATTGGACTCTATAAGCACGCTGTCACAGCCGAAGACGGCGTCCTGCACCTCGTCACTGATATGACCTATGTCCGTGGCGTAGCCAAGGGTGCCCCCTGCCGTCTCTATGCGGTAGCAAAAGCTGCGCACGCTGTCGTGGGGGGTGGGGTAGACCGTCACCTTTATGTCGCCTATATGTACCACGTCACCGGCAAGGGTGGGTACAAGCCACTCCTCCGTCTCCGGTGCGTGCATACTTATGATATTCATACACTTGGGGTCGGTATAGATGGGCAGACCGCAGTTTTTGGCAATGACCTTAAGCCCTTTGGTGTGGTCGTCGTGCTCGTGGCTGACAAAAATCCCACGCAGGGCTTTAAGACTGCCGCCCAGCGACTCCACCGCTGCGGAAATACCCTTCATAGAAGCGCCTGCGTCTATCAAAAAGCTGTCCTTCCCGTAGCTGATATATGTACTGTTCCCCTTGGAGGAGGAAAACAGGGTGTATGCTTTAAGCTTATTCATGGTCAAGCTTGCAGACGCCTGCGGCTCTTATATTGGCAGGGATAACACAGCCCTTGCCGAAAAGCTCTTCCATCTTTTCGGTAAACTGTGCCGTCTTTTCCTTGGGTACGTAGCATTGTATACTGCCGCCAAAGCCGCCGCCGTGTATACGTATAGCCGCCGCTATGTCCTTAAGTGCTTCGGTAGCTTCGTTAGCTTCGGTGTGAACGTTGCACAGGTTAGTGCGTGAAGAAATGCCGCTTCCGTTAACGGCGTATAGGCAAACGGGCAGCTGACCCAGCGCCGCACGGCGGCAGAAGAAGCTCACACGCTTGTTCTCGTCAAAGAAATGCAGGGCGCGTCTGTAGACCCTGTCACCAAGCTTAAGGCGCATTCTCTCCTTCTTTTCCGCAAACAACTCGGTGGATACCTCGCCAAGTCGGGATGCACCGAAATATGCGGCGGCACACTCCATATCCTCCGCTATCTGTCCGTATTTACTGTCCGCTCCTGCGTGGCTTACCCCTGTATCCACAAGGAATATGCCCATATCGCCCACATTGTACGCAACGGGGCTTACGGTGGGGATGGGGGAGCTGAAATCTATATGCACCGTACCGCCGAAGGCACAGCTTATCTGGTCAAGCAGACCGCATTTTTTGCCGAAATCTTCGTTTTCCGTAAGCTTTGCCGCCAAGGCAAGCTCCATCTCCGTTGCGCCATTGCCGTAAAAGCTGTCCGCTATCTTGCCGCACAAAAGGGCAAACGCCGCCGAGGAGGAGAGCCCCTTTCCTATGGGGATGCGGCTGTCCGTACAGGCGCAAAAGCCGCCGCCGAAGCGACGTGCCATACCTGCCGCCAATGCGGCAGAGCTGCCTTTTTCCGCTGCTTCATCAAGCTTGGCTTCGGTAAGAACCTCGCCCTCGTATATATTGACTATACCGTCAACGGGGGCGGCTATCGCCAAAATATCCCTGTCTATTGCCGCACCCACTGCCTGACCGCCGTTGTGATCGGTGTGGTTGCCTATGATCTCCATCCTGCCCGGTGCGGAAAACAAAGCGGCGTCTTCCAAATCACCGAAACGCTCTGCAAAATCCTCACACAGGGCGACCGCTCTTTTTCTGCCGTTGCCGGCATCTGCATATAATGCTTTGAAGGCGGTGTCGTAACCGCCCCTTTTTATTGTTTCCGTAATTTGGCTTATTCTCACATAAACCTCCTTGCCACCCTTGCGGCGGCATCTTCCAGATCTTTTTCACAACGCAGCTTTATTTCGTCCATACTAAGTCCCTTGGGACTTGCTTCTTCTACGCAGAAGAAGCCTGCGTTTTTCGCTTCCTCTTCGTTAAGCAACACCCTGCCGCCTATAACCGCAACCTTTTTGCCTGCGGCACGCTCTGCCACTGCGGCAGGCAGTTTTCCGTGCAGGCTTTGGGCATCCAAGCTGCCCTCGCCCGTTATGATAAAGTCTGCATCACGTGCGTGCTTTTCAAAGCCGCAAGCCTCCAAAAGCAACGGCGCACCTTCCACAAGCTTACCGCCGAGGAATACCGCAAGCCCTGCGCCCAAACCGCCTGCGGCACCGCCGCCCTTAAGACTCAGCATATCGCCTGCTCCGCAACGCTTAGCCACCCGGGAAAGTATAAGCAGACCCTTGTCCAGCTCCTTTACCGCTTCTTCGTCTGCGCCCTTCTGACGGGAGAAGGTCTCTGCCGCCCCGTCTTTGCCGCAAAGGGGGTTATCCACGTCACAGGCAACAAGTATTTCGCTTTCTTTAATGCGTTCGTCCAGACCGCCAAGGTCCATGGTGTTAAGACTTGTAAGTCCGCCGCCCGTAAGCTCTATAGACTTGCCCTCTGCGTCCAGAAACCTGCCGCCGAGAGCCGCCGCCATACCCACGCCGCCGTCGTTGGTGGCGCTGCCGCCGATGCCTATGATAAGCTTGCGGCATCCCTCGTCCAGCGCCGCCCTTATAAGCTCGCCCGTGCCGTAGGTGGTGGTATGCAGAGGCGTACTGCCCTCCTCGGCTACGGCAAGTCCGCTTGCTTTCGCCATTTCTATTACCGCAGTGCCGTCGCTAAGCTTTGCAAAATAGGTGTGCACGGGCTGACCGTTGGGACCCGTTACGGTAACAAAGCGCTTTTCGCCGCCTGCGTTGTCTATGTAAGCATCTGCCGTTCCGTCACCGCCGTCTGCGGCGGTAAGCCTTAAAACAGAGCAAAAAGGCATAACCGAAATTATGCCTTTTCTTATTGCTTCGCCTGCTGTACGGGCGTCCATTGTGCCTTTAAATTTATCGGGTATAACGATAGCCTTCATAACTAAAAACCACGTCCCTTTTATATTTTAATTTGCGTAGTCCAAAACAAAGGAGATGGTGTGGTAATCGCCTTCTTCTTTAAGTCTGCCGGGACGGTAGAACTTAAGAACTACCTTTTTGCCTGCGCCTGCTTCTTTTATTGCGGCTTGCAGCTCCTCGATGGTCTTTATCTCCTTGCCGTCAAACTCGGTAATAACGTCGTAGATGCTGAGCCCTGCTTCATATACTGCGGTGCCGCGGCTTACGTTGGTTACAAGCACACCGTCGGGACAGTCCTCGCCAAGTCTGTAGTCGTCCTTTATATCATCGGAAACGGTAGCGCCCGTAATGCCAAGCTTTGCAGAGCCCACAACAAAGCTGTCTGTTCTGTCAACGACCTCTCCGAAGGCGATAAGACTGTTGATGATATTTTTTGCAGAGGAGGCAGGCAGAGCAAAGCCCATGCTCTCATAGCTTTCGGAAAGCTTCATTGCGTTTATGCCCACGACCTGACCTGACATATCTATAAGGGGGCCGCCGCTGTTGCCGGGATTAAGGGTGGCGGTGGTCTGTATAACCGTCATAGTCTTAACAACCGAGCCGTAGCTGTTGGTTATCTGTAGATCTCTGTTAACGCCTGAGATTATGCCGTAGGACATAGTACCCGCAAACTCCTCATCAGAGGGGGTGCCTATGGCAACGACCCACTGTCCCACCATAAGGCTGTCGCTGTCTCCAAACTGCAGGGGTACAAGATCGGTCTTTTCTATGGACAAAACAGCAATATCCGTCATTTCATCAGAGCCGATAAGGGTAGCAGTATAGGTGCTGTCGTCGTAAAACTTAACGTCTATGCTCTTTGCATCCTCAATAACGTGGTGGTTGGTGATGATGTAAAAGCCTGTTTTTTCGGTCTTGGGGTCCTTGCCCTCAATAACAAAGCCGCTGCCGAGGCTTACACCTTCTTGCGTGTAAAAGCCGTTGTTATACTCCACCGTGCTTTTTATGGTTACACAGCTGGGTGCGCATTTGTTATAAAGATCCACCAAGCTGTCATAGCCTTCCTCCGGCGTAGGGTTTATGGTAACGATCTCGGGTATTGACTCGTAATCGGCACCGTTAAGTTTCTCGACACCGCTTTGGGCTGCTACAGCACTTTCTTCTCCGCCGTTCGTGCTGTTTTTGTCAGCGCTTAAAAGCTTCGGTCCGTAAACAACAACGCCCCATACCAAGGCGCATATAAGCAAGGTGATGCCTACAGAGGCAAGGACTACGCCCAGTATGGATTTTTGGGGTTTTGGGGCGGTAGTGCTGTGGGCATAGCCGTAGGGCGCACCGTTAGGAGAATACATAGGTCGGCTTGCCGCACTGATGTTTTTACTGCTGCCGTCGGAATAGCAGGTATATCTGCCTTGGGGCGGAAGGATAAAGTCTTCTTTTCCCTGCTCCGCACTGTGGGCTTCCTCGGGTGCTGTATTAAAAACAGCCTTTGTTTCTTCGTTTGTGCCGGTTTGTTCTTTGTTTAAGTTTTCGTCTTTCTCGTACATTGCAGATCGCTCACTTTCATTAAATAAGACCGTACAGGTTATGGCTAAATAATATATGCGCTGTCTTAAATAAAACTGTAAATAAAATTAAAATGTGCTTAAAATAACCAAAATTCCCATATAGTATACCTCAAAATCCTATGAAATACAATAGCTTTTACATAAATCCTTCCGTAATAATTACAAATCTGCACGAGCAAAGTTTTTCAGGAGAATGCCGCCTTTGTGTTTTTTTGTCGTGTTTTTACGAATATTTGCCGTGTATTAACATATATGTAATAATTTTGTTGTAATGTGTAACTTGGATAAGGAGTGATTATATGGACCTTTTTGATGTACTGGAAATGATAGGCGGACTTGCGCTGTTCCTTTTTGGTATGAATGTTATGGGACAAGCCTTGGAGCGCCGCGCAGGTCACAAACTGCGTGAGCTTTTGGGTAAGCTTACCACCAACCGCATTGCAGGTCTGCTTACGGGCCTTGGGGTTACTGCGGTAATTCAAAGCTCTTCCGCTACCACGGTTATGGTCGTAGGCTTTGTTAACAGCGGTATTATGAGCCTTAAGCAGGCGATAAACGTTATTATGGGCGCAAATATCGGCACCACCGTTACCGCTTGGATACTTAGCCTTACCGGCATAGAAAGCGGCAATGTGGTGATACAGCTGTTTAAGCCCAGCTCTTTTACACCTATACTTGCTGTTATTGGACTTTTGTATTTCCTTTCCAACGAGGGCGGCAAAAAGCGTGATACGGGCAGTATCCTTTTGGGCTTCGCTACCCTTATGTACGGTATGGACATAATGTCCGGTGCGGTTAAGGGCTTGGCAGATGTGCCTGCCTTCCAGCAGTTGTTTGTGCTGTTTTCCAACCCCATTCTCGGCGTGCTGGCAGGTGCCGTGCTTACGGGTATTATTCAGTCCTCCTCCGCCTCCGTGGGTATTTTGCAAACACTGGCGCTTACCGGCGGTGTAAGCTACGGTGCGGCGGTTCCCATCATAATGGGTCAAAATATAGGCACCTGCGTTACGGCAATGCTTTCCTCTGTTGGTGCCAACAAAAATGCAAAGCGTACAGCTTTTGTGCATTTAAGCTTTAACATTATCGGTACAATTATACTGCTCGCTGCGTTTTGGATAGTTAAAGCTACTCTTAGCCCTTCAATACTGGGCGAAAACGCTACGGCATTCGGCATAGCGGTGGTGCACTCCATATTCAATTTGCTGTGTACGGTTATCCTGTTCCCTATGGCAGGCCTTTTGGAAAAGCTTGTTATACGTCTTGTGCCCGACGGCAAAGCACCCGACACGGTGGAGCTTTTGGACGAGCGTTTGCTTGCCACACCTCCCATGGCGCTTCAGCGTTGCCACACCATCGCTTCCGACATGGCAACCGTTGCCGTGCACGCACTTAAGCAAAGTCTTTCCGTTGCGCGGGACTATAATGCGGAGCTTGCGCAAAAGGTGCGTGAGAAGGAGGACAGAACCGACCATTACGAGGATATTTTGGGTACGTACCTTGTTAAATTAAGCACCCGCCGCATAAGCGGCAGCGACAGTGCCGAGGCGGCAAAGCTGCTTAAGATAATCGGCGACTTTGAGCGTGTTTCAGACCACGCAGTAGAGATAGTTTGCTCTGCAGAGGAGATACGTGACAAGGGTCAAAGCTTCAGTGATGACGCAAAGGCAGAGCTTGAGGTGCTTTTCTCCGCCGTTGAGGAGATACTTGATAAAACTCTTGACGCCTTTATCAACAACGATCTGGAGGCGGCAACAACCGTAGAGCCATTGGAGCAGGTTATTGACAAGCTTAAGGAGACCCTGCGCAGCCGCCATATACAGCGACTTCAGCAGGAGAAATGTACCATTGACGTGGGCTTTGTGTGGACGGATATGCTTGCGGCTTTGGAGCGTACCTCCGACCATTGCTCCAACGTGGCAGGCTGTGTGCTGGAGATAGCGCAAAACCACATGAACATCCACGAAACGCTTCGCAGTGCCAAAAGCGGCGGCGACTTTGATATGCAGTATAAGCAGTACAGCGAAAAATACAGCTTGAAGTAGGGTAAAGCCTAACGCCGATGCCTATAATAATGAAAAACAAAACGGCAGGAGATGTGACGTCACAAATCCTGTCGTTTGTTCTTGTTGTAAGGTAACGGCGGCAGTAAACCGCCGCCCTACGTTGTAATTGCAATGTTTATTTATAAAAATGTTATGGTTTGTATTTATGATACGCTTCGGGTCGTCGAGGGCGCCGACCCCTACCGCAGACCTTAAGGTTTTACATAAAACCTTGCGCATTGTCGTAGGGCGGGGGTTTACTCCCGCCGAAGCGTGACAATAACACAAAACCCTGTTTCTACGCAAAAACGCAACAAATAGCACCGGTAGGGGTCGGCGCCTTCGACGACCCGAGGTAAAACGGCAATATAAAACAAAACGGCAGGAGATGTGGCATACACAAATCCTGTCGTTTGTTCTTGTTGTAAGGTAACGGCGGCAGTAAACCGCCGCCCTACGTTATGTTTTTTACGTTTATGCGTGAACAGTTGCCTTTTATCTTTGCGTTGCGTTACGGGTCGTCGAGGGCGCCGACCCCTACCGTAGATCTTGAGCCGTTAACATGAAATGTTGAGGTTTGCCCTACGTTGTAAATAATACGCTTATGCGTGACTGCCGCCTTTTATCTTTGGGCAGGTTGTTGGCGATATGCGGCTTCGCCGCGCGATATACCTGCGGCGCGATATGCCCGTGGGCGCGATATATTTACCTGCGGTAAATGCGATGGTTTTAAAGCGAGAGGCTGAATTTAGAGTGGGCAAAACCGCAACGCATACACAGCGGCTCGGTTATTTTGCGCTTTTTGAAGCCCTCTTTTATGGCCACCGCTTTTGGGGACGCCAATATTTCGTCAAGCTCCTGCGTAAAGAGGTTGCCCAGCGCCGCTGAGCCCTCTGCATCCAGACAACAGGGCACCACGGTGCCGTCACACAGCACGCCTATCTGGTCACGCAGACCGTAACAGCCGTGGCGGTTGCCAACTACGGGCAGTGACAGGTCGGGCCACTCAAACAGCTCGCCCCATTCCAAATACAACCGCTCTCTTATGCGCTGACCGCTGAAGCGCTTTTCCCATTCGCCGCCGAAACGGTGCTGAATCTCCTTCACAATCTGCTCGTTCAGTGCTTCCTTGCCGCCGATATTCCACAACCGCATAACGGATATTATGCCCTTTTCCGATGCCGTATCACAAAAATCAAACACCTTTTCCAAATACTCCTCCAAGGGGTAGGGAAGAGTGTTCGACTCATAGGCGTGGAGGGATACGCTGACCTTGTGCAAGGATCTTGCACTAAGAAGCACGTCCTTCTTTTCTGCAAGCAGGGTGCCGTTGGTGGTTATTATCACCTTAAAGCCGAGGACTGCCGCAATATCAAAAAATCGGCTAAGCTGTGGGTGCAACAGCGGCTCGCCCATCAAATGAAAATACAAATAGTCGCAAAAGGGGCGCAAACGGCTTGCGGCAAGGGTAAACTGCGCTTCTGTAATAAAAGCGGGCGCACGCCTTGTACCGTGGCAGAAGCCACAGCGCAGGTTGCATATATTCGTTATTTCAAGATAGGCCTTGTTTGCCACGTTATGTACCTCTTTACATGGGGTTCTTTTTTATTTTGTTGTACTGACGGGGGTACTCCTTGGGTGTGGGTCGCAGTTTTTCTATTACCACAACGCAATGGTCCTCGCCGCCCTTTACAGGCGCAGGGATTATCGCCTTAAGCTTGCCTCCAAGGCGGGCGATGCCCTTTTCTGCCTCTGCCGCCTCTGACTCGCCGCCGGCGCCCTTCATTGCCGCAAACAGACCGCCTACCTTTACGTAGGGCAGGCACAGCTCTGCAAGTATGTTAAGGCGGGACACCCCACGGGATACGGCTATATCAAAGCTTTCACGCCTGTCGGCAACAAGCTCTTCCGCTCTGCCCACCAAGGTGCTTATATTGTCCATACCTGCAAGGGTTGCGGTCTCTGCCACAAAGCCTAACTTTTTGGCGGTGCTGTCAAGGGCGTGCACCTTGGCGCTCGGCTCTGCCGCCCCTATTACAAGGGATGGAAAACCGCCGCCGCAACCAACGTCCACCACGGTCTTGCCTGCAAAATCCACGTTTTTAACAAGCTGCAGGCAGTCCGCAAAATGCAGTATTGCTATATCCTCGTCGGCGGTAAGGGCTGTCAGGTTGTATTTTTTGTTTTCGCTTTGCAGTCTTGTGCCTATGACCTCAAGTTTGTTAAGACATATCTCATCAAGCTCCATAGGGGCATAGGTCTTTGTAAGCTCCTTAAGGCTCATTCCTTCTTACCTCCTCCTTGGGATAGGTAGATAAGCAACACGCTTATATCCGCAGGGCTTATGCCCGATATTCGCGCGGCGTGGCCTATGCTTTCGGGGCGTAGCTTTTCAAGCTTTTGCGCCGCCTCTATGCGGATGCCCTTTATTTTGCTGTAATCTATATCCGGGGGCAGTCTTTTGCTTTCAAGACCTGCAAGCTTTTCTACCTCACGTCTTTGCTTTTCGATGTAGCCTGCGTAGCGTATCTCCGTTTCCACACGCATGGCGATACGTCTTTCGGGTGGGTTTTCGTTACCCTCCAGACGGTATATGTCCGCTATGGTTATGCCGGGACGCTTAAGCAACTCCCCTTTGCGGATGCCGCCAACCGTAAGCGGAAAGCCTGCCGACGTTAGCAGCTCGTCCAGCCCTTCCGTCTTGGGCAGAGATTCGCTCTTAAGACGCTCTATCTCCGCTTCTATCGCCGCCTTGTCCGCAAGGTAGCGGTTGTACTGCCCGTCGCCTACCAAGCCTACGGCTCTGCCTTTTTCTATAAGCCTGTCCTCGGCGTTATCCTGTCTTAGAAGCAGACGGTACTCGCTTCTGGAGGTCATCATACGGTAGGGCTCGTTGGTGCCCTTGGTTACCAAATCGTCAATAAGTGTGCCTATATAGCTTTCTCCACGGCTGAGAATAAGGGGCTCTCTGCCTTCAAGCTTAAGTGCGGCGTTGATGCCTGCAATAAGCCCCTGTGCCGCCGCCTCCTCGTAGCCGCTGCTGCCGTTAAACTGCCCTGCGCCGAAAAGCCCTTCTATCTTCTTAAACTCAAGGCTTGCCTTAAGCTCCGTAGGGTCGGTACAGTCGTACTCTATGGCGTAGGCGGTGCGCATAAATTCCGCTTTCTCAAGCCCCTTGATGCTGTGCACAAGCTGAAGCTGTACCTCCTCCGGCAAGGAGGAGGAAAGTCCCTGAAGGTACATCTCCTTGGTGTTTTCGCCCATGGGCTCTATAAATATCTGGTGGCGCTCCTTATCCGCAAAGCGTACCACCTTGTCCTCTATGCTGGGGCAGTAGCGTGGACCCACGCCCGAAATCATACCGCCGAAAAGGGGGCTTCGGTGCAGGTTGTCACGGATTATCTTGTGGGTCTCCCCGTTGGTGTAGGTTATATGACAGGAGTAGCCCCCTGCGCTTTTTTCACCCTCTACCGAGAAGTATGTGGGTGGCTCGTCACCCTTTTGCTCCTCCAGTACGGAAAAATCTATGCTGTCCTTGTGTATACGTGCAGGGGTGCCCGTCTTAAAGCGGCGCAGAGGTACACCGATTGCTCGCAGTGAGTCGGAGAGGGATACCGCCGCCTTGGTGTTGTCGGGGCCGGAGTCGTAAGCGTGCTCTCCAACTATTATCCTGCCGCCCAGAGAGGTGCCCGTGGCGATTATAACCGCCGCCGCAGGGTACACCGCACCGAATGCGGTCACAACCCCCGTAACCTTGCCGTCCTCGGCTCTTACCTCCGTAACCTCCGCCTGTATCACTTTAAGGTTAGGCGTGTTTTCAAGGGTCTGCTTCATATTGTCCTGATACCTGCGGCGGTCGGACTGCATACGCAGGCTGTGCACCGCAGGCCCTTTGCTGAGATTAAGCATACGGCTTTGAAGCATTACTTTGTCCGCCGCCTTGCCCATCTCACCGCCGAGTGCGTTGATCTCGTATACCAGGTGTCCCTTGCCCGTGCCGCCTATGGAAGGGTTACAGGGCATATTGCCCACAAGGTCAAGGGATAGGGTGAAGATTGCCGTCTTGTGTCCCAAGCGTGCGGCGGCAAGGGCGGCTTCTATACCTGCGTGCCCTGCGCCTATTACCGCTACCTCAAGAGCTTCGGCATTATATGTAATCATATTTGTTGCTCCTTATTTACCCACGCAAAAGCGGGAGAATATCTCGTTAACTATATCTTCGTTTACACGCTTGCCGTCCAGCTCGCCGAGAGCGGCTATGGCGTCCTCTATGTCAAGTCCTGCCACGTCCTGGGTGTAGCCTGCCTCAAGGGCGGCTATGGCGGCGCTTACGCTTTCCGCCGCGCGGCACACTGCGGCGTGCTGACGGGCGTTGGTTACGGTCTCCCCTGCGTCACGCTCAATTCCGCTGCTGTAAAGCTGGTTTACTGCCGCTTCAAGGGCTTCCATACCATCGCCGTTTTTGGCGGAAAGGCTTATCTGTCTGAAGGGTAGGGTGTAGCTGTGGGCTTTGCCCTTATCGGACTTGTTTATTATACCTACGGTAACGGCGGTCTTGCCCGCCTGCTCTATATACTCTATAACGCTGTTGTCGCCCTCGCTTTGGGGCTTAGAGCCGTCAAATACCGCAAGCACCAGCTCTGCACTTTTAAGGCTTTCTATACTGCGTTTTATGCCTATTCGCTCTATCTCGCCGCCGCCTTCCCTAAGCCCTGCCGTGTCGGAAAGCTTAAGCAGCACGTCGCCCAGACGCACCGTCTCCGTCACCACGTCACGGGTTGTGCCCGCTATGGAGGTAACGATGGCACGCTCCTCACCTGCAAGCATATTCAAAACCGAGCTTTTGCCCGTGTTGGGACAGCCCACTATGGCGCACTTCACGCCTTCGGTTATGGCTTTTCCGTAGCGGTAGCTGCTTTTAAGCCTGTCAAGCTTTGCAAGGACTTCTTCAAGCCCCACCTTAAGCTCATCGGGGCTAAGGTCGGTCAGGTCCTCCTCGGGGTAATCTATATAGGCGTACATTGATGATGCCATAGCAAGCAGTCTGTCGCTGCACTGATTTATGCTTTTGGTAAGTGCGCCCCCAAGGTGCTTTATGCCTATGTCAAGGCAACTGTCCGTCTTTGCCTCTATAAGCAGACCTACTGCCTCTGCCTGTGAAAGACTAAGCTTGCCGTTTATAAAGGCGCGTCGGGTAAACTCCCCTGCGCTTGCCATTGCCGCCCCTGCTGAGAGGGTTGCGCTAAGCAGTCTGGTGGTGGCAAGCACGCCGCCGTGGCACATCAGCTCTGCCATATCCTCCCCTGTATAAGAGGCAGGTGCAGGGTAAAGAATTACAATACCGTCGTCAAAAAATCCGCGCTCGTCCTTAAAATTGCCGTATATTGCGGTGCGCGGAGATGTGTTCTTGCTTTTGGCGCAAAAAACCTTTTCCACTACCGCAAACACATCGTCGCCCGTAAGCCGTATCATAGATACCGCACCTACGCCATGGGGCGTTCCTATTGCGCTTATAGTTCTCAAAATACCACCTCGCCGTTAATATCCACCTCTGCGGGGAAAAGCTTGCCTGCTCTGTTAAGTCCCTCAAAGCCCTTTTGCCTAAGCACCTCGTATACGGCTATTGCCGCACTGTTGGAGAGGTTAAGACTGCGCAAGTCGCCGTACATGGGGATGCGCACACAGCTTTCCTCGTGGGTCTTAAGTATCTCCTCGGGTATACCTGCGGTCTCCTTGCCGAATATAAGAAACACCTCGTCGCCGTATTCTGCTTCCGCATAACAGCGGCGCGCCTTGGTGGAGAAAAAGTAAAGCTCCTTATCTCCGTGCTTGTCTATAAAATCCGCCCAGCCGTCGTAGAAGTGCAAGTCCAAGTACTGCCAATAGTCAAGCCCTGCACGCTTCAGGTGCTTGTCGTCCACATCAAAGCCCAAGGGGCGTATAAGGTGCAGTGCGCTGTCGGTAGCGGCGCAGGTACGGGCTATGTTGCCTGTGTTTTGGGGTATCTCCGGCTCAAGCAAAACCACGTTTATCTTTTTCATATCTATGCCTCTCAATATTATCGCAAATATACACAGATTACATTATAACGCTTTTTTTCGTTTTGTGCAAATATTTTTTGCAAAACACTTTCAATTTGGAAAATTTTATAGTATAATAAACTGATTAATTATAAGGGGAGGGCTAACTATGTCCTTGGTTACTAAGATTTTCGGAACATACAGCCAGCGTCAGGTTAAAAAAATAATGCCGTTGGTTGATAAAATAGAGTCCCTTGCAGATAAATATAAGGCGATGGATGACAGCACCCTTACCGCACAGACACAGGTGCTTAAGGATAGACTTGCCAAAGGCGAGACCCTTGACGATATACTGCCCGATGCCTTTGCCGCCGTGCGTGAGGCGTCTGACCGTGTGCTTGGCAAACGCCACTACAGGGTACAGCTTATAGGCGGTATCGTTATACATCAGGGCAGAATTGCAGAGATGAAGACGGGTGAAGGTAAGACCCTTATGGCAACCCTGCCCGCATACCTTAACGCCCTTAACGGCAAGGGCGTGCATATAGTTACCGTTAACGACTATTTGGCAAAGCGTGACAGTGAGTGGATGGGCAGCATCTTCCGCTTTATGGGGCTTTCGGTAGGTCTTATAGTTAACGGCCTTAAAACGGCAGAGCGTCAGGCGGCATATAATGCCGACATTACCTACGGTACCAATAACGAGCTGGGCTTTGACTATCTTCGTGATAATATGGCTGTTTATAAGGAGCGTACCGTACAGCGCGGGCACGCCTTTGCCATAGTGGACGAGGTGGACTCTATATTGATAGACGAGGCGAGAACACCCCTTATCATATCCGGCGCAGGTGCCGCCAGCGACCCTCTTTACGAAAAAGCAGACGAGTTTGTGCGCAAGCTGAGAGTTAAGCGCATAAAGGAGATAGACGCAAAGGAAGATCAGGAGCACGTGGAGGGTGCTGACTATATCGTTGACGAAAAGGCACGCACCGCCGTGCTTACCGGTGACGGTCTCCGCAAGGCAGAGGCGCACTTCGGCGTGGAAAACATAGGCGACCCCGAGAACAACGCCCTTATGCACCACCTTAACAACGCTATCCGTGCCCGCGGCGTAATGCAGCGTGACGTGGATTATCTTGTTCGTGACGGTCAAGTGCTTATTATTGACAGCTTTACGGGCCGTGTTATGCACGGCAGACGTTACTCCAACGGCTTGCATCAGGCGCTGGAGGCTAAGGAAGGCGTTAAGATAGAGCGTGAAAACAAGACCATGGCAACTATCACCTTCCAGAACTTCTTCCGCCTTTACGGCAAGCTTTCGGGTATGACGGGTACGGCACTTACCGAGGAAGAGGAGTTCCGTTCCATATATAAGCTTGACGTGGTGGAAATCCCCACCAACAAGCCCATGATACGCAAAGACCACAACGATGCGGTTTACACTACCTTAAACGGCAAGTACAAGGCTATACTTGACCAGATAGCCGCTTGTCACGCAAAGGGTCAGCCCGTGCTTGTGGGCACCGTTTCCGTTGAAAAGAGCGAAATGCTTTCCAAGCTTCTTTCCAAGACGGGCATACCCCATACCGTGCTTAACGCCAAGTACCACGATAAAGAGGCAGAGATAGTTGCTCAGGCGGGCAAGTACGGTGCCGTTACCATCTCCACCAATATGGCGGGCAGAGGTACTGACATTATGCTGGGCGGTAACGCCGACTATATCGCCAAGGAGCGCCTCAGAAAAGAGGGCTATGACGATGCAAAGATTTTTGAAGCGACGGGCTTTGCGTCTACCGATGATGAAGAAATAATTGAGATAAGAGAGAAATACGCACAGTATAACGCCGAAGCAGAGCAGGTTACCAAGGCAGAGGCGGAGAAGGTTAGAGAAGCAGGCGGTCTGTTTATCCTCGGTACGGAACGTCACGAAAGCCGCCGTATAGACAACCAGCTCCGCGGCCGTGCGGGCAGACAGGGCGACCCCGGTGAAAGCCGTTTCTTCCTGTCCTTGCAGGACGACCTTATGCGCCTTTTCGGTGCAGAGCGTGTGTTCAATCTGGTACAAAGGCTTGGTGTGGGCGAGGATACGCCCATCGACGCCCGTATACTCTCCGGCTCTATCGAAAACGCACAGATGCGTCTTGAGGGTAACAACTTTGAACGCCGTAAGCACGTGCTGGAGTATGACGATGTTATGAACCAGCACCGTGAGGTTATTTATAAACAGCGCCGTTCCGTTTTGGACGGCAAGAACCTTAGGGAAACCATTACCGATATGTTCGGCGACTTTGTTGACAGCGCCGTTTACAAGCATATTCAGGGCGATATTGCCGATGAGTGGAACTTTGACGCTTTGCGTCAGGAGCTTATGGGTCTGATTTGTACCGAGGAGGACTTCCGCTACAGCGCAGAGGAGCTGGGTGCACTTACCCGTGAGGACCTGCGTGACTTTTTGGTAGAACGCACCAAGGAGAGATACGCCGCCCAGGAAGAGCTGTTTACCCCCGATATCTTCCGTGAGGTGGAGAGGGTCGTTCTGCTTGAAAGCGTTGACCGCAATTGGATGCTTCATATAGATGCGATGGATGACCTTAAGGACGGTATAGGCCTGCTTAGCTATGCTCAGAAGAACCCTATAACCGAGTACCGTCTTGAAGGCGGCGATATGTTTGACCGTATGATTGCGGATATAAGAGAGACTACCGTACGCAAACTGCTTTCCGTACGTCCCAAGGCGGCACCTATGGAAAGAAAAGAGGTGCTTAAGGGCAACGCCGTATCCAACGGCGAAAAGCCTGTTATCAAGCGCACCGTTGTTAAAACCAAGGAGCAAAAGGTGGGTCCTAACGACCCCTGCCCCTGCGGAAGCGGTAAAAAGTTTAAGAAATGCTGTATGGGCAATACCGACAGCAAGGAGTAAGAAAGGAACATTAGGGCTATGGGCTTTGGTCTTTGCGCATTTGGATATATGCTTTTAATGCTGGAGCATTTGGGGCTTAACGTACTTGGCTATGCTTTGATAAGCATGGGCTTCTTTGGCGTATCCTCCGAGCTTAAGGCGTATCGGGGCTACAAACTTGCCGCAATATGCGCAGCAGTCGCCGTTCCTTTCGCCCTTTTTGACTTGTATAACACTGTGCAGTCCGTTTTGGGACTTGGGGCTATACCCCAACCCCTTTTGGCTGTTAAGGGCGTTGCCTTAGCTGTAATCGCTTCGGTGCTTTCCCTTGCCCACGGCAACAGCACCGCACGTATCGCCGCAGAGGGCGGAGCTGTCACTTTTGCAATGCGTGCCCGTATAACCGCATACCTGACCGCCCTTTATATGGCGGTAAAGGTGGGGGAGTCCTTCTCCCGCTCCGGTTTCGAGGTGGTGGTTATGGTAGGTCTGTACGTGGTTTTGTTCCTTAACGCTTGGTTGCTTTTTACCTGCTTTACCACCATCACCACCAAGCACCGTGCTAAAATGGAGGCGGAGATCATAAAGCAGGAGACCGAGCAATTAGTACGGAAAAAGATGCTTAAAAAACGAAATAAGGATGAGGGTAATGAAGCTTAGAAGGTTTTACGGCCCGTGGTTTATACTTGGGTGTCTGTTTTTGTTTGAGCCTACCGTAAAGCTTGTGGATGTGCTCCCCAACGCTGTGGGCTTTCTGTTTCTTGCTATATCTTTGAAGGAGATAAGTGCGCTGGAGTACCGCATAGAAAACGCCCTAAGGCTTTTGTACTATGCCGCAGGGGTGGGGGCTTTGCGCTTTGTCTTTATGTTCTCCACCTTCAGTATGAACAACAGCGATATGCTGACCGCAGTTACGGTTTTCGGCCTTTTGGAAATGTTTTTGCTTATCAGCTTTTTCGTTTCCTTCTACAGCGGGCTTACCTATCTTGCCCAACGGTCGGAAAGCGAAAACGTACTTGGCAAGATAGACGCTATGCGCACCGTGGGTATTGTATTTGCCATAGTGCACACGGCGGCTACCGTCCTGCCGGAGCTGGCGGCACTGCTTGAGGTGGCTATAGATGCGGACCCCGATAATTTTTCAACCATTACCTTGGGCAGACTTAAGCTTTACAAAAACTACGCCTTGGTTATTTGCGGACTTGTAAGTCTTATTGCAGGCGGCTGGTGGCTTAAGGAAAATCTTTCTTTTATGGGAGGCGTAAAAAAGGACGGGCTTTTCAAAGCCTCCGTAGAAAAACGCTATGGCGAGTATGTGGGCGACACCCCTTATGAGGAGCTTTTTATACGCCTTAAGGGCGTGCTTGTGCTTTTGGTTTTAGCCTGTGTATTCTTTACCAATTTACGTATCTATGATGATGTGGCATTGCACCACAAGCTTATACTTCCCGCTTGGGTGGGCACGGTGATCTTGGGTATATGCGCCCACCGCTTGGGTGTGGGGCTTTACGGGCTTATACCCTACGCCGCTTTTGCCGCCGTGCAGTTCGTTCTGGGACATCTGCTTACTTCGGCTTGGTGGCTTTCCGTAGGTGAAGCCGTAATACCCGCAGCTACCCTTTGTGTTGCCGTAAATACGGCAGTGGTGCTGAAAAGATGCGTTTTAAAAAGTATGAACGTGGATATAAGAAACGAGCTTTTGCGTCAACACATATTCCTTGCCCTTTATGCGGCGCTTTCCGTTGCCCACGCCGTAACGGATAACAGTTTGCTTCACGGTATAAAGGTGCTGTGCTTTGTTGCTTGGGCAGGCTTTTCGATATGGACCTGCTCTGCAATTAATGACGAGATAAAGCTTAGAAGAAAAACACATTAAAACTTTGGAGGTAAAAGCTTATGTGCGGCTTTGCCGGTATATATAAATACACCGTGCTTACAGAGGAGGATATCCGCTGTGTAACGGAAATGTCCCACGCAATACGCCACCGTGGGCCCGATGACGACGGCATCTTTACCGCCGATAGGGTTGCTTTCGGCTTCAGGCGGCTTTCTATTATCGACCTTGCAGGCGGTGCCCAGCCCTATACGGAAAAAAGCGGCCGCTACAGCATAGTCTATAACGGCGAGGTGTATAATTATTTAGAGCTTAAGGACGAGCTGAAGGCGGCGGGTGAAGCCTTTGACGGCAACAGCGAGGTGGAGGTAATGCTTCGCCTTTACGCCCTTTACGGCCCTTCTTTTATCGAAAAGCTTAGAGGGATGTATGCTTTCCTTATTTACGACAACGTGGATAAGACCCTTATGGCAGGCCGTGACCCCTTCGGCATCAAGCCCCTTTATTACAGAAACGCCAGCGATGGCATCGTTTTCTCCAGCGAGCTTAAGGCGTACCTGTTTGACGGGGACTACAAGGGCTTTTCCGTGGATAAAACCATGGCTCAGCACTACCTTACATTCCAGTACGTAACCGAGCCGGATACCGTAACGGGTGACATCAATATCCTGCCCAAGGGCAGTTATATGTTTATAAAGGACGGAAAGGCAGAGATAAAGTCTTACTACCGCCCCGTTTTTAAGCCTAATATGAACGTGGGCTACAAGGCAAAGCAGGTAAAGCTCAGAGATGCGGTGGAAAGCTCTGTCGCACATCACATGCTAAGCGACGTGCCCCTTGGCAGCTTTCTTTCCAGCGGTATAGACAGCGCAGTTATAACCGCCGTTGCCGCAAAGCTACAGCCGGGCATAAAAGCGTTTACCGTGGGCTTTGAGGTAGGGGCGTATAACGAGATAGCCGACGCCGCAGAGATATCCTCTCATTTGGATATCGACCACATAAAGCTGCAGTGCAGTCTTAAAGATTTTACCGATAACTACGAAAAAACAATATATCACTTGGATGGGCCTGTGGCAGACCCTTCGGTCATTGCCATTTATCTTATCAGCCGTGAGGCGGCGCGTCATGTTAAGGTGGTGCTGTCGGGCGAGGGCAGTGACGAGCTTTTTGCAGGCTACCGCATTTACGATACCTCCCGCTCTTCCGCTTCCATCAGGCGCCTTCCTTCTTTTGTAAAGCGTGGGCTTTACGGGCTTTCCAAGCTGTTACCCGACGGCGTTAAGGGTAAAAACCTTATTTACCGCGGTTGCGTGCCTTTGGAGGAGCGCTTTGTGGGCAACTCCTTTGTGTTCAGCGAAAAGGAAAAAAAGGGTCTGTACCTGCCTTACGACAAAGACGTGCACTATACAAACCGCACTGCCGAGATCTATAAAGAGGCGAAGGACTACGGCTACAGCGAGCTTTTAAGGATGCAACACTGCGACCTTTGCACTTGGTTGCCATCCGACATTTTGGTAAAGGGTGACAGGCTTAGTATGGCAAACTCCTTGGAGGCACGTGTGCCCTTCCTTGACAAAGAGGTCTTTGCCGCCGCCGCCGAGCTTTGCGACGGCGAAAAGCTTAAGGACGGCACCACTAAGTTTATCCTGCGTGATACCTTCCGCGACCTGCTTAACCCTCAGACCGTAGTACGCCCCAAGCTGGGCTACCCCGTGCCTGTGCGCGTATGGCTTAAGGACGAGTTGTACGCTTGGGCTAAGGAGATTATAGAAAACAGTACCGCCACCGACTACATAAACAGTGCAGAGGCAATAAAGCTTCTTGATAAGCACCGTGACGGCAAGGGCGATTGGTACCACCACATTTGGGCGATACTGTGCTTTATTACTTGGTATAAGCTATACGTAACGGATAGCGAAAATACAAAGAAACGTATTTTGAACGGAGAACTTTAAAGGAGGAAACAAAAATGGACTTTCAAAGCGTTTTAAATTATCTGGTGCAGCTTGCCACGTCTTTCGGCATAAAGCTGCTTGTGGCGATCGTTGTTCTGGTTGTGGGCACAAAGCTTATTAAAATGGTTAAAAAGTTTATCAAAAGCTCCCCTAAGCTTGATAAGCTGGACGTAAGCTTGCGTTCTTTCCTGGGCAACTTCAGCGGTATCGCACTGTATACCCTGTTGTTTATAACCTTGGCAATGATATTGGGAATTCCCACTACGTCATTCCTTACGGTGCTGGCATCCCTCGGTGTTGCCATCGGCTTGGCACTGCAGGGTGCATTAAGCAACTTTGCAGGCGGTATTATGATACTGCTGTTCAAGCCCTTTAAGGTTGGCGACTATATCGAAGCCGCAGGCGAAGCAGGTACCGTCGCAGAGATATCCGTGGTTTATACCGTAATTTTGACCTTGGATAACAAGCGCATTACCGTTCCCAACGGCACACTTACCAACTCTGTAATAAAGAACTACTCGGCAGAGCCCCTGCGTCGTGTGGATATGACCTTCAATGCTTCCTACAAGAACGACGTGGATGAGGTTAAAGAGGTTATCTCCGTTGTGGTTAAGTCCCACAGCAAGGTGCTTAAGGACCCCGAACCCTTTATAAGACTTACCAAGCATTCCGAAAGCGGCTTGGAATACACTGTAAGAGCTTGGTGTAAAAACGAGGACTATTGGACCGTTTATATGGACGTTATGGAAAACGTAAAGAAAGCCTTTGATTATAAGGGCATAGAAATTCCTTATCCTCAGCTTGACGTACATATTCAGAAATAGCAAAAATGAACTGCTCACACTTAAAGCGTGTGAGCAGTTTTTTGTCGGTGCGATTTATTCAATATTTATATCTAAGGGCGCATCGATATCCTCGCCCACGTATTTGCCGTTCTTCTTCCGTTGCTTTACGCATTCCGAAAGCAAATACTCTATCTGCCCGTTGACCGAGCGAAAATCGTCCTCCGCCCAAGCGGCAACAGCGTTATACAGCTTCGGGGAAAGGCGCAGGGGGATTTGCTTTTTTGTCTTTTCTTCCATAGGACATTAATACAGACTGCCGCTGTTAACAACGGGCTGTGCGTCTTTGTTACCGCAAAGAACAACAAGCAGGTTAGATACCATTGCCGCCTTGCGCTCTTCGTCAAGGTCAACAACGCCCTTGCTGCTAAGACTTTCAAGTGCCATCTCTACCATACCAACGGCACCGTCCACAATAAGCTTGCGGGCGTCAACAATAGCAGATGCCTGCTGACGCTGAAGCATTACAGCCGCAATCTCGGGCGCATAGGCAAGGTAGGTTATGCGTGCTTCCACTATCTCAAGGCCTGCTTCCTCAACACGTGCCTGTATCTCGTCACGGATACGTGCCGCAACAACCTCACTGCTGCCACGCAAGCTGCCCTCGTCTGCTATGCCGTCGCCTGTGGTATCCACATTAGGGGAGACATCGTAAGGATAAAGGCGTACTATATTGCGCAGTGCACTGTCGCATTGAAGGGAGAGGTATTCCTTGTAGTTGTCCACGTTGAATACAGCCTTTGCCGTATCCACAACACGCCAAGTAACGGCAATACCTATCTCCACAGGGTTGCCCAGACAGTCGTTAATCTTCTGCTTGTTGTTGGAGAGCGTCATTATCTTAAGAGACACCTTTTTGCTCACACCTATCTCTATCTGCTGGCCGTTAAGTGTGGAGGTGGGCTTGGGGGTAGAAACATCGCCGCTTTGGTTAAGCTTGGTGGATGCGGCAGGGTTAACTGCGGTGCAGAAGGGGTTTACCCAGTAGAAGCCTGCATCCTTAATGGTGCCTATGTATTTACCGAAAAGGGTAAGCACAAGGGCTTCCTGAGGCTTTAAAACCTTAAGGCCGGGCAATACCAGCCAACCAAGGGCAAGGTATACTATACCAACCACGGTAAGGGGCAACAGCTCAAGCAATACGCCTGCAATTACCATACCCGTTGCGGCAAGATACAAAAACAGGGTAAGCAAAAGCACTCTCATACCGTGCTTTTTGTTAGTCAATACTTTTTCTGTAGCTTTTTCGTTCATATAATCCACTCGCTTTCTTTATGATATCGATATGATATCATAAAGAGCAAGCTTTGTCAAGAGGTGCAGAAAACAAAAGTAGCTTTTTGCTTTCAAAAAATCCCTCTGCTAATCAGCGAAAAGTGAAAAGTGAATAATGAATAGTGAAAAAGTAAAAACCCTCCGAAAAACTCGGAGGGTTTTTGGTGACCCGTAGGAGAATCGAACTCCTGTTACCGCCGTGAAAGGGCGGTGTCTTAACCGCTTGACCAACGGGCCATGGGACAGGGATTTATTGGTAGCGGAAGTCGGATTTGAACCAACGACCTGCCGGGTATGAACCGGATGCTCTAGCCAACTGAGCTATTCCGCCATGGGCAAATCCCCGACCGCCCCGTTAGTATAGCAGACTTTGTCGTCTTTGTCAATACCTATTTTAAGTATTTTTTTAAAAAATATAAGTTTTTTTGCAAGAATAAGGGGGCAAAGTTTTTGAACTTGCCCCAAAAAATTCTTCCGACTATTCGGGCATTCGCTCGTTTGCCAGCAAAAACTTGTAGCTTTTTACAACCCTATCGTAAGCGTCACGGGATATAAGATAATCCTCATCGCCGTTTACTTTGCAATGTACTTTTTCGCTGTTCAAAACGTAAAAGGTGTAAGAGAGCGTTTCGTCCTGGCACTCCAGCACAATCCTCATATCACCTGATTCGGGCGGCATCTCTCTGTATTGGAATTCGATATTTATCATACCCAAAGCGCCATAGTATGATAGCAAGTTGTAGGATAATAAATCAGGCGTTTCGCCGTCTAAGGTGGCAATGGGATAACCGCTGTCAGTCATATCGCTTATGTCTATGGTGTGTTCTCCGTCCTCCGAGTTTATCATAATGCTTTTTACCTCAGAAAGCGGCTTTAAAAACAGGGTATCAATCACAAGGTTGTAGTCCGTGTATTCCATAAACTCAAAGGGCTTTTCCATAACGCCTATGGAGGACACTTCGGTGCCGTAGCAACAGCCTTCACTGTAATCCTCCTTGGCGTAAACGTAATATTTGCCTTCTTCGTCGGGCTTGGTCATATACACGGTGTGGATATCGCCCATAGTTCGGTAGGAGTAGCTACGGTAAGGCTTGTCCAGCCCGTAGCGGGCAATATCCTCGTCTTTAGGCTCCTTCACCACAATATTGTCGCACCTAAGGTTGCAGATGGAGTAAAGCATCTGACACACATTGGCGTCATTTGCGTTTTCATAGCTTTTGCCGTCTCTGAAAAGTCTTTCGGGCGCGGTAAGCTTCCATTTGCTGTTAACGCCAAACTCGCCCTTTTCGCTGTCGCTTATGGGGTAAAACTCATAGCTTTCGTCCTCGGTCGTAATCTTAAACCAGTCTATCTCCGTATAGTAAAAATGAACGCGCATGTTGCCTTGACCGTAGTATTCCGTGGCAAAATACAAAGGCTCCTCAAAGGCACAGCTCACAATATCGCCCAATATATAAACCGTGTCACCGTAGGTTATTTCCGAACTGCTGTCGCTCTTCTTTCCAAGAAGGGCAAAGTAATAAGCGCCTTCAACGCTGTTGCCTATCCGCAAATAACAGTCTTTGTGAACTGCGCTTGTTTTTACCGTTGCCTGTCCTTCACCGTCAAGCCCATAGTAGCTAAGCTCTTTGGGGTTTTCCACCGTGCCGATAGCAAAGGGACGGCAGACAAAATCATAAAAGCTTTTTATGTAGGTAGCTTTTTTTGTGTTGAACTGTTCATAAACGGACCTATTAAGTTTTGATTCGCCGTGTGTGTTTGTGATTTTAACGGAAAGCACCACGTCTGCGTCATACAGGGTCTGCTTGCCAAACACAAGCTTCTCTTCCGCTACGGCGCTTTCTTTGCTCGTCTCCTCGGAGTACAAGCTTTCCTCGTCCGTTTCCTCTACGCTTTCGCTCTCCTCATCCGTTTCCTCGGAGTACAAGCTTTCCTCGTTTGTTGCGTTTTCTGTTTTTGTTCCCGTGCTTTGCTCGCTGCTGTTTTGCGCTTCCTCTTTGCCGCAGGCGGTAAATGTGGCAAGCAGGCTTATGGCAATAAGTAAATATATAAGCTTTTTCATAACGAGCTCCTTTCGGTTTGTGTTCCTTTAACTCAGTCGGGTATTATTTCGCCGCGGGCAAGGATTTGTATTCCCTCAACCAGCTCGTTATACCGTTCGTCATCCACACAGTAATCGCTTTCGCCGTTAACCTTGCAATAGGTGTATTCCCCATCCAAGTGGTAAAAGTCCAGCTTTGTTACGGTGCCGTCGTGGTTTACGGTCAGGCTAAGCTCTGCCTTTTCGGGCGGGGTTCCTCTATACAGGCTGCGGATGCGTATGTTTGTGATGAAATTACACAGATAATAGTCGTTGGGGTATACAACCACGTTGCCGTCAAAAGTGGTGGGGGTGTCAGAGCTTAGTTCTTTTTTGGGGAAAACAACGGTGTGGGTTTCCCCGTCAAGCTCTATGACGATCTTTTCCATATAATCTCTGCCGCCGTTTATTATCACTCTGTCATCGGCAAAAGCAAACTCGGAATACGATATATACGGAAAATCCTCCGCGTTAAGCGCGCCTATGCCGAAGGTTTCTTCATCATAATAAGCGCAGTGCGCACCGCCGCCCCACACGCCTTCTTTGCCGTATATGTAAAAGTCGCCGTTTGCGTCAGGCTCTGTCATGTGGACGGTGATGGTTCTGCTGCCGTATATATTCCAGCCGTAGCTGCGGTAGGGCTCGTCCAAGCCGTACTCGGCAATGTCGTCCTCCGTGGGCTCTTTTACAAGCACCTTGGTGCTTTCAAGGGTAGTCAGCGCATAAAATAAATCAAAAACGTTGCTTTGGTTGCAAAGGGCATAGTCCCTGCCGCCTGTAAAGAAGCTTTCGGGTGCGGTCAGCTTCCACACGGTGTCAATACTGAACTCTGTCTTTTCTTGTTCGCTTATGCGGACGAACTCGTAGGTTTCCCCATCTGCGCTTATCCACATATCATCTACGTAGGTGAACATATCGTAAAGACTGCGGGGCTTGTAGCCGTATCTTTGTACGTAGGGCGGCTCTTCTTCACGTGGCGGTTCGCTTTCATCGCTTGTTCCCCCGTAGGAGAGGCTTTCCTCTTCGGTTTCTTCAATTACGATGCTTTCTTCACTTGTTTCTTCGACGCTTTCGATACTTGTCACGCCTTCGGCGCTTTGCTCGCTGCTGTTTTGCGCTTCCTCTTTGCCGCAGGCGGCAAGGAAAATAATCAAGCTTATGGCGATAAGCAAATATATAAGTCTTTTCATAATGCGCTCCTTTCGGCTTGCCGTTTTGTTTTGGCTCTGCACGCTATAAATCATTATACCACGATGCAAAAGCCTTGTCAACAAGCAAAAGACAGCCATTAAAGACTGCCTCTTTGCTTGTTGTCGGCCCCGCGCTACGAACAAAGCGAACAAAAATGGTACTTTTATTCTCTCGGGGTCCCCGTCACGAACGTAGCGAGTGATGGGGGTGTTACTTTGCTTCGCTTGTGACGGTTACTATTGTTACGCTTTCGCCGTCGTCGTTAACTTGAAAAGATGAGGGGTTTAAATAAATAAGGCGGCATACCAAAGAGCTGCTTTCAAGAAATTCGTTCATCTGTTCACATTGCTCTGCGGTAACTACGCCTACAAGCACCGTTTCTCCGTTCAAGGTGGTACAACATAGCCCTACGCCGTCGGATACAAGCTTTTCAAGGTCATCCTTAAGTTCGGTGCGCAAAACCTCCTCGGCTTTCTCGTTATATACCGCCCAAATTTCGTGGTACTCCTCGATCTCGGCTTCAAGGGCTTCAAGCTCTGCTTCGCTTTGCTCCTTGCTCCACACCAGCTCGTAAAACATATCCTTTGTCTCCATCATTATAAGCTTTTCGGCGTAGCTGTCGCCGCCGAGTGCTTTTTCGCCAAGCTCTTTATATATTTTGTGACAGTCGTCAGAGCCGCGCCATGCCACAAAAGCGTCGATATATCTGTTATATGCGGGGTGGTTATCGTCCTTAAAACGGTAACCGTAGGGGCCTACCTCAAAAATTTCGGTAAACGCTTTGCCGCCGTAGCTCACTTCCGAAAGCGGTAGTATCCCGTAAGTGTTTACAACGCGGATCTTGCCGTCACTTTCTTCTTTTTCCTTAATAAACTCCTCAAGCTCGCCCTTGTCAATGGGGGCGGTAAGGGCTACGGTGCCCGGAGATTGGATATACTCCATAAGCTCCTCGTCCTCGGACAAAAAGTCAAGAGGCTCTTTTTCGGGCTCTGAAATTTCAGTGCTGTCGCCCGCAAGGGCACCGTCGTATTGATGGGTGGGGATGATGGGGCCGTTTGTCTGGGGCTTGGGGCTGTTACCTGTCCTTTCGGGGGCAAGAGCCACCGCCGTTACCACCAACGCCAGCGCAAGCGTTCCGCTGCTTGCCGCAATTATGCGTTTTCTTATGCTTCTGTCACGGTTTTCTTTTTTTGTGTAGATGTTTTCCATAAACTGCTTTTGGTCTTTCACAGTTCTGTTCCCTCCTTAATAAGTTCTTCCTTTAGCGTTTCCTTTGCCTTGCGCGACAGGGCGTACAGCTTCTTTTTAGAAACGCCAAGTATCTTCTCTGCGTGGTCATAGCTTAAATCTTCAAGGTATATAAGTTGCATCAGCAAACGCTCCTCCTTTGGAAGGGCGTTAAGGGCACGGTACAGAGCACGCTTTCTTTCGCTTTCAAAAAAGACGTCCTCTACCGCCGTGGGGGCTGTTTGCGGTTCCTCTTCCGTGGGGGTGTACCTGCGCCGCTTTCTAAGCAGGTCAAGGCTTAGGTTTTTACCAACGGTAAAAAGCCAAGTCTTAAAGGAGGCGTTGCCTTTATAGGGCGGCTTCTTTACAAGCAGCTTTACAAAAACGTCCTCGGCTATGTCCTCTGCCGTGTCCATATCGTTAACATAGCGGTGGATAAACAGCGTAAGCCCCTGCCTGTGTTCAGTTACAAGTTCCTCGAACGCTTCTTTGTCACCGCCTCTGAAACGCTCGTAAAGCTCCTCACTGCTTTGTTCTCTTTCGTTGCACAAGCTAAGCCCTCCTCCTTTCTGCCTTTTGTCTAAGGTACCTTACACCTATTATACGGATGAAAAGCACTTTTTTGCGACAAAAGTTGTAAAAAAGGGTGAAGGCGGAAGCCTTCACCCTAAGTTTGATTTCATTGTAATTGTAACCAAAACTAAAATTCTGTATTTTTTGCGGACAGGCGCCGCAGAAAATACACATTAGTTTCCGCGAGTGCTACGAAGTGGCGCGAAGACGCGAGTGAACGGAAATGGTGCTTTGCACCTTTCGGGGTCCCCGTCACGAACGAATGTGAGTGATGGGGAATTTTATACATTGAAGCGGAAGAGAACTACATCCCCGTCCTTCATAACATACTCCTTGCCCTCGCTGCGGACAAGGCCTGCATCCTTTGCCGCCGCCATAGTGCCTTTTGCCATAAGGTCGTCGTAGGCAACAACCTCCGCACGGATAAAGCCACGCTCAAAGTCGCTGTGTATCTTACCTGCCGCACCGGGTGCCTTTGTGCCTTTGCGTATGGTCCACGCCCTGACCTCTTTAGGGCCTGCGGTAAGGAAGCTTATAAGCCCAAGCAGACGGTAGGATGCACGGATAAGACGGTCAAGACCTGACTCCGTAAGTCCCAGATCCTCAAGGAACACCCCACGGTCTTCCTCATCCAGCTCTGCAATATCAGCTTCAACGGCGGCGCACAGGGCAAACACCTCTGCGTTTTCGTCGGCAACCTTTTCGCACAGCGCCTTGTAGTAGGGGTTGCTTTCCGCACCGTCCGCAAGGCTCGCTTCGTCCACGTTGGCGGCGTAGATTACGGGCTTACCGGAAAGCAGGGGCGTATCAGCCACCAGCTCCTCTTCCTCGGGCGTAAGCTCTACGCTGCGGGCGCAGGCGCCTTCGTTAAGGGCGGCAAGCAGCTTCTCGCACACCTTAAGGGTCGCACCGAGGGATGCGTCGCCCTTCATTGCCTTTTTAATGCGGTCAACTCTGCGCTCTAATATCTCTATATCGGAAAGAATAAGCTCGGTATTAATAATATCTACGTCACGGGCGGGGTCAGCCTCGCTTTCCACATGTATAACCTGTGTACCGCCGAAGCAACGCACCACGTGCACAATGGCGTCCACCTCACGAATATGGGACAAAAACTTGTTGCCAAGCCCTTCGCCCTTGGAAGCACCCTTAACCAAGCCTGCAATATCCACAAACTCTATAACAGCAGGAGTATATTTTTCGGGGTTATACATCTCTGCCAACCTGTCAAGCCTTTCGTCGGGCACGGGCACAACGCCTACGTTGGGGTCGATGGTGCAGAAGGGGTAGTTTGCCGACTCTGCCCCGCCGCCGCAAAGTGCGTTAAACAAAGTGCTTTTGCCCACATTGGGCAGACCTACGATACCTAATTTCATAAACCAAACACACATCCTTTTTATAAGGTAATATCTCTATCTCCATTATAATAACAGACAAAAGCGATTTTTGCAAGAAGCTTTTAAAAAAACAATAGTTAACGATGTTAACTATTGACAAATTATTAAATTTGTTGTTGACTTTTTAATAAAAAGCAATTATAATACAAATGTCAAACACAAATTGTTAATAATTGTGTGGTTTTTTAATGAATTCTTAAAAGGTTGGACGTGGCAATGACAAAAGTTTTGATAATAGATGACGATAACGATCTGTGTACCCTGCTTCGTATGTATTTGGAAAACGAGGGATATGAGGTAAAGGTGGCTAATGACGGTGCAGAGGGTGTTTCTGCCTTCCGCAGTTACGAGCCGGATATGGTACTTCTTGATGTTATGTTGCCTAAAAAGGACGGCTGGCAGGTTTGCCGTGAGATAAGGGAGCATTCCAATAAGCCCATCATTATGATAACTGCCAAGGGAGATATCATAGACAAGGTTTTGGGCTTGGAGCTGGGCGCAGACGACTATATGGTTAAGCCTCTTGATATGAAAGAGGTTTTTGCACGCATTAAAGCGGTGCTCAGACGTTATACAAAGCACGAGTCAAGCGACGGAGAGATGGTAAGGTTTGATAATATAGAAATCTCTTTGCAACGCTACGAGCTTCGCATTAAGGGCAGACCCATAAGCCTGCCTCCCAAGGAGCTGGAGCTTTTGTATTTCCTTGCATCCAATTACAACAGGGTGTTCACCCGTGACCAACTGCTTGACAAGGTGTGGAGCTTTGATTACCTCGGCGACAGCCGCACCGTGGACGTGCACGTTAAGCGCCTGCGTGAAAAGTTGGACGGCGCCAGCGACAAATGGGCGCTTAAGACCGTTTGGGGCGTAGGGTATAAGTTTGAGCTTATCGAAGGATAAGTCTCAGACCGCTTTAAGGTTTGTCCGTAGGGCGGCGGTTTACTGCCGCCGAAACGCAACGGAAAAACAAAACCTAAAATCTACGCACAAACGCAACAAATTGCAGCGGTAGGGGTCGGCGCCTTCGACGACCCGAGGAAAAAAGACGATATAAAACAACACGGCAGGAGATGCATCACCGCAATCCCTGCCGTTTATTCTTTTTGTATCCTTTCGGCGGGAGTAAAACCCCCGCCCTACGTTGTGGTTATAACGTTATTTATAAAGATGTTGCGCTTTTTTATATGCGCCACGCTTCGGGGCGTCAGAGGATTACGCCCCCTACAAGGTAATTGATGCGCTTATTCCTCTGCCGTGGGTGGGAAGAACATAGCTTCCGCTACGGCAAGGGCTTCCTTTTCCGTACAGACGCTTGTTACACGGTTGCGCAAAGCCGCTGAGCCATACAGCCCCTTGGAGTACCAGGCAAGGTGCTTCCTAAGCTCGGGGATTGCCACCTGTGCGCCCTTGTTTGCCACCGTGCTTTTTATATGCTTTACCACGGCGGCGCACTTTTCCTCTGCCGTGGGTGGCGTGTAGGCCCTGCCCTCTATGGCGGCGGCAAGCTCTGCAAACAGCCAAGGCTTGCCCATTGCTCCTCTGCCTACCGCTACCGCATCACAGCCCGTTTCCGCAAACATACTAAGGGCGTCCTCACCGCATTTTATGTCGCCGTTACCTATTACGGGTATGGTAAGCGCCTCTTTTACAGCCTTAAGAGTATCACGCTCTGCGGTGCCGGAGTACATTTGTGTCCTTGTCCTGCCGTGAAGACACACATAAGCCGCACCTGCCTCCTCCACACGTTTTGCTACCTCAAGAGCGTTTTTGTGGGCGTCGTCAAAGCCTGTGCGCATTTTTACGCCTACGGGCACGTTTACTGCCGCTTTTACCTCTGCCACTATTCTGCCGCAAAGCTCGGGGTTTTTCATAAGGGCACTGCCCTCACCGCTTTTAACGCATTTCGGCACGGGACAGCCCATATTTATGTCTATGGCTATGGGGGCGTACTTCAAAAGCTCCGATGCCGCCTTTGCCATATAATAAGGCTCGCTTCCGAAGATCTGTATCGCCACCTGCTCGCCCTCTTCGGGACGTGCAAGGGCGGCGGTCTTCTTGTCGCCGAAGCATACCGCTTTTGCGGATATCATCTCCGTTACGCAGTATTCTGCCCCAAATTCGGCACACAGGGTTCTGAACGCCCTGTCCGTTACCCCTGCCATAGGGGCAAGCATAAGCCCGTTTTTAAGTTTAAGTCCGTTTATTTCCATCTTTGTTCTCTCAGTTGAATATATTTTCACTGCCAAGTCCACCCAGATAGCGGCGCACGGCCTCCTCCAGTACGGGAGAGGGGTGCTTTTCAAGACCGGCTGCAAGGTTTCTTGTGGTTTCTATAAGCGGTATATCTGCGGCGGTGGCGTGTATAAACCGTGCGTCGCCGCTTTGACGTGCGCCGAAAAAGTCCCCCGGACCTCTGGCGGCAAGGTCTGCCTCTGCTATCTTAAAGCCGTCGTTGGTCCGGCATAGCACCTCAAGCCTTTCGCTTGCCTTATCGGTAAGCATTATGCAAAAGGATTTATGACTTCCTCTGCCCACTCTTCCTCGCAGTTGATGCAGTTGGGACAGCCCGAAGCACTCTGCGTTTTCAATAAGCATAACCGTGGCGTTGGGCACGTTTACGCCTACCTCTACCACCGTAGTGGAGATAAGCACCGAGGCGTCTCCTTTCTCAAAGGCACTCATTACCTCGTCTTTTTCCTTACCCTTCATTCTACCGTGCAGACACAGGGCTTTTACATTGGGCATAGCCTTGGCAAACAGCGCATTGTAGCTTTCCACGCTCTTTTTATCGTCAGCCGTACCTTCACTATCCTCTACCAAGGGGCAGATAATATACGCCTGCCGCCCCTTGCCTATCTGCTTGCCTATAAAGTCGTATACCGCCGCGCGCTTTTCCTCGCCTACACAGCGGGTCTCTATCACCTGCCTGCCGGGAGGCAGACTGTCTATAACGCTTATGTCCATATCCCCGTACAGTATAAGTGACAGACTGCGGGGGATGGGCGTTGCGGACATAACTAAGGAATGGGGGCATTTCCCAGTGGATTTATCTGCCAGCGCCGCCCGTTGAAGCACGCCGAAGCGATGTTGCTCGTCGGTTATGACAAGCCCTAAGTTTAGGTACTCCACATCCTTTTGGATTATGGCGTTTGTACCTACAACGGCGGCTATACTGCCGTCCTTAAGTCCGTCCTTTATGCGCCGCTTCTCCTTGGCGCTTGTACTGCCCGTAAGAAGGGCAAGCTCTATACCAAAGCCCTCAAACAGCTTGCCAAGGGTTATAAAATGCTGGTTTGCAAGAATTTCGGTAGGCGCCATCATCGCGCATTGAAGCCCGTTCTTTACCGCAAATGCCATGGCGGCGGCGGCAATAACCGTCTTGCCGCTACCTACGTCTCCCTGTACCATTCGGCACATCGGCACCTCTTTGCACAGGTCCGCAAAGACCTCCTTTACCACACGCTCCTGGGCGCTTGTCAGGGAGAAGGGCAGGGCGGTAAAGAATTTGCCTATGCCCGTGTCCTTATAGCTCATCGCTGTGGCAAGCCCTCGGTTAACCGAGCCCCTGACACGTCTGAGAGCAAGCTGAAACAGAATAAGCTCTTCAAAGGCTAAGCTCCGTTTGGCTTTCTCCACGATCTCCCTGCTTTCGGGAAAATGCAGGGCGTGTATTGCCTCACTTCTGGGCAGAAGGGCGTGCTTTTCGATTATCTCGGGGGGCAGGGGGCTTTCTTCCTCTGCTATGCACTCCTCCACCGTTTTTACCAAGCGGCGTATAAGCTGTTGGTTTACTCCCTTGGTCAAGGGGTATATGGGCAAAACCTTCGGCAGGCTGTCGCTGTAAGGCTCTATTTCGGGGGAAGTGATCTGAAAGCTGTAGCCGTAGCGCTCCACCTTACCCCAAACCCTGAATTTTCTGCCCGACACAAGGGATTTTTCCATCCACGGTTGATTAAAAAAGGTAAGAGTGGCGGTGCCGCTTTGGTCACAGGCGTTGACCTTAACGTAGCTTATGTTTTTGTTGCCGTAACGCAAGGAAGGGGCAGAGCATACCGTAAGCACCGTTGCACAGGGCTCACCGAGGGGTGCGTCTGCCAAAGGGTACAGCTCGTCCCTGTACTCGTAGCGCCGTGGGAAAAATTCAATTAAGTCGCCTGCGGTAACAAGCCCAAGCTTTGCCAGCTTGTTGCCCGTAGCCTCGCCTACGCCCTTTATAAAGCGCAGGGGTGTATCCCTGTTAACAGCCATCGCTTTTTCCTCTTTTTACAGTGTAACGGACTTGTATTCCAAGCCCAGCTCCTTAAGTGCCGCTTCCTCTCTGCCGCTGCAACTGCTTATTATAAGCTGATGACCGCTTTCCGAAAGCAGTTTTAGCATACGCTTAAGCCTTGGCGGATCTATGTGTGCAAATGCATCGTCTAAAATAAAGGGCACCTTTCTGCCCTCAAACAGCAGGTCAATAAGTGCCATACGCAGGCAGATGTATACTCCGTCACGGGCACCGCGGCTGAGGTGCTCGCCGCTTTTCTGTCCGTAGGCGCTGTCACAGTTAAGTGAAAGCTTTGTGTCCAGCTCCAAGCTGACGTGTGCGCCCTCCGTAAGAGTGGCAAAATAACCGCCTGCCACGCTTGCCAAACGGGGAGATATGGACGCCTTCATCTCGTCGCCTGCCGCACTAAGCTCCTCCAAGGCAAGGTTAAGCGCTTCGTAGTGCTTTTTTGCCTTCTCCAGTTCGCTTTGAGTGTAGGAAAGCTCCTCTGCGGTGGAGAGGGGGTCGTAGCCCATCGCCTTTATGGCGGCAATGCGCTGGTTTATCTGAGAAAGCTTATCCTTATACATAGCTATGCGCTGGGTAGCCGCCTTTTTCTCTATCTCTATCTGCGCCTTAGGCTTTTGGGGCTCTACCGCACCCTCTGCCATTGCCGCAAGCGCTTCTGTACTGTGTCTGCCCTCAAAGACCTCAAGGGCGGTGGCGGCACTCTTGGCTTCTGCTTTAAGGGCCTCCGCCGCTATGTGCTGTTTAAGCAGTTCGCTTATGGCGGTGTCCCCGTCCTCCGTTTCCGCGCTGTATAAGGACAGCCCTTCCTTAAGTGCCTTTCGTGCCGCTTCTTCCGCTTTTTTAGCTTCTTCAAGGGCATCGGCGGCATCGGCGGTTCGTGCGGCGTGGAGTTTAAAGACCTCTGCCTGCTTTTTGCCGTTCTCTATAGCGGTATCTATCTCATCGTCGTTTTTAAAGCCTGCGGAGCTGAGGGCGGCGTTCCTTGCGCCGAATGCGGCAAGGGTCGCCCCTGCAAAGGCCGCCGTTGTTATGGCTGCATAGTTAAAGTACGGTACTGCGCCCCCTATAAGCTTGCAGGCGGCGGTTGCGCCCAGTCCAAGCACCGTAAGTACTGTCAATATAATACAAAGGGTCTTAAGCTTGCTTCGCTTTGCCTTAGCCGCCTCCGCCTTAAGCATCGGCTCGGTATTGGCTACGGGCTTTGCGGCGGCAAGCTCGCTGTATTCCTCTTCTCTGTCCTTTCGGCGGTCTTCCGCCTTGTCCAAGGCGGATTTGAGCCCTTGCAGACGCTCTATCTCCGCAAGTCCCACGCTTCCGTTTTCTGCCGCCTTGGCGGTTCGTGCCGCTTCTTCTGCCAGTCTGCGGTGCTCTGCCAGAAGCAAAAGTGCCTCGTACTTTTCATAGTTTTTAAGCTCCGCTTCGGCAGACAGCTCTTCTTCTTCCCTGCGTACTATCTCCTCGGCGGTTTTTGCGGCGTCGGCTTCCAATACGGTAAGCTCCGTTGCTGCCGTGCGCTCCGTTCTTAGCTTTTCCGCAAGTCTTGCACTGTCCGTTTCAAGGGCGCAAATTCTGCCGCTGCCCGCAGTCCTGCCCTTAAGAGCGTTCTTGTGCTTGGTAAGCAGCTTTTCCGCCTTCTCTCCGCTTATTTGCTCGTCGGCGGAAAATACAAGGTTTTGCAGTCTGTCTGCCAGCTCCGTATCCTTGCTTTTGGGCGGCTCTGCGGTGGATAAAAACAAGGTCTTTTCAAAAATATCAAGCCCTACCCCAAACAGCTCGTCACCAAAATCCCCTTCGTAAAGAGGCGCACCCGTGGAGGCATCGGTGCACAGCGCCGTCTCTTTGTTGCCGACCACACTGCGCTCTATCCTTATGCGCCTGTCACCCTGAAGGGTCAGCGCACCGGACGCCGCCGCCCCCGACCAAGGCATATACATCTTTTTGGGGTTTTCCGTTATGCTTTGGCTTTTGCCCTTAAAGCCGTAAAGAGCAAAGCGTATAAACGCCGCAAGAGTGGTCTTGCCACCCTCATTGGGCGCAGTTATAAGGTTTATCTTCGGGTCAAGCTCTATATCCTTTTCGCTAAGCTTGCCGAATGCGGCTATATTCACACGTTCTATTTTAATATCGTTCTTCACCCTTTACACCTCCGTGGGGTCTCTGCCGTCAAGGGCGGCAAGCCCTGCCTTTAAGGCGGAAACACACACTTCACGCTGTGGGTCGTCCTCTGCAAGCGCTTCTATCCGCTTAGACATACGGCGGAAAAATGCACCTCGCAGGGTGTTTTCCTGCTCTATAACGCTAATGTCAAGGGCAGGCACGCTTTTGTCCTTTATCTCTATGTAGTCAGGGTCGGAACCACCTGTGGAAAACATATCGGCACTGATAAAAAACGCCGTCTTCGGTCTGCCCGTAAGTACCGCACGCACACGCATACCCCCGTAGGGCTTTACCGCTTCACGCACGGCGTCCGTAACCTGCAGGCGGCTTTCCATACCGCTTATGTCTACCTCTACCGTTTCGTAGCGGCGCATGGAAAGCGAAAAATGGGCAAGCTGTACCTCACCCTTGGCAACGGTGCCGTAAAGACCGCCCTTGTCCCCTGTCTCGTCAAAGCCTCTGCCTTCTATACAGCCGCTGTAGGCGTAGTGTACTCCGTTGTGCTTCAACACCCCGCTTGCCTTGTGGATATGCCCCAAGGCTATGTAGTCAAAGGGCAACAGCCCTATCTCTTCCTTCTTTATGGGGCCGTAGATGCTGTTTTCCACACCTACGTCGCCGTGGCACACAAGTATGTTTATCCTGTCCTCTCTAAGGGGCGGATAGCCCGTAAGGGGACTTTCCGTACACTCCTTGCCACTGAAGCCAAAGCCGTATACGTCCACGCCCAAATCGTCCAGCTCCACACGGTTCTTGTCACGGAATACGTGTACATTGGAGGGCAACAGCCCCTTGGCGTAAAAGGAGCCCGCTGTGTAGGGGTCGTGGTTGCCGGGCGCTATAAAAAAGCGGCAATCGGGAAAAGACGCAAATTTTTCTGCCAAAAACTCTTCGGTGTCGGGGCTCACAAAATCGCCGTCAAACAGGTCGCCTGCTATAAAAAACAGCTGTACTCCACGGTTTTTTGCGGCAAGCACCGCCTTGGCAAAGGCGCTTCTCAGCCCGTTTTTACAGCTCGCCGCCTCTGCAGCGTTCATCCCCGTAAAGGGCGCATCCAGATGCAGGTCCGCTATGTGAAATATTTTTACACCGTCCATAAAACCCTACGCTCCTTTTCTATAAAGCTATAAATGCCGCCATAGTCCCACGCATAACGCCACTGCGGCGGTGAGAAAAATAGCGGTCGGGGCGGCATATACTGCATTCGCCCCCGTCGGCAATATGCCGATGGCTCAGCCCTGCTTCCCCCAAGGCGGCGCAGACTGCCCCCTGCAGGTCAAGGTACAGCCCATCCTCACATCGGCGGAAAAAACGGCTGTTTTGCGCATCTGCCGCCGTAAAATTATCGTAAAGCTCCTCGCCCACCTTGTAACAACAGCTACGGGCAGAAGGGCCTATAGCTGCAACGATATGCTCCGCCTTAGCACCTATGGCACACATAGCGTCTACGGTTTTGGCGGCTATCTTATCCAACGTGCCCCGCCAGCCGCTGTGGCAAGCGCCGCATACACGGTTTTTTCCGTCGTACAGCAAAACCGTAACGCAGTCTGCCCCCCGTACGGAAAGCAAAACCCCTTCCTCACAGCATACCAAGCCGTCTACGCCGCAGTCGAAGGGGGGCTTTGTAAGCCCCGTGCCGCGCTCTGCCTTACCCACGGTTTTAACGGTACTGCTGTGGGTTTGGTAGCTGCGGCAAACCTCGCCTGTGTCAAAACCTAAATATGTCGCCGCAATGCGGTGGTTTTCCACCACGTTTTCCCAAGGGTCGGCAGGGTTTCCCGAGCCTGCGGCAAAGTTAAAACTGCTGTAAACACCCGTGCTTACGCCGCCGTCCTTGGTGGTAAACAGGTGCTTTGCCCCTGCCGCCGTAAGGGTGGGGCTTGTAAGATGCCCAAAGGGGGCATCGGAATATATAAACTGCTCTCTCAAAACAAAAAACTCCTAATCCGTACTGCCAAAACCGCCGTTGCGTGCCGCTGTGGCGCAGTCGTCTTCGGTTATTCCGTAGGGGGTGAATATCCCCTGCGCTACGGCGGTGCCTGCGCTTAGGGTAACAGAGCTATCTCCGCCGTTGACCAGCTTTATCATAATATGCCCCTCGTTATCGGAAAAACAGTAGTCGCCGTCAATAACGCCCACCGTGTTGGCAAGGCGTATTCCCAGTTTAAAGCCCAAGCCGCTTCTGGGGTAGATAAGCAGAGCCCAGCCCTCCTTCATAAAAGCACGCACACCGGTTTTTACCACGGCGCTGCCGCCTGCGGGCAAAAACACATCCGTGGGTGCAAAAAAGTCATAGCCTGCGGAATGTGCCGTCGCACGGCGGGGTAACTTTATTCCGTCATAGCTTTCCGCCGCCTCCGCACCTGCGTCATTTATATATCTGTCAAGGCTTATTTTTTCAAAACGTGCCACTTTTTCCACGGCTGATACCTCCAAACTGTTATGTGTTGATTTTAACATCTAAGTACCCTCTTTGTCAATACAGCAAAGGCTTGACAAACAGCGTAAAATATATATAATATATATTTATAAGGATATGTGTGCCTTTAGGGGCTTTATATATGCAGAAAGGTTTGGTGTTTACCGTGCTTAAAAAGATAATATGCTTTTTGTTTGTAATTATAATGATTATGGCGGCAGTTCCCACGGCTTCCGCGGCAGAGGATACCGCTACCGCAACGGTAGCGCAAATGATAGCAAAAACGAAGGACCTTAGCTTTGCCGGCGATATGATGGATATTAAATATCGCAGATACAATTCTCCTTCTTACAATCCTCAGAATGACAGCGTAAAGGCAACGGTTGTTGTTTATTTCCACGACGAGGGCGCTGAAGGTGACGATAACACGGCACAGCTTCAGGCAGGCAGTCTTTTAAGCCATTTTATGTCTGCGGATATGGAAGATGCCTGTAAGGATTACAGCTATATAGTTATTGCTCCCCAATGCCCTAAGGGACAAAGCTTTACAAGCGCTACCGGTAAGGATTACAAGTTTACCTCCAACGCAAGTACGGTTATGTCCACGGTTAAGGAGCTTGTTGACGAAATAAGGGCAACAAATGTTGTGTTCGAGGATCGCATAGTGGTTATGGGCACAGGTGCAGGCGCTACCGCCGCGTACGACTTTTTCTGCAGATATCCCACCTACGTAACCCGTGTTATGGCGGTGGGCGGCTATTGCGATGCTGATGCGGTTGCAGTGGCAGAGCGTGCAAAGGGCAAGGCGTTCAGAGTGGTTGCACCCAAGGGTGACAGCGCCGCACTTGAAAACGCAAGGGCGCTGAAGGCAAAGATAGACAGCGCTGATTTTGTCAGCAATTTTGAGTATTATGAGTATGAGGGCGATAAAGCAAGCGCTCTTAAGCAGGCACTTGCTTTTAACGAGCCTTATATTGCTCAGTGGGCGGTTGCGGAAAATTATTCATCAAGCGGCTTTACCTTCTCCTGCACTGCAGGTGAGGGCGGCACGGTAAGCCCTAAGGCTTCCACCGTTGGCTTTAACGGTGCTGTTATGATAAATATCACCCAAAACGACGGATATAAGATATCCGGCGTTAAGGTCAACAATACGGATATCGCTCTTGACTCTCTCACTCAGGGCTCTAACCCCAACATTTACACCTATACCGTAAAAAACATAAAACAGGACACCACCGTACAGGTAGAGTTTAGCATCGCCACCACCGTTGGCGGAAAGTACGATATCGTTATTGACAGGACCGTTAAGTGGTGCTTGTGGCTTGCTATGGGCTTTTTGGCTTTGGCCGCTATGGTGTATTTTGTATTTAAGTTTGAAAAGAGTTTGTCTGCCGCAAAAAAAGTCAAATAGGCCTATGGGCAAGCGTATAAGACTTTTTGCGCTTTTGCTTGCTTTGGTCTTTGCCTTTTCCTCTTGCGGGGCGTCGGGTTCAGACATAGAAGAAGGCTCGTCTTTACCATTGTCGGAGCTAAGCTTGGTTTCCTCCTCGGATGAAAGCAGTGAGGAAGAGACTCAAAACGAGGTGACGGAAGATGGCGTGTCGGAGCTTTGCTCTGCCGCCGCAGAGCTTATTGCTTTGGATGCAAAGGTTATAGATATTTTTGCCAACCAAGCCTTAGCGCCCTATGCCGTGGGTTTGGAAACGGCAAGCTACGGCTATAAGATAAGCGGCAAGTACTATCCGCTGAGCGGGGAGTGCGAGTATAAAAAGTTTTCCGCATTAAAGGAACTGCTCTTCTCCGTTTACAGCGAAGATAGCGGCATTGCCACCGAATATCTGGAGCACTACCCACGTATAGGCGGCCCCGCCTTCAGGCAAAACTATTTGGGTGACACCGAGTTTTGCTGTACCTACAACGCATCCTTCGATACAGATGTTGCGGGCGCCGCTGTAAGCTATCTGAGCACGAAGGCAGAGGGCGTTCACCTGCTTCAGTACAGCAAGGGCGGACAGATATACAGCTTTGAAATGGCAGAAACCGAAGAGGGTTACCGTCTTAATGACAGTCTGTTGTTTTTATATGAGGATGCGGCGTTTTCCTCGGCTACGGACGATGTGAATACCGAGGGCGTTGGCAGCGCCAAGACCCTAAGGGGCAACTGCCTTTTAGTTAACCTTTTTGTTAACGACGGCGATGCAAAGTGGGACGCTTCTGCCGCCGCCGAGCTTATGGCAATGGTGGAGCGCGCAGGCGATTACATCGTAAATCAAGGCAAGGAATACGGTGTTAACGACCTTAGCTTTGACTACATTTGGAAAGATACGGGGCTTGACCTTGCGGCGCCTCATTACAGCAACGGCGCAAGCTGGGCAAATGCCGTTTTTGCAGAAGACGGCGGTTACGATGTCTTTGTCCAAAGTCTGTTGCCGCAAGGGTTTACGGGCAACTACTGCGTAATGTTTCATTTTAACAAGCAGGGCAGAAGCTTCAGCGTTCCCTGTGACAGCTATTTTGCAGAGAAGGGCGAGTATATTAACGAGTTTTGCGTTATGTTTTACAGCCCCTTGGGTGACAGTGATTATTTTGCCTGTCCGTCCTTGTATATGCACGAGCTTTTGCATACCTACGGCACTGTGGATTTATACGAGGAGATGCTTACGGCAAGAGGTAACGACCTGGCGTCGGTGTATTTCGACAAGGACATAATGCGTTACGAGCCCGCAGAGATAGAAAATTGCTACATCGGCAGGCTTACAGCAAAGCTTTTGGGATGGACCGATAATTTACCCTTGCAATTAAAGGATTTTTTAAAGGAACGTGTTTAAATTTATATAAAGAAAAGAGTGGTGCAAAATGAGCTTAAAGTATAAAAGGGTGTTGCTTAAACTGTCAGGCGAGGCGCTTTCCGCTCCCGACGGCATTTTGGACGGCGAGTTTACCACTAAGGTTTGCCGTGCTGTTAAGGAGTGTGCAGACCTGGGTGCGCAGATAGCCATAGTTATCGGCGGCGGCAATATCTGGCGCGGCAGACAGGGCATTAATATTGAGCGCTCCCGCAGTGACGGTATGGGTATGCTTGCAACCCTTATAAACTCCATCGCCGTGCAGGACACGCTTATTAAATGCGGTTTGGATGCTCACGTGCTTTCTCCTTTACAGGTGCAACGCTTGGCAGAGCCTTATTCTCCCGAGCTGGCAAAGAAGTATCTGGAGGGCGGCAGTGCGGTTATCTTCGCCTGCGGCACGGGCAACCCCTATTTTTCCACGGATACGGGCGCTATGCTCAGAGCTTTGGAGATAGAGGCGGATATGCTTCTTTGCGCCAAGAATATAGACGGTGTTTATGACAGCGATCCTAAGCAAAACCCTGATGCCAAGCGCTTCAGCCGCATAAGCTACGACGAGGTTATCGAGCGTGGGCTTAAGGCGGTTGACTCTACCGCATCCTGTATGGGTCAGGAAAACGGTATGGGTATGCTGGTATTTGCTCTTAAAGACCCGGATAACATACGCCGTGCCCTTATGGGTGAAGATGTGGGCACCGTTGTTCATCCTTGAAAAGGAAAAATTAATACACAATCATATATGTAAGAAAGGAACTTAAGCTTATGAAACTTGACATCAAGCCTTTTGAAGAGAAAATGAAGAAGAGCATATCCGTATACGAGGAGGATTTGGCAGGCATCCGTGTTGGCAGAGCCAGCGCGAAGGTGCTTGACAAGGTTTCCGTGCCCTATTACGGCGTGCCTACACCCGTAAATCAGGTTGCAGACGTAAAGACCCCCGACCCAAAGACCCTTCTTATAACCCCTTGGGATCCCTCTGTGCTTAAGGCTTTGGAGAAGGCTATACAGGCATCCGATATAGGCATCACCCCTCAAAGCGACGGCAAAAGCATTCGCCTTGCTTTCCCCGCACTTACCGAGGAGCGCAGAAAAGAGCTTAGCAAGCAGGTTCGTGATATGGGCGAGGACGCTAAGGTTGCCCTCCGTAACATCCGCAGAGATGCCAATGACAAGTGCAAAGATATGAAGAAGGCAAGCGAAATGACCGAGGACGAACAGAAGATCAGCGAAAAAGAAGTGCAGGACCTTACCGACAAGTATATCAAAGAGGTAGATAAGGTTAGCGAAAAGAAAAAAGCAGAGATAATGGAAATCTAAGTTAAAAAGGGTAGGGGTGTCGGCAAAAGCCGTCACCCCTCAAAAAACTGAAGGGGAGATAAAAATGGCGTTGTTTGGCAGAAGAAAAAATAAAGAAGCAGATATAAAGGTATTGCCCCGTCACGTTGCCATTATTATGGACGGCAACGGCAGGTGGGCAACACGCCGTGCCATGCCCCGCACTGCAGGCCACAAGGTGGGCAGTGAGAACTTTGTTAAAACCGTGGACGCTTGCGACCGCCTTGGTATAGAGTGTCTTACGGTTTACGCTTTTTCCACCGAAAATTGGCAAAGAGATGCCGAGGAGGTGGAGGGCATACTTAAAATAATGCACGCATATATCATTAAATATGTGCCCGAATTGATGAAGAAAAACATAAAGCTGAGAATACTGGGCGACCTTTCTTATTTTGACGAAAAAAGCAGGGAAGCTCTTATCGAAAGCCAAAATAAACTTGAAAACAACACAGGCCTTACCCTTTGCATCGCTCTTAGCTACGGCGGCAGGAACGAGATAAAGCAAGCGGTAGAGGCGCTGATAAAAGACGGCGTTACGGAGATTACGGAGCAGGCTATCTCCGACCGCCTATATACCGCCCACCTGCCCGACCCCGATCTGGTTATCCGCACAGGGGGCGAAAAGCGCATATCCAACTTTTTGCTGTGGCAAAGCGCTTATGCGGAGTATTATTTTTCCGACACCCTCTGGCCCGATTTTGACGAGGGCAAGCTGTATGAGGCTATAGAGGAGTTCGGAAGAAGAAAACGCAGGTTCGGAAAATAAAACAGAGGTGTTTCTTATGAAGACAAGAGTAATTACGGCAATTGTTGCCCTTATTATATTTTTCCCCGTGCTGTATTTTGCGTCTACAGCGGTTTTCCCCATCGCTATTGGCATACTTGCCGCAGTGGCAGGCTACGAGCTGGCAAGCTGTGCAGGCTTTGGCGGCATTAAATTTTGGTACATAAACCTGCCCTCTGCCGCTTTTTGCTTTGTTGTGACACTTTGCGCAAGAATAAAGGATATGTTTCCTCAGGCGGTGCCTCGTAACGCTTATGTTTACACCCTTATTTTTATAGCGTGCTCAATTTATGTGTTTTACATTATGTGCGTATCCGTTTTTGCCTTCGGCAAGGTTAAGGCGTCACGTCTTATGGCAACGGTGGCTATGTCGTTTTTTGCCGCCGCCGCTTTTTTCAGCTTTGTTAAAGTGCGTGACTATGCGGTTTACGACTATTTGCTTATACTTATAGCCGCTTGGATGACCGACACCTTTGCAATCTTCGGCGGCAAGCTTTTCGGCAAAAAGAAGCTTTGCCCCAATCTTTCCCCCAAAAAGACCGTTGCAGGTATGGTAAGCGGTATCGTGGGTGCAGTGGTAGGCTTTGCCGTTTACGGTCTTGTCATGGACCTTGCCTTCGGCAGTGACATCAATTATCTGTTGCGTATGGCACTTGCTGTTCCTGCCTCTCTTATCGCTCAACTGGGCGACCTTAGCGCATCCGCCCTTAAGCGTGACTTCGGCGTTAAGGACTACGGCAAGCTGTTCCCCGGTCACGGCGGCGTTATGGACCGTTTTGACAGCGTAATGTTCCTGTCACTTGCCACCTTGCTTTTTATCTTTGCGGCAAGGTATTTCTTCCCCGGATTGGTGTAGTATTATGAAACTTTGTATTTTGGGTTCAACAGGCTCTATCGGCACGCAGGCCTTAGAGTCTGCAGAAAATTTAGGTATACAGGTAGGCGCTTTGGCGGCGGGCAACAACGTAAAACTCCTTGAGGAGCAGTGCCGCCGTTTCAGTCCCAAGTATGCGTATATCGGCGAGAAGCACTACGGCGCCCTTAAGACCGCCCTCAGCGATACGGCGGTGCAGGTTGTAACGGGTGACGACGTGCTTAACTCCTTCGGTGCGCAGACCGAGTGCGACACGGTGCTCAACGCCCTTACGGGTATAAGAGGCCTTCGTCCCACGGTGGAAAGCCTTAAGGCAGACAAGACCCTTGCTCTTGCCAACAAGGAAACACTTGTGGCAGGCGGCAGTGTGGTTATGCCCTTGGCAAAAAACGGCATTTTGCCCGTGGATAGCGAGCATTCCGCAATCTTTCAATGCCTGCAGGGTCAGCCCGCACCCAAAAAGCTTATTCTTACCGCATCGGGAGGCCCCTTCTTCGGCAAGGGCAAAGAGTTTTTAAGGTCTGTTACTCCTGCCGATGCTCTTAAGCACCCCAATTGGTCCATGGGCAGCAAGGTGACCATCGACAGTGCCACTATGATGAACAAGGGGCTGGAGCTAATTGAGGCGATGCACCTCTTCGGTGTATCAGAGGACAAAATTGAGGTAATAATCCATAGGGAAAGTATTATACATTCCATGGCGGTGTTTGCGGACAACGCAGTAATCGCACAGATGGGAGTGCCCGATATGCGCCTTTGCATACAGTACGCCCTGACGTATCCCGAAAGACAGCCCTCCCTTACGGCAGAGCTGGACTTTGCCACCCTCGGCGGTCTTAGCTTTTATCCGCCTGATGGAGAGGCGTTCCCCCTTCTGCCTCTTGCCCGTTATGCGGCAAAGCAGGGCGGTACCACCCCTGCCGCAATGAACGGCGCCAACGAGGTGGCGGTGGAGCTGTTCCTCGGCGGTAAGCTTTCCTTTACGGGCATTTCGGACATTGTAAGCAAGGTCACGACGGAGCATACTTCCGTTGCAGAGCCTACCATAGAGCAGATCGAAGCCGCAGACAAAGCGGCACGTCAGCGTGTATACGAGCTTATAAGCTAAAGCGTTTTTTGGAGATAAAGAATGAGTCTTATTTTAACCATCGCATTAACACTTTTTATATTCGGCGTGCTTATCGCCATACACGAGCTGGGACATTACCTTGTTGCCCGCTTCTTCGGCGTGGGTATAAGGGAATACTCCATAGGTATGGGTCCTAAAGTGTTCCAAAAGCAGGGCAAGTACAACAAGTTCACCCTGCGTGCGCTTCCCATAGGCGGTTATGTGGATATGGTGGGCGAGTCATCGGATGACGACGGCAGCGCACCCGAGGATGCAGGCAAAGCGCCCCTTAATACAAAGCCCGTGTGGCAAAGGATACTTGTGGTGCTGGCAGGTCCTGTAATGAATATACTGCTTGGGCTTATTGTAATGGCAATAATCGTGTTGTTTCGGGCAGAGATATACGGTACTACCGTATCTAAGTTTGACGTTAACGCCGTAAGCAATCACAGCCTGCTTTACGTTACAGAGGACGGCGGCGGACTTAAGAAGGACGATATAATCTATGCCGTGGACGGTCACATTGCAGAAACAAACGGCAACGCCGCAGAGTTTATAAAGGCGCATCCCCACGCGGAGGAGCTTATTATAATCCGTCGCAACAGCGGTACTATCATCAACCCCTTGGAGTACGGAGATGTTAAGCTTTCCGCCCTGCCCCTTGTTTATGACGAGGAAGAAAAGCTGTTTAAGCTTAGTGAGGACAGCGGCAAATTTAAAAAGGATGATATTATCTATACCGTTGACGGCACGGATATAACCGTTAAGGAATATGACACGGTAGAGGCGCTTTGCACCGCTTATACCAAGCCTTACACCGTGGGCATTGTGCGCAGGTTTAAGATATATACGGAGCCGGATTATGCAGAGCACAGCTTCAAAAGCCTTGCAGACTTTCCTCTTTACTCCCGGGACGGAGTGCTGAGCTTTGAGAAAGACTTTGGTGACATAAAGCACAACGCTCAGCTTTTAAAGGTTAACGGGGTAGAGATAGACCCTGCCATGACCCCTGAGGAGTTCTTTGCGCAATATGGGGACAAGGGCGGCACGGTTACCGTAAAATACAACTGGCATTTTTATATAGCAAACCCCATTGTTTTAAATGACGTGGATCTAACAAAGCTTTCTCTTGCCGCCAGCGGCGCACTTAAAGAAGGCGATGAGATCGTTAAGGTGGGCTCCTACGGCAGCCGTGTGTATACTGACCTTTCCTACGGTGTGTTCAACGAGGGTGTAGGTCCTGCTGATGTTAAGGTTATAAGAGACGGCAAGGAGCTGACCCTTAAGAACGTGGTGTTCCACAACGTTAACCAACAGGGCATAACCTGCGGTTACGTGGATTTTTACACCAAGCAGGAGGAAAAGACCTTCGGCACCGTGGCGTACAACGCTGTGTTCCAGCCCGTTTCCACCCTTACAATGACGGTGGACAGCGTTATACAAACTTTTAAGGGCAAGTACGGCATTGACGCGCTTTCCGGTCCTGTGGGCATCGGCGAGCAGGTCGGTGACGCTATTGAGGTTATGGACTCCGACACAGGCGGCGGTATTGAATACCTGTTTACCCTTTTGGTGCTTATCTCCCTAAGCCTTGGCGTGTGCAACCTTTTGCCTTTGCCCGTACTGGACGGCGGCAGATTTGTGCTTTACGTTATCGAGGGTATCCGCCGCAAGCCTCTGCCGGCTAAGGTAGAGCAGGTGCTTATGGCTATAAGCTGGGTTTTGGTAATGGGGCTTATGGTATTCGTTTTGTTTAAAGATATTTGGAAGGTAGCTTTTTAAGTCCGTTTTATTGCAGAAAAAAGCTTTTAATATAGGGATGTAACGATGAGAAGATCTAAAACCGTAGTAGCCCGTGGGCTTGCCATCGGCGGCGGCAACCCCATAAGTATACAGTCAATGCTTAACGCCCCCTCCGAGGATAAGGAGGCGTGCCTTGCACAGCTTAAGTCCTTGGAGGAGTGCGGCTGTCAGGTGGTGCGTATGGCGGTCAACAGTAAGGCGGCGGCAGAAACGCTGGAGTATCTTCTGCCCCGTACCTCCCTGCCATTGGTGGCGGATATACATTTTGACTACCGTCTTGCACTTCTTGCGGCAGAGGTGGGGGTATCCAAAATCCGCATAAATCCGGGCAATATAGGCTCTGCCGAGAACATAAAAAAGGTGGCAGACGCCTGCAGAACAAGGAATATCCCTATCCGCATAGGTATAAACGGCGGCAGTCTTGAAAAAAGACTGCTGGAAAAATACGGCGGTCCCACGCCCGAAGCTATTGCGGAAAGCGCCATAGACAACGCAAAGCTTCTTGAAAACTTTGACTTCGGTGACATAGTGCTTTCCGTTAAAAGCAGTAACGTAAGGAATATGATCGTCGCAAACCGTCTGCTGGCAGAGCAAACGGAGTACCCCTTGCACCTTGGCGTGACGGAAACAGGCACCGGCGACAGCGCCCTTGTAAAAAGCGCAGTGGGTATAGGCAGTCTGCTTGCGGACGGCATAGGGGACACGGTGCGTGTCTCTCTCTCCGACCGTGTGGAGGAGGAGGTTGCGGCGGCAAAGCTTATACTTAAAAGTCTGGGTCTTCGTCACGGCATAAACCTTATATCCTGCCCCACCTGCGGCAGAACAAGCTTTGACCTTATATCCAAAGCCAAAGAGCTTAAAGCAAGTCTTGACGCCATCCACTGTGACAGGGATATAAACGTAGCGCTGATGGGCTGTGTAGTCAACGGCCCCGGCGAGGCAAGAGAAGCGGATATCGGTGCGGCAGGCGCAGGTGACGAGGCGGTTATATTCCGCAAGGGTCAGGTTATCCGCCGAATACCCACGGCAAATATTGTAGAAGAGCTACTTGCAGAGCTGGATGTTTTATTAAAGGAAGATACATAAATGAAGCAAGCCTTTTTGCACAAGTTTTCCCGCTATACCCCCACGGAAAAAGAGGGGAAGGCGTTGGAAAATCTTACCGATTTCAGCGTAAAAATAGACAAAGAACAGCGCAGAGTTACCGCTGCGCTTACTTTTTCCTGTTATATCCCTCAGGACCTTATCTACGGACTTGAGGCTAATATAAGAACCGTGTACGGTCTTAACGATGTACTTTTTCGCCCCCGTTTTTCAGGCGTAGCTTTCGAGGAGAAGCACGCACGGGGGCTTATTGCTGTTTTTTCCCGATTTGACGGTGAAGGGGTGGCAAAGGGCTTTTTTGACGGCTGTGACTTTGCCTTCAGCGGCGAAAGGCTTACCGTAAAGCTACGCCGTGGGCTTGATCCCTCCTATCTGTACCGTGTGGGCGCAGACCGTTTTTTTGAGGAGTGCATAGCCGCCCAGTTTGATGGCAGTACCGTTAAGGTCAGCTTTTCGGGCAATGCGGAATATGTTTTTCAGTCTGCGGAAGCGGACGCTTTGGAAAAAGAAGCCGCCGAGCGTATGCGTGAGTATCAGGCAAAACAGCAGGCTAAATCCGCCGCAGAGGCAGAGCTTATAAGAAAGCGAGAGGAAGCCAAGGAAAGCCCCAAGGACAGTTCTGTTGACGGCAACGACATTGATAAAGAAGCCCACGCCGAAGGAGACGAGGGCATTTACACCTGTGGCAAGATACGCTTTGACCTGCGTGACAAAGAGGTGGTCTACGGCAGACCTACTGCCGCAGCCCCCATACCCATAGGAGCCTTGGAAAAGGAGCGCAAGGGGACGGTATGCGGTGAGGTCTTCCTTGTAGAAAAGAAGGAAAACCGTGACGGTACCCGTGTTAATTACAAAATATACATAACCGACCTGTCCTCCTCGGTAATAGTCCGTGTATCCGAGGGGATAGAGGGCGCACTGGGCGGTATAAAAAGCAAACACTGCGTCCTTGTAGAGGGGAAATACACCTTTGACCCCTATGATGAGGAATATATACTTAAGGCAAGCTCGGTATGCCGCATAAAGCGCATAAACCGTGTGGATACTCATCCCACGCCCCGTGTAGAGCTTCATCTGCACACCAATATGTCCGCATCTGATGCGCTTTGTGATACAGGTGCGCTGATAGCCTTGGCAGAAAAATGGAATATGCCTGCCATAGCCGTTACCGACCACGGTAACGCACAGGCGTATCCGGAGCTGATGGCGGCAACCACCAAAAAACGCGGCGGTCCCTCGCCTGTTAAGCCCATCTACGGTATGGAGGGCTACTTGGTCGACGATACGGCAAGGGCGGTCTTCGGTTATACCGAGGCGTATAACAAGTCCCTTGCAGAGGACGAATTTGTAATTTTCGATATAGAGACCACGGGGCTTTCCCCCGTGTCCTGCGGCATTACCCAGATAGGTGCGGTAATATACAAGGGCGGTCAGGTAACGGAAGAATTTGAGACCTTTGTTAACCCCGCTATGCCCATTCCCGAGGAGATAACACGGCTTACGGGCATAAGCGACGAGACCGTTAAGGATGCCCCCCCAGAAAAGGAAGCGGTAAGTGCTTTCCTTGACTTCTGCGGTGACAGAATGCTTATCGCCCACAATGCTCCATTCGATATATCCTTTATACGCAAGGTTGCAAGCCGTGACGGGCTGAATTTTGAAAACCCTTATCTGGATACGGTGTCACTTTCCCGTTACGTTAATGCAGAACTAAACCGCCATAAGCTTAACTTGCTGGCAGAGTATTACAATCTTGGTGAGTTCGACCACCACCGTGCCACCGACGACACCAAGATGCTTGCGGCAATCTTCGCCTGTATGGTGGAAAAGCTTAAAAAGCAGGGCGTTTACACCGTGGGTGAGATGCTGGAGGCTATGAGCGGCTCTTCCGACCCCAAGAAGATAAAGGACGTTTACCACATCTCCATTTTGGTTAAAAACAAAACGGGGCTTAAAAACCTGTATAAAATTATAAGCAGTTCTTATCTGGACAGCTTTTTCCGTGTGCCTCGCATCCCCAAAACTGTGCTCAGTCAGCACAGAGAGGGGCTTATTATCGGCTCCGCCTGCGAGCGCGGCGAACTTTACCGTGCGGTGCTGGAGGGTAAAAAGTACGGCGACCAGCTTAAAATTGCTGACTTCTACGACTATTTTGAGATAATGCCTAACTGCAACAACGCCTTCCTTATCAGGTCAGGCGAGGTGCGTGACGAGGCGGCACTATGCGAGATAAACCGCAAGATCGTTGCTATCGGCGCAAAGCAAAACAAGCTTGTTTGCGCCACGGGCGACGTGCATTTCATCAACCCCGAGGACGAGATTTACCGCAAGGTTATGCTTTGGGTAAAGAAGATGAAGGATGCGGACAGCGACGTGGGACTTTACCTGCGCACCACCGACGAGATGCTTGAGGAGTTTGCATACCTCGGTAAAGAAACCGCCTTTGACGTAGTTGTAACAAACACCCGTAAAATTGCGGATATGATAGAGACCGTACTGCCTATTCCCGACGGTCAGTACACCCCCGAGCTGCCCGGCGCGGCACAGGAGCTTGAGCGGTTGTGCTATGAGGAGGCGGAAAACCGCTTTGGCTCTCCCTTGCCACAGGTTGTAAGCGACCGCTTGGAAAAAGAGCTTAACTCTATTGTAGAGCACGGCTTTGCCTCCCTTTATATGATAGCGGTTAAGCTTGTTAAAAACAGCGAGGAGAACGGTTATCTGGTTGGCTCCCGTGGGTCTGTTGGTTCTTCCGTGGTTGCCTCTCTTTCGGGTATATCCGAGGTTGACCCCTTCCCGCCCCATTACCGTTGCCCAAAGTGTAAGCACAGCATTTTCTTCCTTGACGGCAGTGTGGGCAGTGGCTTTGACTTGCCTGACAAGGACTGTCCTCAGTGCGGCACAAGAATGCATAACGACGGCCACGACATCCCCTTCGAGACCTTCCTGGGCTTCAAGGGCGACAAAGCCCCCGATATAGACCTTAACTTCTCCGGCGAGATACAGGGTAAATCTCATAAATACACCGAGGTGCTTTTCGGTGCGGAAAACATATTCCGTGCAGGTACCGTTTCGGGCATAGCCGAGAAGACTGCCTTTGGCTACGCCAAAAAGTATGCGGAAGAGCACGAGAAAAACCTTTCCAAGGCGGAAATATCCCGTCTTGCCGCAGGCTGTACAGGCGTTAAGCGCACCACGGGTCAGCACCCCGGCGGTATTGTCGTTATCCCTAAGGAGTATGAGATATACGACTTTACGGCGGTGCAATACCCTGCGGAGAAGGAGTCCAGCGGCGTTGTTACCACCCACTTTGCATTTGAATACCTGCACGACACCCTCCTTAAGCTGGATATGCTTGGTCACGACGTGCCTACCATCTATAAAAAGCTTACGGACTACACAGGTATCGACGTGCGCACCGTGCCTATGAACGACCGCAAGGTTATGGACCTGTTCCTCTCTACCAAGTCCATAGGGGTCGACCCCGAGACCATCGGCAGTGAAACAGGCACCTACGGTATGCCTGAGTGCGGCACCCCCTACGTGCGCAAGATGCTTAAGGTTGCACGCCCTAAGTGCTTCTCCGACCTGCTTCAGATATCGGGACTTTCCCACGGGACGGGTATTTGGCTTGGCAACGGCGAGGACCTTATAAACAACGGTACTTGTACTATTTCCGAGATAATAGGTACTCGTGACAGTATAATGCTGTACCTTATCAAAAAGGGTGTTAACTACCAAAGCGCCTTTAAGATAATGGAGGATGTACGTAAGGGCAAGGGCGTTAAGCCCGAATACGAGGAGGAGATGCTTGCCGCCTCCGTGCCCGAATGGTACATAGAGTCCTGTAAGAAGATAAAATATATGTTCCCCAAAGCCCACGCGGCGGCGTATATGATAGCCGCCCTGCGACTTGGCTGGTTTAAGGTGCACCGCCCCTTAGAGTTTTATGCGGCGTACTTTACCGTAAAGCAAACGGGCTTTGACGCAGAGCTTATGCTTAATAAGGAACGCTCTTACAAGGCAAGGACAGAGCTGGAAGGGCTGCTTTCCCCCACCGCAAAGGAGGAGGAAACTCTTTCCATACTGTACTTGGTTATAGAGATGCAAGCACGTGGGATAGAATTTTTGCCCGTGGACGTGTTCAAAAGCAAAGCCTTTGCCTTTGTGCCTGAGGAGGGCAAGATACGTTTGCCCCTTTCCTCTCTTAACGGACTGGGCGAGACGGCGGCGGAAAACATTTACCACGCCATCCACGAGGAAGGCGCGTCTACTCTTGAGGAGCTAAAGCGCAAAGCAAGCCTTACCAAAACCGTGGTAGAGGTGCTTAAAAAGAACGGTGCGGTAGACTCTCTGCCCGAATCCGACCAGATTACGTTGTTTTAGTTTATGGAAAAAGTTTATCTATACAAAGCTGCCGATTACGGTGAGCATACTATGACCGCCCTTGCAAAATCCGTTTTTGCGCCCTACGGTGGAGCGGAAAAGTTTTTGCAGGGCAGGCGCAAAGTCCTTATAAAGCCCAACCTTGTAACCAAAAAGGGCATAGATACAGGGGCAACCACCCACCCCGCAATGCTTAGAGCGCTGTGTTTGGAGCTGCTTGGGGCAGGTGCGGACGTAAGCGTGGCGGAAAGCCACGGCGGTACTTATACCAACAGCTCTGTAAAGTCCCAATTTGATGCCTGCGGGGTAACGGAGGCGCTTGCAGACCTGCCCGTAACCCTTTGCACATCTGCAGAAAGCCTTGTTGCGGATATTCCGTCGGGTTCTGCAATAAAAAGCGTCGAGCTGATAAAGCCCGTAACAGAGGCAGAGCTTATCATAAATCTGTGCAAAATAAAGACCCACGCCATGACATTGTATTCGGGTGCGGCTAAAAACACCTTCGGTACGGTGCCGGGACTAAGGAAGTTCGAGCTGCACGCACGTTTCCCAAAGGCGGACGATTTTGTGCGGATGCTTAACGACCTGCACCTTGCTCTTCCTGTGGAGCTTAACATTGCCGACGGCATATTGGGTATGGAGGGCAACGGTCCCACTGCAGGCAAGACCCGCGCTTTCGGCTTTGTTGCCGTAAGCAAAAGCGCCTTTGCCTGTGACCTTGTCTGTGCCGACCTGTTGGGGCTTAGCGACGTGCCCCAGCTTGCGGATGCGGCAGACCGTGGGCTTTGCCCCACAGCGGCTGACTATACTATGACCAACCTTGGTGCAGAGGAATACGAAGCCCTTAAAATAGGGGATATACTGTTACCCGACAGCAAGCCCCGTGGCAAGGTTGCCGCTTTGCAAAGAGTTTGCGGCGGCAGGCTTATAAAGCTTTTCAGCTCACGCCCCAAAATCGACCGAAAGCTTTGCGTGGGTTGCGGCAAATGTGCCGAGTATTGCCCCGTTCATACCATAGAGATGAAGAAGGGCAAGCCTCATATACATCGCTCTGAGTGCATAGCCTGCTTTTGCTGTCAGGAGCTGTGCCCCCTTAAGGCGGTCTACATTAAAACAAACAGGATACTTAAATTATGATTACAGAAACAGCCTATGCCAAGCTTAACCTTTGCCTGCAGGTGGGTGAAAAACTGCAAAACGGCTATCACAGCGTCATAAGTCTTATGCAAACCATAAGCCTTGGCGACACCGTTACCGTGGAAAAAGCGGATGACATAAGCCTTTGCTGTGTAGGTCAGGAGCTTTCCGAGGGTGAGGACAACCTTGCCCACAAGGCGGCACGTGCATTTTTTGCCTACAGCGGCATAAGGGGCGGTGCGGCTATCCGCTTGGAAAAGCACATTCCCCAAGGTGCAGGCCTTGGCGGCGGCAGTGCCGATGCCGCCGCAGTGCTCCGTGCGCTGAACAGGCTGTACGGCACAGGCTACAGCAAAGATACCCTTTGCACTATCGCCGCCCCTTTAGGTGCGGACGTTCCCTTTTGCGTGGCGGGCGGCAGTATGATAGCTACAGGTATCGGCTCCGACCTTGTCCCTGCAAAGCACAACGTGCTGAACTTGGTGCTGTGCTTCGGTGAAGAAAGCCTTTCTACCCCTGTAATGTACAAAACCTTGGACAGCGAGGGTAACAGTTACACAGGCGCCGAGGTCTTTATAAGCCTTTGGCAACAGGGCAGGACGGAGGACGCCTTTGCCCACGGCGGCAACAGCTTTTACCCCATAGCCGCAAGGCTTGACAAAACCGTAGCGCAAAACACCGCCGCCCTTAAAAAGGCAGGAGCGCTTTTTTGCGGCATAAGCGGAAAGGGCCCCACGGTGTTCGGCGTGTTTAAAAATGCAAAGGATGCCTTGCGTGGGGCAGAATTAACAGGCGGTATTGCCGCACACAGCGTTGTTTTTGAATAAAACAGGCAAAACCCTGTCAAAACTACTTAATGTAGGAGGGCGGGGAGATAAAATACATAAAACATACCCCCGCATCAGTGGGATATGACAAAAAATAAGCTGACTTTAAAATCCGTATGTTTATGCCTTGCTTTGTGCCTTGTCTTGGTGCTTTTTTGCGACCTTGTGCTTATAGGCGACGAAGCGCAGGTCTACAACAGCCTTATAAGACTGCACATTCTTGCAAACTCCAACAGCGACGCCGACCAAGCCGTAAAGCTTAAGGTGCGCGACGCTATTCTGGAAGCAGGGGTGTTTGAGGGCGCACAAAGTCTTAAGGATGCGGAAGCAAACAGCCTTGCCGCCGCAAAACAGGCGGTGGCGGTGGCAAACCGTGTCCTTGCGGAGGAGGATATGCCCTACCGTGCAAGCCTGCGCTACGGGGTAGAGCAGTACCCCGTCCGCAACTACGGGGAGATAAGCCTGCCAGCAGGCAGTTATCGCTCTCTCAGGATAGTCCTTGGCACGGGAGAAGGCGAGAATTGGTGGTGCGTGCTGTTTCCGCCTCTGTGCGGCGGCAGTGCGGCGGCAGAAGGGCTAAGCGCCGCAGGACTGGGGGATGGCTCTGTCCGTGTGTTTAAGAACAACGCACCCCGTTATAAGTTTAAATTTAAGCTTTTAGAGCTGTTATTCGGAGGTTAAAATGCTCCACAGAATTTTTGGACGCTCAGGCAGCGGCAAAACCGAATATCTTATAACTTGTTTAAAGGAAAAACAGTCTGCGGGGGCAGACTGTCTTTTTTTGGTGCCCGAACAGCAAAGCGTAGATACGGAACTGCTTTTGGAAAACAGCGGCGCTACCGCCCTCGGCACCGAGGTCTTGAATTTTGAAAGACTGCCAAACCACATCTTCCGCCGCATCGGCGGTCTTGTTACCCAAAGCGTGGACGGGCTTGGTAAAACAGTGCTTATAAGCCGTGCCGCAAGGGAGCTTGGTGACAGCCTAAGCCTTTACAGATCCCCACGTGGAGAAGTCCTTGCTGAGCTTGTTGCTACCGTAAGCGCCCTAAAACGCCTTGGGGTAAGCCCTGTGGCACTGTCCGCCGCCGAGAAGAACATAAAGGGTGGCAGTGACAGCAGTATAAAGCAAAAGCTTAAAGAGACGGCGCTTATATACGAAAAGTACGGGCAACTGTTGGGCAAGGATAAAACCGATGATAACGATGGGCTTATCCGTCTTGCCGCCGCATTAAAAGATAAAGCCTTTTTTAAAGGTATAAGCGTGTTCATAGACGGTATTTACACCTTTACCCCCACCCAGTATGAGATAATAGAGTTGATGGCGGAAAGCTCCGATGATATATACATAAGCTTTTTGGCAGACGAGGACGAAAGCGGTATCTTCGGCGACACGTTAAGCTGTGCCGAAAAGATAAAAAAGCTGTGCCACGGTGCCGTGCGCGACGTTTTCTTAAGGGAAAACTACCGCAGTAAGGACGCCGCCCTTCGTTTTGCCGAGGCAAATTTATGGCAAAACGCCGACCCGTATCCCAAAGCTGCGGAAAGCATCTCCCTTGCCGCCTGCGCCGACCGATATGAGGAGTCCCTGCGTGCGGCGGCGGAGATATATGCTCTGCGTGCCAAGGGCTATGATTACGGCAGTATAGCCATAGCCTGCCGTCACCCCCAAAGCTACAGCGGAATACTTGATGCGGTGTTGGAAAAATACGGCATACCCTTCTATTTTGCCCTTAAAGACTCTGCCGCAACGAAGCCCCTCGGTGCCTTTATAATGGGGCTTTTGGATATGGCGGCGGAGAAAACGCCTCTTTGGGCAGTAAAAAAGTACCTAAAAAGCAGTTTTTCCGTACTTAGTGAAAGACAGGCGGACGAGCTGTTGCATTACGGAGAAAGCTGGCGAATAAACGGCAAGGCGTGGCTTACGGAAGCTCCTTGGCTTATGAACCCTTCCGGCTATAGGGAGAGCTTCAACCCCAAGGACGAAGCCTTGCTAAGGCGCATAAACAAGGCAAAGGCGGCATTTGCCGCATCCCTTGCGCCTACCGTGGAAGCCCTTAGAGCCCCCGGCCTTACGGTTGCCAAAGGGGTGAAGTTGATATACGCCCATTTGGAGGACTGCGGCGTTGCCGCAAAGCTTGCCAAGTCAGCCGAGACTCTTACGGCTATGGGCGACAGCGACGGCGGTGCAAAGACCGCCGCCTTGTGGGGCGTTACTATTGATATATTAGAGCGGCTTTATGACCTTGCAGGGGATATGCCCGTCAGCGTGGAACAGCTGGGACAGCTTGTTTCCGCTATGCTGGAAAACAGCGATATAGGTGCTATCCCTTCCTATACGGATGCGGTAAGCGTGGGTGACGCACGACTTATGCGTAGTGACGGCATAAGGGCAATGCTTATCTTAGGAGTCAACGAGGGTGAGTTTCCCTCCCTACCCAAGAAAAGCGGCATATTTAACAGCAAAGAAAGCGCCCTGCTTGAGGAGCAGGGAATAGAACTGCTTCCCCCTGTGGATAAAGCCATAGACCAAGAGCGCTTTTTCTTCTATGTGTGCGTATCCGCACCCTCGGAATATCTTTCCGTAAGCTATATAAGCGGTGACGGCGGCAGACCGTCCCCCGCCTTTACCGTCCTTAGTGCTATGTTCCCCCATAACCCCGTAAGGCTCTTTGGGGAGGACGAGCGTGACTATCTGTTCTGTACCAAGGCGGCGGAGGAACAGCTTCCATACATCAAAAACCAAAAGCTTGCCGAAAGACTTAGGGCACATTTGGGAACAAAGGAAAGCACCTTACCCCCTTTGCAGGATGCAGATGCATACGTAAAGGAGAAGGGCGTACAGCGCATAAGACTTTCCTACAGCCGCATAGACTGCTACAACAATTGCGGTTTTAACTATCTGCTTGCCTACGAGCTGAAACTGCGTGACGACCGCAAAATACGCTTTTCCGCTATGGATACGGGCACATATATGCACCGTATTATGGAGGAGTATATGTCAAAGCGTATGGAAAGCGGCAGCTTTGTGCCTGCTGACCGTGGGGAAACGCTGGCGGAGATAGATGCCATAACCGAGGAATACATAAAGGCGGTCATCCCTCAAAAGCCAAGCAAAAGACTGCTTAAGCACATCGACCGACTTAAAAATGTTGCCGTTTATGTGTGTGAGAGCTTGTGTGACGAGTTTTGCCACAGCAAATTCACGCCGGAGGGCTTTGAGGTGGAGATCGGCAACGGCGGTATAGCCCCTACGGTGCTTGTAAGCCCCAAGGGCAGACGGGTGGAGACCCGTGGCTTTATCGACCGTGTGGACAGCGCCGTGGTGGACGGCAAAAGATACGTCCGTGTGGTGGACTACAAAAGCAGTAAAAAGACCGTTACCCCTGCAATGATAGAGCGTGGAGAGGGCATACAGATGCTTTCATATCTTTACACCTATTGCGATGCGGACAGTAAGGGCGCCTTGCCTGCAGGTGTGCTGTACCGTAGCTTTGAACTGCCGGAAGACGGCAAAATGGGCACCCAAAAGGGTGTGGTTATAGATGACGGAGCGGTCCTTGCCGCTATGGACGACCGTGGCAAAAAGGGTGCCGTGGGCGCAAGAGCGTACGGTGCGGAAGACTTTGACTGCTTCAGGGAAAAGGTCTTTTGCCATATAAAGGAGACCGCCGACAAAATTATAGATGGCGATATGGGTGTGCGCCCCTTTAAAAAAGAGCAAATTGACTGCACATACTGTCCTTACGGCGAGGTGTGCAGACAGGAAAGAGAAACCGGGCGTTTTCGCTGATTTTTGAGAAAGCGAGCGACAAATATGAAGTTTACAGAAGCGCAAACGAAAGCCATATACAGCACGGGCGGCGATATGCTTGTGTCTGCAGGTGCAGGCAGCGGCAAGACCACGGTGCTTACCAACAGGCTTATAGAAAAAATAGAAAAAGGTGCAGAGCTAAAGGATTTTCTTGTGGCAACCTTTACAAACTCTGCGGCGGCAGACCTCAAGGCAAAGCTGTCGCGGCGGCTGGACGCACTCTGCGCCGCCGACGGCGGTAACAAGCGGTATTTACGTCAGCTTTATGCACTGCCTGCCGCAGACATCGGCACAATAGACAGCTTTTGCCTGCAATATGTAAAGCAGTACGCTACGGTGCTGGGGCTTAACGGCACCACCGTAGGGGACGAGGCGCTGTGCGCCGCCTTACTTTGGGACAGTGCCGAGTCGGTGCTTAACGCTATGTGTGATGAAGACGACCCCGCCGCCGATCTGCTGTTGGATAACTTTGCAAGTCATAAAAGCGACGACGGCCTCCTTTCCGCCGCGGTACAGCTTTACGGCAAGATGCGTGCCTACCCCTTCTATCGGGATTGGATAGAGGAGACCGTAAAAGCTTACGGCAAGGAAAGCGAGTCGTTCAGTTATACGGAATTTTTCTCTCTTCCTCACGGGGCATTGGTTAAGGACTGTATAAAGGAAGAGACCCGTCCCCTTAAGGCGTGGTGTGATACTCTTTGCGATTTGGCAGAAGACGAGGCGCAGTTTGCGTTTGCAGAGAAGGTTCGTGAGGCAATACTGTCCATAACAGAGGGGGCAGAAGCAGGCTACAGTCAGTTTTGCGCCGCTGTTGCCGCAAGTCCCGCATTAAGGCGCCCCAAGGGTTGCGGCGAGGTATACGTTAAGATCTACACGGATATTACCGACCGCCGCAAAAAGCTTAAGGACTACCTGCGCACTGAGGAGGAGCTGAGGGCGGAATACGAAATGACCCATCAGGTTCTGCAAGCACTCTGTGGATTTATGCTTAAGCTGGATGACGCTTACTCTGCCGAAAAGCGCAGCCGTGGGATTATAGATTTTGCCGACGGCGAGCAATGCTTTTTAGATTTGCTTGTTACCAAAACCAAGGAAGGGCTTGTTAAAACCTCCCTTTGCAAGGAGCTCTCCGCCGCTTACAAAGAGGTGTTTGTTGACGAGTATCAGGACATAAGCCCCTTGCAGGATACGATATTTGCCCTTATCGGCGGCGGCAAGCGCTTTATGGTAGGGGATGTAAAGCAAAGCATTTACGGCTTCCGCAACGCTTATCCCGACCTGTTCGTTTCCTATTGCGACAGCTACAGCGAGGACGGAGAGGGCGCAGGGCTTAAGGTGCTGTTAAAGGAAAACTTCCGTTGCAACGGCAATATTATAGATTTTTGTAATTATTTATTCGGCAAGGTCTACACTAAGGAGTCCGCAGGCACCGACTACAGCGCTGAGGCGCTTGTCCACGGTAAAAACGATGACGGCGGCGAAAAGGTAAGCCTTAAGGTTTACGAAAATGCAGAGGATGACAGGGCAGAGGTTCTGGGTACCGTCCGTGAGATAATAAAGCTTATAAAGGAGGGCAAAAAGCCCTCGGACATAGCGGTGCTGTGCCGTAAGGCTACAGCGCTTCGCCGTTACGCAACCGCACTTTCCGCCTACGGCGTGCCAACAAACCTTACAGTAGGCAAGGAGGAGCTGTTAAAACAGCCGGAGGTGCTTCTTGCTATCTCCGCTTTGCGTGTTATAGATAACCCTACGGACGACATCTCCTTGGCGGCGTTGCTCAGAAGCCCTATTTTTGCCTTCACAGCCGCAGAGCTGTTGGAGATACGCCGCGGCGGTGTATCCCTCTTTGATGACCTGCGCCACGCCGCAATGGGCGAAAGGCAAAAGTGTGGGGTGTTCAGGCTGAGACCCTATCCTATGGCGTACCGAAAACCAAAGACAAAGCCCCTTATTAAAAAAGGCAGCAGTACTGAACTTAGCGAAAAATGCAAAGCTTTTTTGCAGACTATTGCCGCCTACCGCACAAAGGCGCTGTTCTTGCCTGTCCATAAGCTGTTGTGGCTGGTGTATCAGCAAAGCAATATTATGGCCTTTGCACCCAAGGGCAAGGAACAACGCTACAAAGCAAACCTGCTTGCCTTCTATCGTCTTGCCATGGGTATGGAAAACACGGGTTACAAGGGCGTAAGCGTGTTTACCGACTATCTAAGCCGACTTGCGGATGTAGGCAGCAGTCCTGCGGCAGAAAAAAGCTCCGCCGCAGAGGGGGTACAGCTTATGACGGTCCACGGCTCCAAGGGCTTGGAGTTTCCCGTGGTGTTTGTGGCGGATTGCGGCAGTACTATGAGGGGAGCTGACCGTGCCGCTCCCATAACCGTGGATTACAAAAGCGGCATAAGCCTTAAGCTAAAGCGGCAAAAAGAGGCGCTTTGCATAAACACACTCTTGAGGCGTGCAGAGCTTGCGGCGGAGGACAGGCGCTGTATGGCGGAAGAGATGCGCATACTTTACGTGGCCTTCACCCGCGCGGAGGAGAAGCTTTATATCTCCGCATCCTTCTCCCAAAGTTTGGAGGAACGAATATTTCAAGAAAAACAGGGCACTTATGCAGATTTGTTTATATCCGCTGTTGCAATGGGCAAAGAAATGTTTTATAATACAGAGGTAAAAGATGTTTCTACGGCGGAGGAAGCAGTTATCCCACGGCTTATTATGACGGCAAAAGAGGAAGAGGAGCTCCCCTTGCCTGTTATACCCTCTATGCCCGATGCGGCACAGCGGGCGGCGGCAAAGTTTTCCGCTTCTGTTTTGCGGCGTGACGAAAAAGGCGCACTTGTTCCCCGTGCGGAAGCCTTAGTCACGGAAAGAGTGCCCCTGTTCGGTACAACTACGGCACCCGGCGCCGCACTTATAGGTACGGCAAACCATTTGTTTATGCAGTTTGCGGACTTTAAGAAGGCAGAGGTTGACGTAAGTGCCGAGGCGGACAGGCTCCTTCAAGCAGGCTTTGTTACTGCCGACCAACGGGCGCTTATGGATACGGATGCCATAGCTTTGTTCTTTAAGTCCGATTTGTACACAGAGATGAAGGTATCTCCGCGGCTTTACAGGGAAAAGCGCTTTACTACCCGTGTGCCCTCTCATTTGTTTGCAGGGCAGGGCGAGGATGCGCCGCTGTTACAGGGCGTTATCGACTGCTTCTACCAAAACGCCGAGGGTGGCTTTACACTTGTGGATTACAAGTCCGATGCTGTGCGTAGCGGTGAGGAGTCTTTGCTTGTGGCACGCCACGGTGTTCAGTTGGGGCTGTACCGCTTATACATTGAAAAAGTTACGGGTAAAAAGGTTACAAAAGCATATATATATTCCTTTGCTTTAGGCAAAGCCATCGACTGCGGCGACCCCGCAGAATTATAAGGAGGATTTTTCTTATGAAGACAGTTTTTAAGCTTATCGCTTTAGGCGCACTTGCAGGTGCGGTAATTACAGGCATCAGTGCCGCCGCAACCGAAAGCTCTGAGACGGTTAAAAACAACGCTGTTGACTACTCTAATGTTGTTTTTGCCCTTCCTAACGAGGTGCTGGACAGGATGGAAGCAAAAACCTTTGAAAGCTCCGACGGCGTAAATCTGCCCTACCGCATTTATTATTCCCCCGCTTATGATGCGGAGGATAAGGAAAACGGCGCTATGCTGTTCGTATTCCTTCACGGAAGCGGCGGCAGAGGTAACGACAACATCAAGCAGATAAGCGACCAGGTTGCCACGGTCAACTATATGGTTTCCGACAGCGCTATCGAAGCCTTCGGGCATATTCCCTACGTTATAATCGCTCCTCAGTGTGCCGAGGGTGCCCAGTGGGTGGAAAGTCCTTGGGCGCAAGGCTCTTACGATGCCGAGGATGTGCCTATGTCCCCTCAACTTAATGCAGTATACGAGCTTATTTTAAAGACCTTGGATGCCGACAACATAGATAAATCCAATGTAATGCTTGGTGGTATATCTATGGGCGGCTACGGCACTTGGGATTTGGCGGTGCGCCACCCCGAGCTGTTCAATGCCATCTTCCCCATCTGCGGCAGCGGTGACCCCACCAAGGCAGAAGCCATAAAGGACCTTAAAATTTGGACCTTCCACAGCGATAACGATGCATCCGTTCCCGTTCAGGGCACCCGTGATATGGTTGCCGCCTTGGAGAACGTGGGCGCAGACGTTAAGTATACCGAGTTTACGGGCAAGGGGCACAACGCATGGCGTCCTGCTATGGATGAGGTTAAAGACCCCTATCTGCTCCAGTGGCTGTTTGATGACTGCCGCAACTATCAGGTAAAGGTTCTGACTACCGAGGGTGACGAGCTTCTTGAAAGCGTGGAAAGCTTCCGCAAGGGTGACGAGTTTAAGGTGGAGTTCGAGCCCTCCGAAGGTTTCATTCCCGAAAGCCTTTTCGTTAACGGGGAAGAAGTGGAGTTTATCACCGACGACAGCGGTGCGGTTTATTACGAGTGCGTGGTTGAGGGCGATACGGAGATCAACGCTGTTTTCGTAAAGGAAGAGGTAAGCACCGAGGAAAGCTCTGCCGCCGAAAACAAGACAGAGGAAAAGCAGGGCGGTCTTTCCACTCCTGCAAAGATAGGTATAGTTGCAGGTGTTGCCGCAATTCTCGGTACTGTTGTTGGTATTATTGCCACCAAAAAGAAGGGTAAAAAACAGTAATAAGTATTTAACACAATAATCAAAAAGGCTTTTCGGCATCTGCCGAAAAAATTACCCCATCACTCATTTCATTCGTGACGGGGACCCCAAAGAAAATAAAGCACCATTTCCGTTCGCTCTTGAAACACCCCATTGCTCGCTTTGCTCGCAACGGGGACCCCGTAGATGCGCGCCGATTAAAATCGGCACTTGCGGAAACTAAGGTGTATTTTTTGCGGCACCTGTCCGCAAAAAATATGGAAGTATTATATTAAGCGTTGTAATTTATCGTAGGGCGGGGGTTCTACTCCCGCCGTTACGTAATAAAAAGAAGAAACGGCAGGATTTGCGATAAATGTGCATCTCCTGCCGTTGCGTTATATTTTGATGTTGTGTTTCGGGGCGTCGAGGCGCCGCCCCCTACCGGTGCCATTTGTTACGTTGATGCGTAGATTTTAGGCTTTTATGATTTGTTGCGTTTCGGTGGGAGTAAACCCCCGCCCTACGATAAATTACAAGGTTTTATCAAATACAAATACTTTTTTCGGCTTGCCGAAAAATTTCCTTACCTTTTCACTCTTCACTTCTACCTCTTCACTTGCGAGCGAAGCGAGCTATGGGGATTTTAATACGCTTTGCCCCAGTAAAGCAAGTGCTTTGCTTCCTTACCGCAGCAAACACACTTGGTATCCACAGCTTCACCCTCGAAGGGGATGCAACGGCTGCAAACGCCGGTCTTTTCCTTAACAGCGTCCTCACAAGCCTCGTCGCCGCACCACATGGCCTTAACAAAACCGTCACCGTTTTCTTCAAGGCACTTAACAATTTCGTCGGTGCTGTGGCAGGTGTAGGTCTTCTTTTCTCTGTTTTCAAGGGCTTTTGCAAACATAAGCTCGGTTACTTCACTAAGCTTCTGTTCAATAGCGTCCTCAATACCTTCAAGGGGCAGGGATATCTTCTCACCGTTAACACGCAGACAAACCACGCACTGACCGTTTTCAATATCACGGGGGCCAAGCTCTATTCTAAGGGGAACGCCCTTCATTTCATATTCCGCAAACTTCCAGCCTGCAGAGTTGTCGCTGTCGTCAAGCTTTACACGGAAACGCCCCGCAAGCTTTTCTCTAAGCGCTTCGCAAGCCTCAAGCACACCTTCCTTATGCTGTGCAACGGGAATAATAACTGCCTGCACGGGTGCAACAGCAGGAGGAAGCACAAGGCCGTTATCGTCACCGTGGGTCATAATTATAGCGCCGATAAGGCGGGTGGTAACGCCCCAACTTGTTTGGAAGGGGTTAACCTTTTTGTTTTCTCTGTCGGTATAAGTAATATCAAATGCTTTTGCAAATCCGTCGCCGAAGAAGTGGCTGGTGCCTGCTTGCAGTGCCTTGCCGTCGTGCATAAGCGCTTCTATACAGTAGGTGGCAACAGCGCCTGCAAACTTATCGCTTTCGGTCTTTTTGCCCTTAACTACGGGCATAGCAAGATACTTCTCGCAGAAATCCGCATAAACGTCAAGCATCTGCTCGGTCTCTCTAATAGCCTCAGCCTCGGTAGCGTGGATGGTGTGCCCCTCCTGCCACAAAAACTCTCTGCTTCTTAGGAAGGGACGGGTAGTCTTTTCCCAACGCACAACACTTACCCACTGGTTATACAGCTTGGGCAGGTCACGGTAGGAATGAATTATATTTGCGTAATGTTCACAAAACAGGGTTTCGGAAGTGGGGCGCACACAAAGTCTGTCCTCAAGCACCTCTTTGCCGCCCATTGTTACCCAAGCAACCTCGGGAGCAAAGCCTTCAACGTGGTCCTTTTCCTTTTGCAAAAGGCTTTCGGGTATAAACATAGGCATACAAACGTTTTCGTGGCCGGTAGCCTTAAACATACCGTCAAGTATCCTCTGTATATTTTCCCAAATAGCATAGCCGTATGGACGGATAACCATACAACCCTTAACGCTGGTGTACTCAATAAGCTCCGCCTTTTTAACGATGTCGGTATACCATTTGGCAAAATCCTCATCTCTGGAGGTTATCGCCTCAACCTTTTTCTTTTCTGCCATAAACTTATCCCCCTGAACAAAATAAATTGCAAACAAACTATTGTATTTTTGCACAAAGTTATGTATAATGTATTTAGCAGTATAGCACCTTTTTGGTTTTCTGTCAACTGCGTTTGGGCAAATTTAAGCAAAGCTTTGCCCCTAATTACTTAGTTTACGGAGGAATTTTGATGAAAAAGATATTATGTGCCCTTTTGGCACTGCTTATGCTTGCAGGCAGCTTTTCTCTTTCCGCTTTTGCCCTTGAGGACAGTTCCGGGGAAGAGTCTGCCGCACCTGCCGAAAGCGAAGAGCCTACGGCAGAGCCTTCTTCCGATGCAGAAAGTGAAGAGCCCGCTGTTGAGCCTTCTTCCGATGAGGAGAGCGTTGCAGCCCCTTCCTCCGATGCAGAAAGTGAGGAGTCTGTTGAAGAACCTTCTTCCGATGCAGAAAGTGAAGAGTCTTCCGCTGAGGATACAAGCGAGGAGGTTGAGCAGCGAGAAATACAGATCCGCCTTATCGGCGAGGGCAGAATAAGCGTTCTTTATAACGGAAGACCTTATTCCAAAATAACCGAAAGCAACGGTTGTACCATAGAAGTACCCGTAGGCGAGGACGCTACCTTTGAGATCATCCCTGCTGACGAGTATGCGGTAAGCGAAATTGCAGTTATCACCACGGATGAATACAGCGCCGACCCTGCAGGTGCCACCGTGACAATAAACCAAGTATCCAGAAGCGCTTTTGTGGAGATAACACTTGCGGAGGCAGAGTTTGTGCCCGTTAACGTAACGGTTTTAGAGGGCGAGGACGGCAACACCAACGGTAGCTTCAGCGGTCTTGACGATTGCGCTGTAGGCACTAAGTATAACCTTAGCCTTCGTCCCGATGAGGGCTACGGCGTTAAGTCCGTAACCGTTAACGGCAGCCTTCTTGCAAGCTTCCCTTTGGTAAACGGGACCGTTAGCATTTTGATTGAAGAAGAAACCGAGATAGAAATAGAATACAGCCCCCTTTACGAGATAAACTTGCGTTGCGGCATAGGCGGTACGGTTTCCATTGCAGGCATAGAGGTTGCAAACGGTGACTACATAATGGCACCGCAGGGCAGAGAGATAACCGTCAGCGTTACTCCTGACGAGGGCAACACCGTAAAGACTATAAAGCTCAGCAACAAGGGTACTACCGTAAACAACAGGGCGGAGTACAGCTTCACCGTTTCCGGCAACGAGGTGGTTGACGTAAGCTTTGACGAAGCGGATGTTGCATACATCGTACGAACCCGTGTTGTTGGCGACGTGGGCGGCGCTATCTTCCCCGACAAGCCCCAAACGGTGTACGAGGGTAACAGCATAGACATAAGCTTTGTGCCCGATGAAGGTTACACCATAGAGTATGTAAGAGTAAACGGTGTCACCTGGACGGTAACGGGCGAGATGGTTACCATAACCAACGTTACCGAGGATAAGACGGTAAGCGTTAAGTTTATTTCCTTGGAAGAAAGCTCCGAAGAGGAAAGCGAGGACGGGGAAAGCTCTGAATTAAGCGAAGAGACCGAGGATACGCCCGAAAGCGAAGACGGCGCAGACAACGGTAACGGCCCTTGCGATGCAGAAAGCATCAAAAAGCTTATCTCCAACACAAACGACGGCATAAAAATTTCCTTTAAAAACAACACTGTTGTAACTGCAGACGGCATCAGATATATTAACGAACAGCTTGCGGCACAAAATGTGTATATCGGCGAAGCGGATAAATATTATTGGTATTTCCCTGCAGGCAGTAAACTTCCCGCTGACAGAGATGTTGACTTCGGTGTGATTTTCGGTGGGGAATACGAGCAGGACGCAAAGAGCTTCTTTGAGCAGGAAGCGGAGAAAAACGGTTTTGGTGACCTATGCCTGTTGCACGTGCAACGTAAAGACGTTGTTTCTATGCCTGAAGATGCAGTGATCCGAATCAACGTTGTAGGTGTTACCGAAGAAAAGGCAGCGCAGGGGGACAACATAAAGCCTTTTGTTGAAGGCGAAAATGTGGAGTGGATAAAGCACGACCCCAACGCAAAGGAAAACGCTCAAAAATACAAGTCCTATATAAATGACCACTTCCTTAAGCTTGACGAAGCTGGCTGGGTGTCTGTTCCTATGGATGGGGAATACGGTATATTTATAAACCGTATTAAAAAGACATCCACTATAACGGTTACCTTTAATTCGGCTAATTGTTTCTTAAGCACCTATGGCACAAGAAGCCAGGGCGACAACGGCACCGAAAAGGCAGAGATCCTGCAGGTAAGCGGTACCGAGTTTGTTATAAAAATAAGACCTAAAAGCGGATATTGCTTCAGCGCCATCACCTCAAAGGAATTCAGCGGTGCGGCAGAAGACAGCAGAATAAAGCTGTTCGATAAGGACGGTAAGGAGCTTAGCGGCGGTTGTGCCGGCTATAACGGCGACATTGTTTTGCGTATCGACGGTGTATCCCGTGACGGCAACATCACCGTAGAAATGGCGGAAGCAGAAGCGACAGACGATGAAAGAGACAGCAGTAACGGCGTTGACTGGACAATGATAACCATTATCATCGTTATTGCCATAGTTGCCATCGGCGGCGGCGTGCTGTTTGTAATCAAGTGGCGTCAAAGCGACGATGAAGACGACGATGACGATTACGAGGATTACGACGACGAAGACTAAAGCGCGTTATGTGGTATAAAAACAGCGGCAGGCTTTTAAAAGCTCTTTCCGTGGCGGCGTTCGTGCTGTATTTGGCGGTGCTCTTAAGGCTGACCGTGCTCAGGGACTCTATGTTTCGGGGCGGTACGCAAAGGTTATATCCCGTGTCCCTTAAGCTTTGGGAATATTACGGTTGGTTTTTGCGCACAGGTCAGGTGATACAGTTCAGATATCTGCTTATCGGCAATTTTCTGTGTCTTGCGCCCTTGGGCTTCGCCTGCGGATATTTCCGCAAGGGCTGCAGCCTTGTGTTTGCCGCGGCGGTGTGTCTTGGCGCCACAGTGTTTATCGAGCTTTGCCAGCTCCTCTTTTGCGTGGGCTTTTTCGAACTTGATGACATTATCCTTAATGCCCTCGGAGGCATTTTCGGCTACGCCACACATTTGATTATTTGCAGAATTACAGAAAGAATTACCCCAAGAAGTCGTCAGACTTCTTGGGGATCCCAACAATAAAGCACGGTAGGTCGTAACCTACCGTGCTTTTTGTTCACTATTTAGTTTCAACAAAATCAAGCGTATAAATTTGTGCATTTTCGCAAAAATGGGCAACGTGCACGGTTTTTTATTGACAATTGCGTTTAAATTCTTTATAATATTAGTGAAAAAACAAAAGGTTTAATCTTTTTGAGGGAGGTGCACTAAAAATGGTCGCAGAAGCATAAAAACTCAATTGAAAGGAGGATGGGTATAAAATATATTCACAAACAGTTTATGATGGATGATTTAGACATTTATTTGATAAAATCAACATACGAACAGGTTAAAGTATCGTCTTCGCGAAAAAATAACGTAGAGATTATAGAGTATACCGTTCCTAAAGGGGAATCGGGTTTATACCGGTACGAGGTGGATGTTTACAACCTTTACTCAGGGCCGGTACACGCTTATGTAACTTGGCTAAAATGGCGACCGGGTGATGTAAACGGAGACGGTATCACTAACTCTTTGGATGCATCGATCATTTTGCAATACACACCGAACTCGACTTCAACTCCGGAGCAGCTGTTTGTTGCAGACGTAAATAAGGACGGGGTTGTTAACAGCCTGGATGCTTCGGCGATACTTCAATACGACTCTAATTTTGATATTGTTTTGCAATAATAGATATAATTGATTAAGAAAGGAGTAATAATATGAAGAAGATATATATAATTATTTCAGCTCTTCTTTTGCTGGTAATAATAACTTCCTCCGTCATTGCTGTTTGTTCTGATGACTTAAGCAGCGAAATAAGCGAAGACCTTTCCTCCGAAGATAACGGAAGCGAAGAAACGTCGGAAGAATCTTCCGGAAGAAGGGGATGGATCGGACTGGGTTTGCAGGAAGAGTTTGAATATGCACCCGAGGGTTATATATTCAAAGTTAGTATTAATTTGCACCCTAATACTGCCGGTCTTGAAGAAGCGTTGCTCGCTAACCCGTTCGATCCCTCAAGGTACGAAGGAGAAATCTATACAGAGGAAAATCTCTATTGGTTCGAAGTACAGTGGCGGAGTGAAATTAGAGAACAAGTGGTCAGACAAAACAGGGACGCTTTTATAGAGCCGTATTTGGACATTATTGATATAGAAGCAACGCAACAGATGGCTTTAATTAACAATTCTTTTGTTGCATTCTGTGACAAGGAAACTATTATGGAATTTGTCGCAATGCCTGAAGTTAACGTTATCCATCTTGCTCAGGATTATGAGTCACCCTTTGAAAAGAAGCCGAAGCCTGCACCGGAGCCGGAGCCTACCGATATGACCCCGGCGCAAATAGGTGACGTAAACGGCGACAAACGTATGGACAGCCTTGATGCGGCGCTGATGCTTAAGTACGATGCGGGGATAATAGAATACGTACCCGTTTCCGAGCCCTTGGATATGCCCGATACCGAAACGGTTGACCGCATACGCAACGATTATTGGACCAATTATCTGGGGAACGAGCTCGGTGCCCCCGGCAAATGGGAAACTACCATCGACGACGTACGGATAAGCAAATATTACGGCAACGTAAACGGTTACGAGATAGTATTTATGGAAGATAATTATCCGGAGCAGCCTGCATATCAAACCGTTTGGGTGGGCAACCACGGCTTTAGGTACGGTGTAATAAAAGAAGCGTTTGCATATAAAGACGGTCAATTTTACACCTTTAAAGAAGCCTATGATGCAGGATATCTTACAAACGACGATATTTACACCTTGGGGACCAGAATGCCCCTTGAGTGGAAAGGTGCAACTTACGACGGAGTAATAATGGGTGACTGCAATTTTGACAGGCAGCTTAACAGTCTTGATGCGGCGTGGGTATTGAAATATGACGCAAAATTGGTAGAATACTCTTGTTACACCGGGAATTATGGGGATATGGACATGGGCCCATGATGGCAAAGTTAAAGGGAAGCCGAAATCGGCTTCCCTCAGACCGCTGACAAAGGCACAGACCACGAAAAAAGAAAAATATAATTACACACAAAGATGAAAAGTCAGGGGCGCACCCCTGACTTTTCTGCATTGCATTGTGTTTTTTTCGTTCAAAACGAACCTCGGCTCACAGTACGTCGGTACAGTTTTCGCCTCGGTTCGTCTTGTCTGAACTCTTTCTCAGCACTCTGCCAAGCTGATGACAAGTTTGTCATCAGCTTGAGGGAAGCCGAAATCGGCTTCCCTTTGCATTTGTTTAAGTGAAGTTGTAACAAGTTACAGTGAAGTATTTGCAACTCTCGCAAAAGAGAAGCCTTTGTTTGCGGGGGATTATATTTCTATCAATTCTTTGGGCGAGGCGGTAAAGTCCTCACAGCCGCCATCGGTCACAAGCACCATATCCTCAATTCTTACGCCGCCGAGGTTTTCTATATAGATCCCCGGCTCTACGGTCATAAACATACCCGACCGCAAGGTATCTGCGCTTTTGGGGGTGCAGGCAGGGCTTTCGTGTATCTCCAAGCCCAAAGAATGGCCTGTGGAATGGGTAAAGTACTCCCCATAGCCTGCGGCGGCGATAATATCTCTTGCGGCGGCGTCTACGTCCTTGCAGTACACGCCGTCTCTGATGGCAGCGATGGCCGCCTTTTGCGCTTCAAGCACCGTGTTGTAAATGCGGCGCATCTCCTCGTTTGCCTTGCCAAGAACCACCGTTCTTGTCATATCGGAGCAGTATCCTCCGTAGGAAGCGCCGAAGTCCATGGTGAAAAAGGCGTTTTCCGTAAGAACGTCCTCGCCGGGCACGCCGTGGGGCAGGGCGCTCTTTGCACCGGATACGGCTATGGTTTCAAAAGCAAGCCCCTCTGCACCGTTTTTCTTCATAAAGTATTCCATTTCGGCGGCTACCTCTTTTTCGGTAACGCCCTTTTTTATAAAGCCCAGAATGTGGCTAAAGCATTTGTCGGTTATGGATTGCGCCTTGCGTATGCAGGCTATCTCGCCGGCGGTCTTTATCTGCCGTGCCGTGCCGCATATATTCTTAACAGGCACAAGCTCCATGTCCGCAAGGGCGGCTTTCAGACGCTCCAACTCTGCTATGGTAACGGCGGTGCTTTCTATTATAAGCTTGTCAATGCCCTTTTCTGCGGTGAAGGCTTTTACCGCTTCCATTATTCCTCCTGTGCAACGGATAACTCTTACATCCTCCGCAAGGCCTGCGTTTTCTGCCGAGACAGCATAGCGCATATCCAAAAACAGCGCAACACCCTCCTCGTGGCAAAGGGCAACTCCTTCCGTGGAAGGAAAGCCGCTGACATAGCGGCGGTTTATGCCGTCCGCAAACAAAGCGCCTTTAGCGCCGTGGGCTACGGCGGTCTTGTATGCTATGCTCATTCCTTTTCTCCCTGTTTCTTCAAAAGCTCCTCAAGGTCTTCCTTGCTGTAGGTGTACGCCTTGCCGCAGAATTGGCATTTAAGCTCCGTACCGCCTTCAGCTATCATATCCTTTATCTCGTCCACACCTGTGGCAAGCAGTGCGCCGTCGGTCTTTTTGCGACTGCACACACAACGATAGGCGCAGGTCATACTGTCAAACAGCTCAAAGTCTATGCCCTTAAGGTACATAGCGGCAATGGACTCCAAATCGTGGGTCTCTATAAGGTTGCTTATGGGGGGGATGTCCTTAAGGTTTTCCTCTATCTTGTCAATAATTGCAGGGTCGGCAAAGGGAAGAAGCTGTAAAAGCACACCGCCTGCGGATATCGCCTTGTAGTCCTTGCCTACACGCACACCCAAAGCGCAAACAGTAGGAACCTGCTCGCTTTGGGCATAGTAGGCGGCTATATCCTCGGCTATCTCGCCGCTTTGTATCTCCAATGCACCTACATACGGCTCGGGCAGTCCTGCCGCATCTCTAAGCACGTAAAGCGTACCCTTGCCTATGGCGGCGGCAACGTTAAGCTTGCCGTCAAGCCTCTTGGGTGGGTCTGCGGCAGGGTTGCTTATATAACCCCTTACGTTACCCATATAATCGGCGCTTGCCATTACACTGCCTGCCGTACCGTTGCCCTTAAAGCGCAGGGTAAGCAGGTCGTCCTTTTCGCCAAGCAGACTGCCCATCATAGATGCGGCGGTAAGCACTCTGCCAAGTGCCGCCGTGGCGGTAGGTGCGGTCACGTGTATTTCTGCCGCTTTGTTTACTATGGCGGTGCTGTCCACAACTATAATGCGGGCGCTGCCGTCCTTTGTTATGCCTCGTATAAGATTATCCATAATTACTCCTTTAGCCTTGTGCCTTGCCGCTTACGCTTTTGGCGACAAAATAGGCTTTTTCGCTTTCTTCAGTCAGCGGTGACATATCGGTACCGCCGTATACCGCACACAGTTCAAATCCGTTTTCTTTAAGCAGCTTTTCTATGGTGCGCAAAGCGTAACAGCGTTGTCTTTGCACTTGGTCGCCGCGGATATATGTGCCGTCGCCTGCGTTTTCAAAATAACTAAGGTAAAAGTCGCAAAGCCCGCGCTTTTTCATAAAGCGGTTTTGCCATACCAGCATTCCGTCCTGGTCGTCGTAGACATAGGCGTTGTCGGCAAAGACGTTGCCGTATCTGTAAGGCGTATTTACGTCAAATACAAACACACCGCCTTTTTGGGTGTAGTTGTTGACCAAGTCAAAACAGCTTGCCACGTCCGCCGTGGAAAGCAGATAGTTTATGCAGTCATAGGTGCAAAGGGTGGCTTGCACCGTACCGTAAAGCTCGAAATTACGCATATCCTGACACAACAGCAAGCTGTTTGTGCCTGCACATTTTACAAAGGCCTCCGCCAGCATTTCCTCGCTGCCGTCAAGCCCCACTACGTCAAAGCCCTTGTCACACAGCCGTTTTGTCATTTCCCCCGTGCCGCAACCAAGGTCAAGCACCTCTTTTACGGGCAGGTCTGCAAACTTCTCACAGGCAGACAGGAAAAACGCCAGATACTCCTCGTATCCGGCGGTGTTAAAACGGTCATAACAAGAGGCTATCAAAGAAAAGCCTGTGTTCATTTTACTCCCCTTGTTCTTCTTTAAGTCTGCTAAGCAAAAGCTCATATCCGCCGCTACCATACTTACGGGCTCGGTTAACACGGGTAACCGTGGCGGTGGAAAGCCCCGTTGCCGCGCATATCTCAAGATACGTACAACCTTCGTCCAGCATCCTCGCCGCAACAAGTCTGTTGGACATCTCCTGAAGCTCCGCTATGGTGCAAAGGTCTTCAAGTAACGCTTCCGCCTCTTCCGGAGTCTTAATCTGGACCAGGGCGCGGCACAAAAAATCGGTCTTTTCGTTTTTAACACGCTCGTTCATTGTAAAGCTCCTTAACTTCTTACTTAGTAATTATAAAGCATTTTTTTGCATTTTACAAGGGTATTCTTATTATTTTATATCGCTTTAAGCTTAAATTGCTTTTAAATTTCTGTAGCATTTTGTAATTTTTTGCATATTTTGTACTAAGGCTTTATGCCCGAAAGGAGATTTACCATGACAGGCTTTGACCAAAGCTTTAATATAGATGCTCAGCTAAGTGCCGCCCTCTGCGGTCAGCATCCCGATGTGGTGCTTGCTATGGCATACGTGCCCGACCAGTGTTGGGACGACCTGTACGACGAAAACCTCGCCCTGCTTAAGGGCACCCTCTTCCCCGACCTCGACAAGCCCTTCACAGGCAGAAAGCAGGTGCGCAATGGATAGAGATGCTCTTCTTAAACGTCTTATGGCGGCAGACTTTGCCCTGCACGAGACCGTGCTGTTTTTGGATACACACCCCAAAAACAGAAAAGCAATGGAGTACTACAAAAAAATGCAAGAGCGCCGCGAAGAGCTTGCAGAACAATACCGCAAAAGCTTCGGCCCGCTTACCTACTACGAGGTAAAAAGTGCCGATTGGAACTGGACCGACTACCCTTGGCCTTGGCAGAACTAAAAGGAGGCGTGATTTATGTGGATTTATGACAAGAAACTGCAATACCCTATTAATATAAAAAACCCCAACGCCGCCCTTGCCAAGCTTATAATAAGTCAGTTTGGCGGACCGGACGGCGAACTCGGTGCATCTATGCGTTACCTCAGCCA
>SVRF01000048.1 GCA_015064945.1 Oscillospiraceae bacterium | reverse complement strand
TAATGTTGGCACTAAGGAAGGCTACACCTTCAGCGGTTGGGACAAGGCGTTCGACAACATTACTGCTGACATCACCGTTTCCGCTTCCTGGAACATTAACAGCTACACCGTTACCTTCGTTGTTGACGGCGTTACCGTTGATACACAGACCGTAAATTACGGCTCTGCCGCTACCGAGCCTAATGTTGGCACTAAGGAAGGCTACACCTTCAGCGGTTGGGACAAGGCGTTCGACAACATTACTGCTGACATCACCGTTTCCGCTTCCTGGAACATTAACAGCTACACCGTTACCTTTATTGCAGGCGAACACGGCAGTCTTGAGGGCGAAGCAAGCCTTACCGTTAAATACGGTACAAATATTGCAAACCTTACCTACCCTCTCGCTGTTGCAGATGCAGGTTATAAGTTTGCTTCTTGGGATGTAACAAGCGGCACTGTTAGCGGAGACATAACCATTACCGCAAGCTTTGAATATGACGAAGCACAGTGGTTTACTGTAACCTACGTTATCCCCGAAAACGCAAACAGCACAGGCAACTTGGAATTTGGTCCCTTTGTTACCGGTACGGCGTGGACTGATGCCGGTATTACCGCTCCGACCGTAACCGGTATAGGCAACTATAAATTTGCAGGCTGGGATGCTGAAGCACCTGAAGTGATCACAGAAGACCTTACGTTTACCGCCGTTCTTACACTTGAAGGCAGTATCACCGTAAGCATCATTTGCGGCGACAACGGCGTAATACTTCACGAAAAAGATGGCGAGATGATTGTGGGCAACTACACAATAAGCATTGCGGCAGGCACTGTTGCATCCGAACTTGAGCTACCATACATTTTAGCGGATGCAGGCTACGTATTTGATGCTTGGTATGCAAACGGTGAAGTGTTTGACCTTGATACGGTACTTGACGAGGATATTGCACTTACAGCAACATTCAAGGCGGCACCCGTTGCCATTACCAACAGCACTGTCCTTAGCGAAAACGACTATGCAATCATCACTCTTACCGTGACCGCAGACAACGCAAACTTTGCAACAAGACTTTACGCATTCAACCAGCACAGTAACGGTTTGACCACCATAAGCACTAACACCGTTAATGCAACTGAGGTAAGCGCAGGCGTTTACGAAGTTAGCGTTGAGGTTTATACCAACGGCATTAACTCCGTTGACATTTATTTAAGCGCCGATGCAATTGATTTCTCTGCCGCAGACTGGCAGGTCGTTGCGCTTATAACAAACATAGAAGTATAAAACAAAACCGAAAATGGTGATGTAAAAAAAGTCCGGACCGCCAAAAGAGAGAAAACCAAAAAGCACAGTTGTTTTTGATGCCCTCAAAGGCTTGCAACAAGGTAAAAAACTAAAGGAACAAGTTTTTCTTTAAAATATCTTTTTTGCTACGAACGAAATCCACCCTCGACGTACATCAGTACGCTTAACGGGTGGATTTCGTTCGTTCCGACCATTTTTTCCTATCCCCAAAGGGGGCTGTAAAAAACTTCGTTTTTTTACAGCCCCCTTTTTTATGCAATATAAAAGCCCCCGTATCGGGGGCTTTCCGTATATTAATTACTGAACGTCAGCGTTGGGGTCGAAGCCGAGTCTCTTAAGAGTTTCAACAACATAAGATTCTCTGTATTCATCTTCGGGCTTTCTGTTAAGATAAGACTTGAAGAATTCTTCGCAAGCGGTCTGATAGTCAAGCTTTGCAAGCTCTGCTATAACGCGAACGCTTCTGTCGATAAGCTTCTTGTTGGTGGGAAGAACCTGGATCATCCAGTTGGACCATACCTTACCCATCTTAGCCATTGTTGCGGTACTGAGAAGGTTGAAGGTAAGCTTGATCATGAGGTGAGAAAGAAGTTCTGTGCAGGTAGCGGGAACATCAACAGGGATGTAGATTTCGTTATCTGCAATCTTGCCTTCGGGGATACGACCGATACGGATAACTACGCCGTTACCGTAATCGGGAAGATACTTGTTGTACCAGTTGATAGCTTCCTTGCAAGCGGAGCCGTTGATATCCATAAGGATAAGGTTAGCGGGCTTACGGCTGTAACGGGAAACGTCTTCTTCGTTACCGATGCAGTACTGTTCAACTTCTTCAGAGCCAACCTTGGGAGGATTGTCGATAATAGACTGAGCAGCTTCCATCTGCTTATAGTCTTCAACAGTCCAGTCAAGACCAACGATAGGACGGCGGAATACGTGCTGCCATGCAACTTCGTTGGGGTAAAGAGGATCCTTAACGTATGCCCAGCTTACTGCGCTTTCAGTGTCCTTAAACTTTCTGAAAGGAGGAAGTGTAAAGGTGGGCTGTCTTTCGGTAGTATCAGTCATCATATCAAGGAGATAGTCATGGCTGAGATATGTAACAAGACCGTTTGCCTTGTAGGTAGCGGTTTCAAGTTCTACTGCCTTAGTAAGACCTGCAAGTGCTTCGCCGCTGGAAAGAGTATCACGAAGCTTCTTAAACTCAGCTGCGTATTCTTGTGCGGTAAGTGCGGGAGTGCCTACAACCTTAAATTCTTCTTCACTAAGGTTTTCCTTAAGCCACTGGCCTGCTGCGATTTCAAGAGCAGCGCCTGCGGTAAGAAGTTCAACTGTGGTAACCTGCATTCTGGTAGAGCCGGAAACAGCCATGTTACCTACGAAGATGCTGATGGGCTTAATGTTGGGTCTTGCAAATACCATACGAACTCTTTCAAGGTGTTCGCAAAGGATTTCCTTGGGATTGCAGTAGAGATAATAGGTAGTGCAACCGCGCTTATCAGCTTCGATAACGGAGCCGTTAATACTTGCGGAAAGGCCGCACTCAGCAAGGCCTATAAGAACGTCGCCTTCACCGATGCCGGCGTCAACAACCTGACGTGCACCGAAGGTCATATAGTCTTCAAAGTTTTCAACGGAACGAACAAGCGCTCTGTCACCGCCGGTAGTGAAGCTGTTGCAGCATTCACAGATTTCAAGGAAGGTCTGAGCCTTTGCGGGGATCTTGGAAACCAAAGAGTTCCAGAACAAACGCCATGCACCATCAAGCTGGATGGCCATTCTGCCGGATGCGCCAACGCTGGAGAATACAAACTTCTTGCGCTGGTCCATAACGCGCTTAATGTCCTTAACAAGGTCCTTGAAGTTTTCGGTTTCAAAAGCCTTTGCAGCAACGTCAGCAATATCAAGGTCTGCAGAAAGTATCATCTTGATACCTTCGGAGGTGTCCTTAGCTATTGTTGCGCTGAGATTTCTGGTGCGAGGATTGGACTGTTCGGTAGGAATTACGCCAAGGTGGAACTGCTTCTCATTGTCGATAAAATCCTTAGCCGCGTCCTTGTAATTGGTAATGTTTTTGTATTCCAAAACTGAATACCCCTTTCGTATTCTATTATTTTTGCACGAGTTAACACATTCTGTGCCTATTGTACCACCCTTTTTTATATTTTGCAATAGGTGTTTTTCGGTTTTTGCAGTTTTTTACTTATTTTTGGAAGAAATGTCTACAAATCTCGGCATTGCCTCCACCGCATGTGGGCGACTTACCGCAATTGACGCCGCCTTACAGGCAAAATCGCAGGACTGCGCAAGGTTTTTGCCCATACAAATCCCCACTGCAAGTGCGCCGTTAAAGCAGTCGCCGCCGCCTGTTGTGTCAATAGGCCTTACCTTGTAGGACGGGATATGTGTCCAACAGCCCTTATCGTAAAGATCTGCCCCGTCGCCGCCCAAGGTGACAACTGCTGTTTTTATGCCGCTTTGTTCAATGCCGCTTTTGTAGTCCTCACCGAAAAGCACCTGAGCTTCGTGTTTGTTAGGTGTTATTATATCTGCCGCCGTAAGCAGTTCCCTATCTACACCTACGGCAGGCGCAGGATTGAACATAACGGTAACACCTGCTTTTTTTGCTATTTCAAACGCCGCACGATTTGCTTGGACAGGCACTTCGTTTTGCAGTATTAAAATTTGTGATGCGCTTATTTGCCCCTTAAAACCTTCCGCATCTTCGGCGCTCAAAAGAGATGCTGCGCCGCCGAAAACGGTAACACGGTTTTCACCCGCCCTGTCCGTCAAAATACAAGCACAGGCACAGGGCACATCCTTATACGCAACCAAAGGCGTTATACCTTCGTTCTTCAAAAAGCTTATACATTTTTCGGAGCCTGCGTCCTTGCCGAATGCGCCTAAAAACGCAACCTCACCGCCAAGTCTTGCGGCGGCAACCGCCTGATTATAGCCTTTACCGCCCGGCTCCGAAAAGAAGCTTGTTGCGGCAAGGGTCTCCCCCTCTCGGTGGAAATGGTCAACCCCCATAAAAAGGCTGTCGCCGCCAAGACCAACGACCGTTATTTTCATTTGCCGAACACGCTCCCTTCCCTTTTAAGCCCACCACGGGTATAAGCACCCGTAGGCGCTCTTCGTTCATCCACGGCATCGAACACCGAGAGTATTTCTTCTTCGCTTTCGTTGGTGAACATAAGTATATACTGATTTACGTCCTTTAACATATCAAGCTTGTCAAGCAGATATGTGGGTACGGAATTGTATATAATGTTACGGTGTCCGTACTCCCTTATGACAGGGAAAACCGCCGAGGTCTTATCCTTCAACTCAGCCTTGCATATGCCCTTTTTCTTGCAGGGCGTTATATTGGAGATAATGCAGGTTTCGGTGTGCATAAGAGGAGTTTTGCCGTAAATAATGTAGCACGAGTTGGTACATTGCACACGATTGGGATTGATCTCCGGTGAAATGCAAAGGCTGTTAATACCCATTTCTTTTAAAACCTCTGCGGTATGGCTGTTTGTAACGTTTAACGGATAATCGCCGTTTACAATAAAGCCGTCGCAATACTCAAGGTGGGCAAAATTGGACACGGTTAATTCCCTTACACCCATAGCGCCTGCCTTCTCCACCAAGGACTTTACCGCCGCCTTATCACGGGGAAAGATTGTCCGTGGCAGAACGAGAGAGATACGGTCATCCACCGCCCATTCAGGTATATCTGCCCAAAGGGGCAATTCTATTCTTGCACAGCGGCGCATTGCCGCATACAGCACCTTTTCGGAAGGCACGCCGCCTTCAAAGCGCGCAACAAGAGTACGCACGGCATTTTTTGTTCCCGGATCGAGGACAGGCACTTCTTGCCTTACCCAATCTCGCTTTGGGGTGTTGCTTTCAATTATTGCGTCTGCCAGCTTATCAAGTACGTTTCTTCTGAGCTCATTAATGGCTGACATAGGCAAAATAAGCCCCTCGTCAAGCTCTGCCTCTACCTTGGCGGTAAAAGGTGTAGCACCTGTTTTATTAAGGCGTGCGCAAAGCTCTTCTGAGCTTAGAGGGCGATTGATGGCTGTTTGCGGCACTGCGCCCCCTGCAGTTGCAAAGCAATCGCCGCAATATGCCGTTATCACAGAAGGTTCACCCTTTTTTATATAACAGTTTATATCCACAGACTGCTTTTTTTCTTTGATTTTGATTTCGGCGTTGCGGCTTTTTTCCTTATCCTGCTGTGTCCGCACCCCAAACATAGCTCTGCCTACCCGCCCCGTAAAATATCCATCCGTAAACCCACTGCGGGAGAAGGCATCGGAAAGTCTTTCCATTTCCCTGTCGCTTGCAGGACGGTTTTCGTCTATAAGCTTACGGTAAATGCTTACAACCTCGTAAACATACTCCGCGCTCTTCATTCTACCTTCTATTTTAAGGCAATTCACGCCGATTTCAGCAATCTCCGGTATGTGTTTTGCCAAGCACAAATCTTTCAAAGAAAGTGGATATTTGCCTCCATAGCACTGTCTGCAGGGTTGGGCACACTGTCCCCTGTTGCCGCTTCTTCCGCCGATAAAAGATGACATAAGGCATCCCCCGCTTTGGGACACGCAAAGTGCTCCGTGAACAAAAATCTCGGTCTCTATTCCCGAAGCGACCACAGCGGCGATATCATCTTTCGTAGCCTCCCTTGCCAAAACCACACGGCTTATGCCTATATCCTTCATAAGCTTTACGCCGTCGGCGCTGTGCTGTTGCATCTGGGTAGAGGCGTGTATCGGTAGTTCGGGAAAAGCTTGTTTTAAGCACTTAACAAGTCCTAAATCCTGTACTATGTAAGCGTCAGGGGGAAAACTTTTTTCAAGGGTCGCAACATAATCAAGCGCTTTTTCTATTTCTCCGTCGGAAAGCAGGGTGTTTAATACAAGGTAAACCTTTACCCCGTGAAGACGGCAAAACCTTACCGCTTCCTCCATTTGAGGTATATCAAAATTGCCCGCAAAAGCACGGGCATTAAAGGCTTTTCCGCCAAAATAAACGGCATCGGCACCTGCCCATACCGCTGCATGCAAAGCGTCTATATCGCCTGCGGGTGCAAGCAATTCAGGCTTTTTCAAGCCTTCCACCTCCCAAATTAAAACAAACCGAGTTTTGCGCCGAAACAAATTATTAAAGCTATATGCACAAGCGCCATAAGCGGCACGAAGAACATAAAGCTGAAGTGCTTTGTCTTGTGACGTATTAAAAGCATCGTTATAAACATACAAAGCGCACCACCCAAGGCGGAAACGCCAAATAGTGTTTTCTCGGGCACTCGTCTGCCACGGTGACGGGCGGAAACCTTATCGTAAACGCAAAGCACTACTGATATTAAAGAAATTGCCGCCAAATAGTACCACATAATCTATCCTCTGCCTATCATATACAGTTTTTTTATCATTTGTCTTGCAAGATATTTACTGCGGATATACACACATTTTAAAGCTGTGCCGCAACCGTAGACCCGCTTTGTTTTAAGCAGGTTTTTCATTTTTTTCTTTACCGCCGTAAGATTTCTTTTTGCGGCGTAAAACAGTATACCCTTTGCAAGCGTGGGGTCAAAGCTTTTTTCAAGCGCTTCTATATCGGGGCTTAAATACTTAAGCATTTCGTCCTTATATATGGGTTTTAGCTTTTCGGAAAGCTGACCTCTGTAAGTTCTGAGAAGGCACAGCTCCTCGCCGTAAAAGAAAAAGCGGCAACCGTTTTTGGCAAGGCTTTTCCAAAACAGCTTGTCCTGCACATACTTAAAGGATGTATTAAAAGGCGGTACTTTATCTATCGCCGCTTTTGGAATAAGCATGGTGAAATAGCAAATGTTACCGCCCGATATAAGCAAGCGGTATATCTCCTCACCGCTTTTCATACCGTTTAAGGTTTTATGGGGACGAAAGAGCCTTTTGCCCTTTGCATCAATAAGGCTTGCCTGACAGCATATAACCGTATTACCGTCACCAAGTCCGTTTTTTTCAAGCATCTCCACCTGTCGGCTTAAATAATCGGGCTTGTACATATCATCGTGGGAAAGCCACGCAAAGTACTGCCCTTTCATCACAGAAATACCCAAATTAAGCGCAGAAGAAACACCGCCGTTTTCTTTTTCAACGGCGATAATTTTGTCACCGAAAGACTTTATGACGGCGGCGGTTGCACCGCCGTCGTCAGAGCCGTCGTTGACCACTATTATTTCTTTATTCTCATAGTTTTGCGCAATGGCGCTTTCTATCGCCTTGCCCAAATAATCTGCGCCGTTATAAACGGGCATTATTATAGAAACAAGGGGCTTTTTCAATTCAAAACCTTACGCATATCGGCAAAGCTGCGAACGATGCCGAAGCCTGCGCCTTCGTATATTTTTCTTGCAGGGTTGGTTGTGCCCGTAAACAGCGACATAAAGCTTGCGCCGTTTTCCGAATGACTTTTACACATATTTGCAAATATTATCTTTCCTATGCCGTGCTGTCTGTACTCGGTATGTACGCCGATACCGCAGAACATCCCCCTACCCTCCTCGGATATGGTAAGAGGGCCTGTGTAGCCCACAACCTTGCCGTTATGTGTTGCAACAACTATTCTTTGGTCAAGACGGGCAAGCACCTGTTTACGCCAGCCTTCGTTTTTAATGTTGTCAAAAAATTCGGGGAAGCCGTAATGCTTATCATTATCGTAATAGCCTATCTCTATTTCCTCGCCCTTAAGACGTTCTATGCCTTCAGCGATAGCCTCCGGATAAACATAGTTTGACAGGGGAAGATAATAAGCATTTTGAATAGCGTAGTCCACATAGCCCGCTTTTGTAAAGAAACGATAGGCGGCACTTGCCATATCAACACCGGGTGCACCGGGATGGTCGTGGGGTGCAGCATTAGGTATAAACCAAGCAAGCTGGCAAGGGTTATAAAACACAAGTTCTATCTTTTCAAGGGCAGGATTTTCCTTCTTAAGCTGCTCCTCAAGGGACTGCAATATTTTATCTGCAACACCCTTACCGCGCACATCTTGTCTGACACCGATGTAGGTTATATAAGCAACTATTGCTCCGTCAGCATAATTTGCAAAGCCGAAGCCGGCAAGGCCTTCCTCGTCCAAAAGGCCCGCTCTTACGTGGTTTATGCCCTGACGGAGGAACAAGCCGTCAAAACCAGCTTCATCAAGAGGCTTAAACACAACCTCGCCGCTTTCAACATAACTGTTCCAAATAGCTATACACTCGTTTTTGTAATCAAAGGGATTAACAAATTTCATCGTCTTTTTCTCCTTAATTTTTATTTTCGGCTGTTGCTTTGTCATCGTTTTTTGCGGTTATATAGCCTATAGAATTTATTTTGTACGTACTGTCCTCGTACACTACCTCAAAGTTCATTACTCTTGCGGTTTCAGATCCGATATCGCCGCGGTAGGTACCGTTATTTTCATAAATTTTATAGCTTACCTTGTAATGCCAATAAGAAACTCCGTCCCGTTTTTCGCCTTGATTAAAGCTTATGCGGATATCGTGTATCTTTTGGCAGGTAAACTTATCCTGTACCACATACTTTTCTTTATAGTTCTTAGAAAGCAATGCGGTGTGTGCGGCAGCGTCCCCCTCCTTAAGGGACAGAAAATACCTATACATAAGCCCCTTAACGGTGTTTTCGGAAGCAGTAGCGGCATCAAGAGGAACTCCGACACCCCTATCGTCACTGAACCATACGTCACGGTCCTTTGCCATATAGGCAGGGTCGTCCGCAGGGTCTTCGTTATAATCCGCAGGAAAGAAATAAACCCCCTCTGCTTTTGTACGGAAATCAAACTTCTCGGGCTTCATAAGCTGATTTACCAAATAAAGTCCTCCAAGCACCACTGAAAGCCCCACAAAAACATAAAGCGCATAACGAACACCTTTTTTTAAAGCACGCTTTTCACTTTTTTTAATATCTTTTTCAAATTCTCCGACATCTTCGGCTTGCTTAAGGTCTTCCGCGTTATTATCCAAGGAACTGTTCTTTTTTCTTTCTTCGTGACTCATTAAGTCTATCCTTTCCGTAAAGGGTGAATACAAGATAAGCCAAGCCAAGCGCTATAATTATCGCACAGATGATTATACCAATGTTGGTTCTGCCTTTTTCCTCATTGCCGTTTTGGCTATCCGCTGCTTTCTTCAAGTCATCGTAAACCTGTCTGGTAGCCTCCGTATCACCTTTTATAACGCTTTTTATACAATCGTAGGTTTGTCTTGCATTGGTGTTCGGCTCATTTTGTTCCAAAGCGATGGCGCAGTCATAAAGATTATTAAACGCTTCAAAGGTATACAGCATGCTTTTACCCTGTGGTGCCGCATACACTTGGTCAAGAAAATCCACAAGCGCTCTGCCGTCATCCACCGTAGGTACACCGCTTAAATATAACTCTGTTCCTTCGGCATCGGCTTTACTGCCATAGCAGGAATATGCCCTGTCCGCCAAAGCATCTTTGTCTCCTGATGTAGACTCTATAACAAGCAAGCCCTTTGCTTTAACCAAGGACATACAGTAGTTTTTAAAGCTAAGGTTGCCACTGTAGCTATCGTCAAAGTAAACGCCTGCCAGTGCGATATGGTTGTAATTTGCACTTTCAACAGCAAGCACCAAGGAGTCTATATAGTAATTACAGAACTCCTCCTTTTCGGCATCACTTATATCAAAGCCGCTTGCGTTGGGAAAGGAGACAAAAAAGGGATATTCATACTCCCCGTCAGCAAAGCCACCCTCTTCAAGTTCAGCCGCAAGCTGTTCTGCAACGGAAAAGATGCCCGAAGTGCCTGCAACATCGCTTAGATAAGCGTCTGCTTTTTCCCTGCTGTCCGTATTTTTCGGATGCGAAATGACCACGCCGTCAAACATAGTACCTACACAAACACCCTCGTCATTACAATACTGCATAACCACACGAAGGGTATAGTAATTAAGGGTGCTGCCTTCTGCGGCGGATCCAAGCTCCAACAGTGCCATAGCATCAGGTATTTCCTCCGCAGCTACGGAAACACCGCCGACAAGCAAAAGAAACACCAAAAAAACGCTTAACAATCTATGCATAACCGATCCTCTAATACCACCGTTATTCAGCGCTTATCTATAGATGTATAAGGTCTGTGCTTACTAACGTTTTTATAAGCAGGTCTTATTATCTTGCTGGTATTTACAAGTTCTTCTATTCTGTGAGAGCACCAACCCGCTATTCTTGAAACTGCAAAAATAGGTGTATAAAGCTCTCGGGGCAGATCAAGCATACTGTAAACGAAGCCGCTGTAAAAGTCCACGTTTGCGCTTATGCCTTTGTACATACGACGTTCGGAAGCAATAACATCGGGGGCAAGGCGCTCTACTCTTGTATAAAGGTCAAGCTCTTCAAGTCTGCCCTTTTCTGTTGCCAATTCCTTTACAAAGCGCTTAAAAAGATTGGAACGGGGGTCGGACAAAGAATAAACAGCGTGACCCATACCGTAAATAAGACCCTTTTTGTCAAAGGCTTCTTTATGCAAAAGCTTTTTAAGGTATTCGCTTATTTGTTCATCGTCGGTCCAGTCGGAAACATTTTTCTTCATATCGTCAAACATTTCCACAACTTTTATGTTAGCGCCGCCGTGACGTGGACCTTTAAGAGCGCCAACTGCCGCTGTAATGGCCGAATAGGTATCCGTACCCGTAGAGGTTACAACACGGGTAGTAAAGGTTGAGTTATTACCGCCGCCGTGGTCTGCGTGAAGCACCAAGGCAAGGTCAAGCATTTTAACCTCAAGCTCTGTATAATTGCCCTCCCCACGCAAAAGCAAAAGCAGATTTTCTGCCGTTGAAAATTCTTTTTTGGGAGAATGGATTATAAGGCTCTTTCCATCGTGGTAATAAGAATAAGTTTGATAGCCGTATACAACAAGTAAGGGGAATATGGCGATAAGCTCTAAAGATTGACGCAATATATTACCAATGCTCGTATCATCAGCGTTTCCGTCGTAGGAATAAAGAGTGAGTATGCTTTTTGCAAGAGAATTCATCAAATCACGGCTGGACGCCTTCATAATAACGTCACGCAAAAAGTTCTTTGGTAAGCTGCGGTAGCTGGCCAAAAGTTCGGTAAAGCTGCCTAACTCTTCTTTCGTGGGCAAATTGCCGAAAAGCAAAAGATAAACAGTCTCTTCAAAGCCGCTTCTGCCCTCGGAGATAAAGCCCTCAACTATCTGCTCGATATCAATACCTCTGTAGAAAAGCTTACCCTCACAAGGAACAAGTTCTTCGTCTATTATGGAATAGGAGTGCACTTCTGCAATTTCGGTAAGTCCCGTCAAAACACCTCTGCCGCTTACGTCACGAAGTCCTCTTTTAACGTCATACTTAGCGTAAAGAGCAGGGTCGATATACCCATTCTCCACACAAAGTTTTGCAAGCGCTTCTATTTCGGGGATGACCTCGGAAAAATGGGGGTCAATTCTGTTCATAATGTAAAACCTCCTGAACTATGTGTATGCGACACCATTACAATGCAAAGATAATGCCTGCCGCCGCACCCGTAGCGATAAACACTATGGGGTGCAATTTTTTAAAGATAAGACTTGCCGCCAAAATAACAGCAAATAATATTAAATTTTTTATGTCAATAGCCGTAAAAAAGCTACCTAATGAGCTTAGGGCATCTATATCGATTAGCACCTCTTTAAAAGTGGAGATAACAGCCCACAGAATAAGCGCTGTTGTTGCAGGACGAATGCCGTAAAAAGCGTTGTTTACAAGGGTGCTGTTTTTAAACTTTTGCAACATCTTGGCAACAATTACCATTATAATGAACGCAGGCAAGACCAAAGCAAACACGCATACAACAGAACCCAAAGGGCCGGCTATTCTGTGCCCCGCATAGGTAGCAATATTTATGCCGATAGGTCCGGGGGTTGACTCGGATATAGCCACAAAATTTCTTAGTTCTTCCAAAGAGAACCAATCGTGATGGCGTTTAGCCATACCCTCAAGGAAGGGTATGGTAGCAAGACCGCCGCCTACGGCAAAAAGACCTGTTTGAAAATACTCCCAAAAGCACCAGAGAAGATCAACAATCATTGCTGTTTACCTCCCTTTCTGCGTGCCTTTACGTTGCAAACAACTATGCCCGTTATTGCCGCTGCCAAAACGATAAGAATAATATGCAAACCGAAATAGGAAAGCACAAGCACCGACAAAGCGATAATGACCGTAGGTATATCTTTGCATGTCTTTTTTATGAGCTTTGCCACTGTTACGGCAATAATTGCGCATATTGCAACGCTCATACCCGCAAGGGCGTGTTGAACATATTCATTCTCGGAAAACTGCTGAAGCACCGTCGCTATTGAAATTATTATAAGCACGGGGACAAACACCACGCCGACCGTTGCGCACACTGCGCCAAGAACGCCTTTCTTTTGATAACCTATCAAAGTTGCGGCGTTTACCGCTATAACACCGGGGGTACACTGCCCTATTGCGTAGCAGTCTATAAGGTCGGCTTCCGTTACCCAATTCCTGCGATCAACCAGCTCCCGCTTCAAAATAGGAAGCATTGCGTATCCGCCGCCAAAGGTTACTGCGCCTACCTTCATATAGGCAAGAAACAGCTGTAAATACATATTCATAACTATTTCTTCATCTCCGCTACGGGCTTAGAGTCCTTAAGTTCAACCGTACGGTTATAAACATTGGAATTCTTGCTGTCCTTGCAGAAATAGCCCGTACGCACAAACTGGAACTTTTCGCCTGCCTTGGCATCCGCCAAAGACTCCTCTAACTTACAACCTGTGTAAATCTTAAGACTTTCGGGGTTAAGATAGTCGTCATAGGTTTTATCTTCGGGGATAGCGCCCGTATTCTCTATTGTGAAAAGCTTGTCGTAAAGTCTTACTTCCGCATCAATACAGTGTGCCGCAGAAACCCAATGTATGGTGCCCTTAACCTTTCTGCCGTCGTGGGGCATACCGTTGCGGCTTACAAGGTCTGCATTACAGTGGATGCAGGTAACATTACCGTCAGCATCGGTTTCTACCCCGTTATACTTAACGATATAAGCACCCATAAGTCTGACCTCGCCATCGGGCTTAAGACGGAAATACTTTGGCGGAGGAGTTAATGAGAAATCCGCACGTTCAATATAAAGCTCCTTGGTGAAGGGCAGCTTACGCATACCTGCGGTTTCATCGTTGGGATTATTGGATAATTCAAAATACTCCGTTTGGTCTTCCGGATAATTATCTATAACAAGCTTAACAGGCTCAAGCACTGCGATTTTACGCAATGCACCTGCGTTAAGCTCATCTCTTAAGCAATGCTCAAGCAAAGCAATATCCACGATACTGAAATTTTTTGCAACACCTGCTTTTTCCACAAAGCTGAAGATGCTGCTGGGGGTATACCCTCTTCTGCGCAGACCGGAAAGAGTGGGCATACGAGGGTCATCCCAACCGTCTACATAGCCTTCCTCCACAAGCTTACGGAGGTAACGCTTGCTCATAACCGTGTTGGTTACGTTAAGACGCGCAAATTCGTACTGATGAGGAGGCTGTTCAAAGCCAATGTTCTCAACAACCCAGTCATAAAGGGGACGGTGGTTTTCAAATTCTATAGAACACATAGAGTGCGTGATGCCCTCAAGCGCGTCCTGAATGGGATGTGCAAAGTCGTAAAGAGGATAAATACACCATTTATCACCTTGACGGTGGTGGGTAGCCCTGAGTATACGGTATATTGCAGGGTCACGCATATTCATATTGGGAGAAGACATATCTATCTTCGCTCTTAAGGTGCAGGCACCGTCTGCAAATTCGCCGTTCTTCATCCTTTCAAACAGCTCTAAATTTTCTTCTACGCTACGGTTTCTGTAAGGGCTTTCTTTGCCGGGTTCGGTCAAAGTGCCGCGATATGCACGCATCTCGTCACCGGAAAGATCGCAAACATAAGCAAGCCCCTTCTTTATGAGAAGCACTGCAAACTCATAGCATTTTTTAAAATAGTCGGAACCGTAAAGCACTCTGTCAGGTACAGCGCCAAGCCACAAAAGGTCCTCGTATATGGACTTCACGTAGCTGTCCTCTTCCTTGGAGGGGTTGGTGTCGTCATAACGCAGATTAAACTCGCCGCCGAACTTCTTTGCGGCACTGTAGTTTATGCATATAGCCTTTGCACTGCCGATATGCAAACAGCCGTTAGGTTCGGGAGGAAATCTGGTGTACACCTTATTTACCTTACCATCGGCAAGGTCACCTTCTATAATATCAAACAAATAGTTGCTGCTGTTTTCCATTAAAAACTCTCCTAAAATATTAAAGTTTATCCGCAAACGCGGTAAGACGTGCTACTACCTTTTCTTTTCCCAAAATGGACATTACCTCATACATATCGGGACTGTTCATCTTACCGGTAACAGCTATTCTGAGGAACATACTTACATCGCCCACATGGCCGCCAAAGGCTTCGGGGTTAGCTTTATACGCCTTGATATCGGGAGAATAGCCTATATCTGAAGCTACCGCCTTTATTTTGTCGAACCAAACACTTTGCTCGTCCTTAGCATCATAACTTTCCACGAACAAAGCTATTGCCTTTTTGATATCTTCCTTGCTGAAGTTTTCGGGGATATTGTCGATCTGTTCAAAATACTCATCATAGAAGAAGCCGATATATCCCTTAACCTCGCTGTAAAGACCAAAGTCCTTACGGGGCTTTGCGCCGCCTCTGCCGATGGAGAGAATACGCACCGCTTTTTCTTTATCCGCAGTAAGCAATGCATTAAACGCTTTATCTTCAGAAGCCGTCCAATTAACCAAGCGATTGTAAACCTCTTCCCCACTCATACGGGAAAGTACGTTTTTGCTTACATCAGCAAGCTTTTTAAGATCGAACAAAGAACCGGAGGCACTCATCTTCTTTATGGAGAATTTAAATTCATCAAGAGAAGCGTTGGGGTTAGCTCTGCGCCAATCCTCAAAATTAGAGTTTAGTAACGTCATAACGTATTCGGTAACGCATTCGGGGGCATATCCGTCGCTTATATAGGAGGTAAGCCCTGCGCCCTTATCACGCTTGGAAAGCTTTTTCTTAACAAGCTTTACACTGCCGTCTTCCTCGGTCACCTCAGCAAGCTTCATAAGCTGAGAAATGTGCAAATACTTGGGAAGCTTAAAATCAAATGCCTTAAACAACTGGATATGATAAGGCAGGCTTGGCAACCACTCCTCGCCTCTTATAACGTGTGTTGTATGCATAAGATGGTCATCAACTGCGTGCGCCAAATGGTAAGTGGGCATACCGTCACTCTTAAGCAATACGTGGTCAATATCGTTTTCGGTAATTTCAATAGTGCCCTTTATAAGGTCAGTGAATTTTACCTTATTTTCGGAGGAGCCGAAGGACTTAAATCGGAGCACAAAGGGCTTGCCGGCTTTAAGATTTTCCTCTACCTGCTCATAGCTCAGGTCACGGCATTTTACATATTCGCCGTAATAACCGGGGATAACCTTTTCCGCTTCCTGCTTTTCACGGAGTGCCGCAAGCTCCTCTGCGGAACAAAAACAGGGATACGCTTTCCCTTCCGCAACAAGCTTCTTAGCGTAGCAACGGTATATGGGACGGCGGTCGCTTTGTCTGTAGGGACCGTAATCGCCGCCGTGCACAACGCTTTCGTCAAACTTAATTCCAAAGCTTTCAAACGCTTTGATTATATCGTTTTCTGCCCCTTCTACTTCACGTTTGGAGTCTGTATCCTCAATTCTAAGGTAGAACACGCCCTCACTTTGGTGGGCAAGTCTTTCGCCAACCAATACGGGGAACAAGCCGCCGAAATGCACAAAGCCCGTAGGACTGGGGGCAAAACGTGTTACCGCAGCACCTTCCTTTAAATTACGGGGCGGATACTGCGCCTCGTAATACTCTGTATCTCTATCAACATCGGGGAAAAGAAGTTCCGCCAACTTTAAATAATCCATACTACCCTCCATATTTTGCCTATTAATTCTATAATAATTAATAATATCATTTTTTTACCTGTT
>SVRF01000047.1 GCA_015064945.1 Oscillospiraceae bacterium | reverse complement strand
AGTACGGAAGCGAGAATAGAGCTTACGTAGCTTTCAAGAAGGTCAGAGCCGAGACCTGCAACGTCACCAACGTTGTCGCCTACGTTGTCAGCGATGGTAGCGGGGTTACGGGGGTCATCTTCGGGAATGTGAGCTTCGGTCTTACCAACAAGGTCTGCACCCATATCAGCAGCCTTGGTGTAGATACCGCCGCCGATACGGTTGAAGATTGCGATAACAGAACAACCGAGAGCGTAACCGGAAAGAGTCATAGTAAAGGTGGTGGGCATATTGTAGCCATCAACAAACATGCTGAGCAAGCTGTTCTGCAACTCGAAATCGGGAGAGTTGCCGATAATGAGACCAAGCTGGTCGCCAACAATACCGAAAACGAAATAAACTATAACAATACCGAGAAGAGCGAAGCCGCCAACGCAAAGACCCATTACGGAACCGCCGCGGAAAGCAACCTTAAGGGTTTCACCAAGGTTCTTGGTCTCACGCGCTTTATTGGCAACACGAACGTTTGCGTATGTAGCTATCTTCATACCTATAAAGCCTGCAGATTCACTCATGGTAGCACCGATAATGAAAGCAATACCTGCCTGCCAGGATATGAGAAGAGCAAGAAGAAAAGCAACCGCCAATGCTACGACAACGATAACCTTCATTTCGTAGTTAAGGAACGCATTTGCACCGGTTCTGATAGCGCCGGCAATTTCCTTCATTCTGTCAGTACCTTCGTCCATCTTCTTAACCTTAGCAAAGCTGAAAGCCGCATAAGAGATGGCAAGTACCGCTGCAAAAAGAACGAGAATTAAGAATAATTGCATACAATACCTCTTTCTTAAAGATTTAATAAATTTGTATATGGCTCAGTCGAACACGCATTTGCGAAATCCGAACGGAAGCGGTGATAAATTCGGTCTGGATTTTTTCCTATTTATTATATAAGCCCCATCCAAACCCATTGTATTATATCACGCTTGAACTTTTTTGCAATATTAAAATTGTGTACAATTTGTAAATTCGGTTAAGAAACGACAAAGAACGGCCTAAAACACAAAAAAGAAACGGATAACGCCGGGCAAAGAGATTTAACCCCCGAAAATTAAATTTATATTTTTTGTTTTAATAAATTGTTTGCCGCAAAAAAGCAAAAGCTATTGACATAAACCCAAAAGGGGTATAAAATACAAACAGCGCCTTAGGACGCTGAATATACAAAAGCGAGGCTTGATTTTTAAGATGAGTGAATGCACACATAACTGTGAAACCTGCAGTGCAAACTGCTCTTCACGCAGCAAGGAGAGCTTGCTGGCTAAAGAAAATCCGCTTTCTGCCGTTAAGAACGTTATTGCGGTTGTAAGCGGCAAGGGCGGTGTCGGTAAATCTTTGGTTACCACACTGCTTTCCGTTAACATGCGCCGCCGTGGGTATGAGACCGCAGTGCTTGATGCTGATATTACCGGTCCCTCCATTCCCCGTGCTTTCGGCACCTCCAAGGAACGCGCCGAGGGTAGCGATGCAGGCATATTCCCCGTAATAAGCAAAACCGGCATAAAGCTTATGTCCCTTAACTATCTTCTTGAAAACGAAAGTGACCCCGTTGTTTGGAGAGGTCCTGTTATAGCAGGCACCGTTACACAGTTCTGGACGGATGTTGTTTGGGGCGATGTTGACTTTATGTTTGTTGATATGCCTCCCGGAACAGGTGACGTTCCCCTTACCGTATTCCAGTCCTTGCCTATAAAGGGTATTGTAATCGTGGCTTCCCCTCAAGAGCTGGTTTCTGTTATAGTTGAAAAGGCTGTTAAGATGGCAGAGATGATGAATATACCGATTTTGGGCGTGGTAGAGAATATGTCCTACTTCCAGTGCCCCGACTGCCAAAGCAAGCACAGAATATACGGTGACAGCCACATTAAGCAGGTTGCCGCTGACCACGGTATTTATGACGTGGCTGAAATTCCCATAGATGCAAAGCTTGCCGCCGTCTGCGATAAGGGTATGATAGAACTGTTTGAGGGCGATTGGCTTGATGCTCTTACCGACCTTATAGAAGAAAAAGGCAAAGAGTAATTATGGGAAGATATGCTGATAAAGCTTGTGAGCTTTTTGTTAACGATGCCAACTGTGCACAGGCGGTATTCGCCGCTTTTGCGGACAAGATGGGGCTTGACCGGGTTTACGCCTTGAAGCTTGCTTCATCGTTTGGCGGCGGTATGGGCAGACTGCGTGAGGTTTGCGGTGCCGTTAGCGGAATGTTTATGGTGGCAGGCGCTCTTTACGGCTACGATTATAACGATGACGAAAAGAAGAAGGAGCACTATGCGTTGATCCAAAAGCTTGCGGCAAAGTTCACCGCAGAGCACGGAACTATTATTTGCAGAGATCTGCTTAAGATTGCAAGTGAAGTGCCCTCCCCTATCCCCACAAAAAGAGATGCGGAGTTTTATAAAGCACGCCCTTGCGTACGCTTTGTGGAAACCGCCGCAAGACTCACTGAAGAGCTGATAGAAGACAAAGAATAAAACAAAAAAAGAACGAGGTGTTTGTGTGTTATGCACACAAACACCTCGGATTTTTTTAAATTCAATAGGGAGTTGCTATTTCTGCAACCAGCATATCGCCGTACAACTGACAGTACGTCTCTATTCCGTGTTTGTCGTCAACGCTCATCTCCTCGTCATTGCCGAGACCGCTTCCCACAAAAAGGCATTTGCAACCGTTCGTAGCATATTGAATTACCTGCCAATAATTCAAAACACAGTAATACATACCATCCTTGAAATAACCGCCGGTTCCGTCCACCACAAACTCCTGCCCTTCGGGAAACTGTATTGCGGTGTGGAAATAGCTGTCTTCTCCTTTTATGTGAAGCATCCACGCCATAGCCAAGCCCATATTCTCTCTGCCTTCAAGATAGGAAATGTTATCTTCAAAGGCGGCAAGCTCCTTTTGAAAGGCTGCAGCTTGCTCGCCGCAATCTATAGCAAAAAAATCGGCATATATTCCTGTGGCTGAATATGAGGGTTCAATGACGGTTCCTTCTTCTCCTTCGTCCTCGGATTGCTCCTCTCCGATTTCAGACCATGCGTCATCTATAGACGCCTCTGCTTCAAACATCGACTCTGCCGCATCCCCGTTGTTCGCCGTATTGCCATCTTCCGCCGGCACATTCTCGTCCGCATCACCTTCAAAATCATCGGGGGCAATGGGTGGCGTATTTGGGGTATCGGTAACAAGTTCGTTTCTATTGCTTTCGTCCATCATATTATTACTGCCTCCTGAGTTTTGGTTTGTGTCGCCTGCCATAACATTTTCGGATTTATCGGACTCGAAAAAGGTCGGAGCTTTTTCTTCATCTTTATTGCCGCTACGCAAAACAAGGGCAACCGCAAACACGACACACAGGCACAAAACTACGCAAAGACTTGAGTACATCTGCTTGCGGCGTTTTGCACGGGCGAACTCTTCCGCCTTTTTTCTTTGCAGAATTATGTCAAGCTGTTCTTTATTGCTCCTCATACAATCCGCCCTCCTTTTCCAAAATCTTCTTTAAGGCTTCTTTGCCTCTGTACACCAAATTAGTCACTTGTTTAAGGCTTTTTCCCATTACTTTCCCTGCGCTATCGTAGCTCATATTTTCAAAATATACAAGATGCAAGGCTTCACGGTAATCGGGATTAAGTTTCGCGATGGCATTATGTAAACTCTTGTCCCTCTCCTTTTTCAGCACCTCGTCCTCCAGCATACGGCTGTCGGCAAGCTCTGTTTCCTCTATGGGCTGTTCGTCCCTGCGCCTTTGCCTTCTCAGCTCGTCAATAGCTTTGTTACGGGCTGTGCGATAAAGATAGGCGCAAAAGGCTTCCTCCGTTTTTAAGCGGGGCTTTTTTACAAATATTTCCACAAAAGCATCTGCCGCCGCATCCTCTGCCAAGCTTACGCTTTTGAGTATGCCCGCAAGGTAAAACACTAAACTTTTGTTATGTTTTTCCACTATTTGTGCCAAGGCATCATTGTCGCCTTTTAAAAAACGGCTGTAGCTACTTTCACCGTTCATCTCGGGCTCCTTTCGGTATCGTAATACCCTTCTGTATAATAAGACGTATACAAAGCAAAATACTCTCACATAAATTAAACAAAAATATATGCCGCATCCCAAGGAGGCAGATACATGGGATGCCAAAGATGCAGCTTGTAATCCGGTCGGAGGGCAAGCACCTGCAAAGGCAAAGCAAAGATATCCTCCAAACGGTGGTAACAGGATACAAGAAGCTTGGGACGGTGGTCTGCTATGGTCTGCTCTGCGCCTTTTATTACCTCACGCTCTGCACCTTCTACATCTATTTTTATGTAGTCTGCTCCATCTGTGCCCAAAATACTGTCTATATTTTTAAGCTCTATCTCTGCCCCGTCAGTATCCAGCTTACTTCCGCGACTGCCCATAGCGGTAAAGTGCGCTATTTTACAGCTTGCACCGAGGGGAGCGTTTATGCACATTACATTTTTCATATCAGCCGTGTTTACAACAAGTTTTTTGAAGCTTCTTGCATCAGGCTCCACCGCTATTATGCGCTTATATCCGCCGCTGTACCTTAAGAATGCTGCGACGGTATCTCCACTAAATGCGCCGCAATCCATATACACCTCGTTGGCAGATGGGGCAAGCAAAGTATAAAGCTCTTCCTCTGTTCCTGCACTTTTATAAAGCAATTTAGGGTCACCCGTAAGCTTATAGCACACAAGGCTTTCAAAGACGGACTTGTCCTTATCTGTTGCCAAGGCGTTATACACCGTTTCCAGCTCCGTCCTGTGAGATGCCGCATATTTACGGTCAAACACGCCACTACCCACCACGGGAACATCCGGTACGTACAGATTTTGTTCCGAAGCTATGCGCTTTACGTTCTCAAGCACGTCGGGCAGACTGCTGCCGAAGGACATAAGCACCGTCATTTTTCCGAAAGTTTTTTTCGCCTCGCTATATGACATAATGGGCATACCGTGAAATTGTTTTGCACGGACAAAACCGTCGCTGGCAAAAACACCTGCAACCTTTATGTCAGCCGCCTCAAGCATAGCTATTATCTTATCAGCGCCGTTACCCATACCGTAGAGGACAATCGGCTCACCTGTAACTTTTAAACGGGTAATTAAATCCAAAACACGCTCACCTCACGAAAAGTATTTTACCATATATTCAATAAAAAGCAACAATTTTGGAAAAGATATTGATATTTTGGTGTTTTTGCGTTATAATAGCGACATCAAAAACAGAAAGAAGCAAAGTGTATGAAAAAGCTTATGGGGCTGTTGACTGTTTTGTGCCTTGCGTTGGAGATATGCATAATCGCCCACGGAGAAGAGCTTGCGGAGGATATAACTGCAAAATGTACGATAACCGCAGACGGAAAGACGGACAACAGGCTTACAGATAACAGCATTTACACCTACATTAATATTGAAGAGCTTAATATTAGCTGTGACACCCCTATGCACGGTCTTTACATTGAATTTGACCGTGAATGCGCACCGTGGACTATGATTGCAGACGGAACGGAAAGCACAGAGGGCGAGGACGGCTTTCTTCACCAATACGTTCCTCTTAACGGAGTTAAGGAGATAACTATAAACTTTGAGAAAGGCACAGCTGTGGCAGACCTGTTTGTTTTTGGGCAGGGAGTCTTGCCGGATTTTGTGCAAAGATGGGAATATGCCGACAGTGCAGATATTATGATATGCCCTACCCACAGCGATGACGACCAGCTGTATTTTGCAGGTATGATTCCCTGGTGTGTTGCCAACGGATATAATGTGCAAATCGTATACCTGACAAACCACCTCAACACCCACGACCGCCCCCACGAACTGCTTAACGGTCTGTGGCATTGCGGCGTTAAGTATTATCCGCATATACCCGAATTTCCCGATATGTACTCTGAAAGCTTTGAGCAGGCAAAGCAGGTCTATGTCGGTTTAGGGTACGAATACGACGGTTTTGTGGAGTATTACAAAGAGCTGTTGCAGAAATACAAGCCCTTGGTTGTGGCAGGTCACGACGCCAACGGCGAATACGGACACGGAATGCATATGCTTAGTTTCCATGCGCTGACCGAGGCTATAGAGCTTTCTGCGGAAGAAGGACTTTGGGATGTGCCCAAGACCTACATACACCTTTGGGCAGAAAATGCCGTAACGTTTAACTGGGACGAGCCCCTTGAGTTTTTTGAAGGAAAAACTGCGTTTAACGTATCTCAAGAAGGCTTTGCCTTTCATCTGTCCCAACACAGGTTTACGGGGCTTACAAGCTGGCTTTACGGAACTGATGCCGCACCTATTACACAGGCGGCGCAAATACGCGGTTTAAGCCCTTGCCGCTTCGGTCTGTACCGAAGCACCGTGGGTATTGACAGCACCGTAAACGGCTTGTTTGAGAATTTAGAAGAATACATAGTAGAGTCTTCCGAAGAAAGCACCGTAACCAGTGAAAGCACCGAGGAAGATATCTCCTGTATAAGCGAAAGCACGGAAGACGAAAGCAGTGCCGACAGCGAAAGCGCTGATACTGCGGAAATTACGGAAGAAGAAAGCGAAGACGAGGGAAAAACGTCATTACAAGCTTCGCCCGCTGCCACGAAGCAAAAGGAAAGCAAGACAGATATGCTGCCGATATTTCTTTTGGGCGGCGCAGGGCTTTGTATTCTTTTATACGTTTTGAAAAATATATTCAGCAAGGAACAATAAACGATGAACAACTCTGTTTGGAAAAGAATATTGAAATATACCCTGAGAACCCTTGAGGTTATAGGGATTACCGTGCTTGCACTGCTTATTACGGTTTACGGTGCGGGGCTTATTATAACCCACGGCCCTTCCGAAAACGCAAAGCGTCTGTTTGTGCAAAGTTTGAACGAGACAAGTGCCGCAAAATGGGTTCCCGGGCTGTTTTTAAGCAATGACGAGATAAAAGCGATAACAGATGACCGTGTTACTGCCGCAGACCAAGGCGACGTAGTAATAGACACCTCGTTGATAAAACCGGGTAAGGACAAGGACGAAAACAAGGACGACGACTCCCCCACCTATGATACGGGCGACGGATTTTACGTACCCGAGGAGGGAGACAAGTTTGAAGAAACACCGGAATACGATAACATAGTTATAGCCGATGACGGAGTTACCATTGTTGAGGTAAAGGGCAACACATACAGCGGCGAGATGATGATAATTGACGACCCTTCCCGTGTTTTTGTTGCTACCCTTGATTTCTACGGTGCCGATGCCCACGGGCTTACCCTTGACCAGTTTATAAGCAAATATGACGCTATCGGCGGCACAAACGCGGGCGGCTTTTACGACCCCGAAGGAAAAGGCAACGGCGGTACCCCCGATGGATTGGTTATAGGCGACTCTAAAATCCTTTGGGGCGGAGAAACTCAGGTCCATCACTGTGTTGTGGGATTTGACGAAGACAATATTCTGCACGTGGGTAACTTTTCCGGCGAAACAGCGCTGGACAGAAAAATTGTAACTGCCGTAAGCTTTGCTCCCGGTCCTTTGCTTGTGGTTAACGGGAAGGCGATGAACGAAAACGGAAAGCTAGGCGGCGGGCTTAACCCTCGCACAGCTATAGGTCAGCGCTCTGACGGTGCAATACTGCTGTTGGTGGTTGACGGCAGGCAGACCCACAGCCTTGGTGCTACCTACGACGATTTGGTGGATATAATGCTTTCCTTCGGTGCTGTTAACGCCGCAAATTTGGACGGCGGTTCTTCCACACGTATGCATTACAACGGTGAAAGAATTAATCAATGTGCATCTATGATAGGACAAAGGGGTCTGCCTAACGCTATTCTCATAAGAAGGAAGGAAGGCTAAACGCTATGGAAGAAAAAAACGAAAAGCTTACAGCCATCATGTCTATTCCTCCTGAAGAGCGCATTGTCGTTGATGAGCCCCAAAGCCCTCCCATAAAAAAGAAACGCAAGGTGTTTAAGATATCGCTTATCGTCTACTCCTGCGTTTGGGCTTTTATTTGCATAGCTACACTTACGGTTTTGTGGATACTGCTGGATTCTTTTCAGAAAAGCGATGCACAAACGGCGGCAGAAGACGCAATCGGCGCAATAAGCGAAGACCGTTGGACCTTGTTTTTGGAAAACAATATTTATGTCAGCGAATTTGAAGACAGCAAGACTGCAACCAAGCTTGCTTACAAGCACTATTTGGAAGGCAAGACCCTTATTTGCAGCCGTAAAGCGGCGGAGTGCAACGAAAACACAGAGGTGTTCGGCATAAGCAATGGGGATCGCACTGTGTGCAAGCTTATTCTTAAGAAAAGCGGTACGGGCACTTTTGGCTTTGCCCGTTGGAGCTTTGACAAGCTTTCTCCTGCCGACAAAGCCCTTGACGATGTCAACAAGCCCATAACGGTTTTATTGCCCCAAGACAGCGAGCTTTTGATAAACGGCATAACCGCAGACCTAAGCACGGGTGAAAAGGCAGATTGCCCCTTTGATGCCCCCGGTGAAGATGAGCCCGACTACCTGCTTTACAGTTTTAAAAAGCCTTGGAGCGCCTACGAACTTGAGGCTTACGCCGTAAACGGCACAGAAAAGAGCCTTTTGAGCGCCATAGACGGAAACGGTCGGACGGATTATGTTTATGACATTCCGTGGCGCAGTGGCTGTAAGATTATTGTACCTGCCGGCTCTGAGCTGTATGTGAACGGCGAAAGACTTTCCACAGACTACATATCCGAAAGCAATATTCAGTACCACGCAATAAGCCCCTTGGAAGCCCATTTGGAAAACGCACCCAAGGATACTGTTTACGTAGTTGACGGACTTTACGGTGAGCCTACGGTCAAAGCTTTATATAACGGCGAAGAGATGACCTTTGATGTTGCCGACGGTGTATACACATTCCACTTGCCCTATTCCCTTATGGAATATTCAGTGCTTGTGCCCAACGATGCCACGGTAAGCATTAACGGTATTGTGCTTGGCGATGAATATATTACGGAGTCAGGTATTTTGTATAACGAGGTGTCAGAGTATTCCGATATACTTGTAAATGCGAAAACTCTGTGCCGCTATAAAGCAGAAGGCTTACTGTTTAAGCCTGAAATAGCGGTAGTTGACTCTTTCGGCAGTCCTTGCGAACTTACAAGGACCGCCGCGAACGAGTATTGCTGTAACGCCGCCCCCTCCCCCGAGCTTATCGGTGTCTACGACCAATTCACAAAGGATTTTGCTGTTGCCATGGTGGAATACAGCATGGAAGGCAGAGATTATGTGTATCAAAACCTGACAGAAGTTTTAGCTTTCACCGGTTTTCAGTCCAACGCATACAATGTGATAAACGACTCGCTAATGGGTATGTATTGGCAAATGAACCACAAACTTAGCTACAACAGTCTTTACACGGACAATTACATAAGCTATGCAGACAACGCCTTCACCTGTGACATACACTTTGACGTGGTTGGCGAGCGCATACAATACCCGGGCAGGATGGATTACTCTGCAGGCATATACAAGGTTTTATGTATTGAAACAGGCGGAACAATAAAAATTATGGAGCTTAGCATAGAAACTGCATCAAACAGCGCAAACGCAGAGGAATAAACCGAAATTGCGTTGAATTCCCACTTGACAAAAAAGAAATTTCGTTATATAATTTAATTAATAAATGAAAGGGGTGTGTATACCATGGAAGAAAAGAAAGATTTGTTTGAAGAGTATTCTTGCGATTGCTGTGACGATGAGTGCATGAAGCTTTCTCTTGACGAAGCTACCGAAGAAGATTTGGATAAGCTTTGGGATGAGGCTGACGAAGACGATTTCGATATATGCGCCTCCGAACCCAAGTGCAACAAGAAAAAGTGTTTGATAACCGCCCTTGTTATAGGTGCGATCATTGCTATAACCGCTGTTGTTGTTTACAAGGTTTGCAAGAAGGCAAATAAAAAATAGAAAACGTTAAGGCAAGAAGCAAAGGGCGTCCTGTATGCATCTTTAAGGTGCTTACAGGTACGCCTTTTTTGTTTGCGTACAAAAGTGTAATAATTTTCCTTTTTGTTTTTAATAGCCCTTGCTTTTTTTAGAATAATGTAGTAATATTGTTTATGGTGTATTGGGTATAGTATGCCTTGCTTTTCGACAAGACTTTTATCGAAAAGCAGTAACAATATAAGCATCCCCTACGGGCACACAGAAAGGCAGGTTTTTTAGCCTATGACAACGGAAGCTTTACGCAATTACGATATAACCCGCGGTTTAAAGGGGCGTTCCAAGTCCTTTTACTACCTACTTACCGCAGGTTTGGCGCTGTTGATGTCGTCTTTGATTTTTTTACCCTTTGTTTTAAAGAACGACGGTCTTTTTATCTATTACGGCGACTTTAATGCACAACAGATACCTTTCCATATGCACGCAGTGGATATGGTGAGAAGCGGTAATATAAGTTGGGACTGGATCACAGACCTTGGTGCAAATCTTGTGGGCGACTATTCCTTTTATATGTCCACAAGCCCCTTCTTTTGGATAATGTGCCTGTTTCCTTCTTCCTGCACCCCTTATCTTATAGCACCCATCCTTTGTCTTAAGTTTGTTGTGGCGGCTGTTTGTGCATACGCATACCTTAAGCGTTTTGTTAAAAACCCTATGCTTGCCGTTGGCGGTGCACTTATGTACGCTTTCTGCGGTGCACAGATCTATAACATATTTTTTAACCATTTCCACGATTCCGTAGCATTTTTCCCTTTAATGCTTTTAGGCATAGAGGAGCTTATACAAAACGACAGAAGAGGACTTTTTGCTGTTTCTGTTTGTATCTCTGCAGGCATAAACTATTTCTTCTTTGCAGGTCAGGCAGTATTTTGCGTAATCTATTTCCTTTTCCGCGCCTCCTCCCTCTCCTTTAAAGTAACCGTTAAAAAGTTCCTTTGGCTTATATTCGAAGCTGTTCTCGGCGTTGTTATGTCCCTTGCCCTGTTCCTTACCGCAGTACTTTCCATAACCGGTAACTACCGTTTGGACAAGGCGTTCACCACCCTTAAGAGCGCTCTCCTATGGCAAACTAAAAGCGAGATCTATACCAAGCGTTACGGTCACATACTGCAAAGCCTTTTCTTCACTCCCGATATCTCCTCCAGACCGGAATTTTTCGGCGGGCTTGATATAAAGGACTCCCTGCAATCCCACGCAACCCGTTGGTCCTCTAACGCTGTTTGGATACCTATGTTCGGTATGACAGGTGCCATAAGTTATATATGGAACAGACGTAAGAGCTGGCTTTCCAAGCTTATAATATTCCTTATTGTCTGCTCCTTGGTGCCCGTGCTTAACTCTTTGTTCGTTGTAGGTAATACCAACTACTACGCACGTTGGATGTATATGCTTGCACTTATGCTGGCACTTGCAACGGTTATCGCTTTGGATAGGAACGAAATCCGTTGGAACGGCGGTATTGCCGCAACGGCAATCATAGCATTCTTTATCCTTGTCCCCTCTTTTATCAGCTGGAAGGATACAACGGACAGCGCAGGCTTTACCCGTTGGTCCACTACCCGTTCATCTTACCCCTTAAGAATTTTCGTTTCCGCCGTTATCACTTTCGGTGGTATGATTACCACTTATTTCTTAGTTCGTTATCTGAGGGGCAGAAAATGCTTCGGAAAAGTGCTTTTGGTCTTCCTTTGCCTTACCATAGTGCTGTACGGCGGCGTGCACGTATATCTGGGCAGACAGCATATTTCCGACTCCAGCGTTCAGACGGTTATTGATTATTACATCAATGCCGACTTCACGATGAAGGGTAGCAACTCCGAACCCGACGCAAAAGAGATAGGCAACGCTCCGCTTGATAATGTTTATGAGGAGTTTTACCGTATAGACGGTTATAACAGAGGCAGTAACAAAAACTCTCTTGATAACTTGGGGCTTTACAGCGGTATGCCGGGCATCCAGTGCTTTAATTCCACCGTTCCCGCATCCATCCTCACCTTCTATAACGACGTAGTCGGCTCTGTTACAAGAGACGTTGCATCCCGCCCCGCCAACAAGTATTACGGACTCAGGGCGTTCCTTTCCGTTAAGTACGTATTTGCGGAAAACTCCGGCAACAGACTTACGGCAGGCTATGAAAAGAATAAGATATACGGCTTTACAAGCAACCCCGTTTCCGCACAGGGTAAGGTTGTAACCTCGGGCGAGGTTAAGAGCAAAAAGATCTACAAGACCGAAGGTAAAGAGAAAACATACTACGAATTTTACGTTTTCGAAAACGAAAAATATCTTCCCATGGGCTTCACCTACACCGCATTTATGCGTCAGAGTGAGTTTACAAAGATAGATAAGGAAAGCCGCCACGCATACCTGTGCAGTTACCTTGTTGTTCCCGACGAGGAAGCAGATATGTACGCAAAGTATCTGCCCGAGGTTAAGTATTCCGAGCTTAAGAGCAAGCCTTCCGCTGACGAGCTTAAAAAGATTTATGACGACGGTGTAGAAGCACGCCTTAACGGTGACAGGTGCGAAAGCTTTACTTGGAGCTCTGAGGGCTTCAGCGCTGTTTTGGACTCTGCTGCCGATAACTTTGTATTCTTCTCCGTTCCCTACGACGTTAAGGAGATGATGGGGATAGACCTTGGCGGTTGGAGCGCAAAGGTAAACGGCAAAGAAGCGGAAATTAAAAAGGTATTCGGCGGTCTTATGGCTGTTCAGGTTCCCGCAGGCGAAAACATCGCTGTAGAATTTGAATATAATACCCCCGGCAGAACCTTGGGTATTGTTGCTACCGTTGCAGGCTTCGTTGTTTTCGGCTTGTACGTATTCTACTTTGTAAGATTTAAGAAAGAAAAAGCAAGCTACAAGTTCTTCAGCGAAAGCTACTACGACGACCTGGGCTACGGCGAAGGCGAGCGTGATGAGTGGAACATTGTCTCCGCAGGCAAGAAGCTTAGGCTTTGGTTGTTTGGCAAAGACTTGAAGAAAAAATAAAAGAGGTTTTATAACAGCAAAAAGGCTTTTCGGTGCATACCGAAAAGCCTTTTTTATCTTTAAAATCTCATTTTCTAAGATGTCGTTTTTTAAGGATTTCAAAAGCGGCGTGGGGGTCATTACAGGTCATAAGGGTTACGCCGCAGTTTATGGAATACTCCACAGGCTCGGCAGTATCGGGACACCAACACCAGGGGTCGATGTTTTGTGCTTTAAGTTCTGCCACCAATTCGGGTGTAAGGTCGTTCATACCTATTCCTATAGCGTAATAGTGGTCGTAACAGCCTTCCTTATAGCCTTTAACACGGTGCTTAGGGAAGCCTTGAGTTTTTACGCCGTACTTTTGGTGCATATAGGTGGTAACGTCACCGTAAAAGCAGGTCATAACCGTACGGTCAAGCAGTCCCCTTCTGTCAAGGGCGGCTATGGCTTTATCCGCTGTTTCGGGGCTGTTTTGCTTTACCTCCACGTTAAGAAGCAAGTTTGTGTGCTCCACAAAATCCAAATATTCATCAAATTCGGGTATCCTGTGGGTACCGAAGTCCGGCAAGGCAACACCTGCGTCAAGCGCTTTAAGCTCTGCCATAGAAAAGTCGGAAACAAGCCCTTTGCCGTCGGTGGTACGGTCTACGGTCTCGTCATGGATAACCGCAAGGCGACCGTCACGAGTTAAGTTTAAGTCCATCTCCAGACCGTCAACGCCAAGCTTAACGGCGTTTTCAAAGGAAAGCATTGTGTTTTCCGGCCACAGCGCTTTTGCACCCCTATGCCCTATTATTTTTATGTTGTCAGGTGCTTGATTCCAATAGTTTGTCATAGCTTTAATATCTCCCATCCTAAGTATTCGTAAAGCCACAGGACGGTAAACCTGTCCTTAAGCTCTTTACCGTATTTAAGGGCGTCTACCACGGTTTCCTTACCGTAAAACTCAATAAGCGATTGAGGGTACAAGCCTGCCGCCGCAAGCATCGCCTCGGTCTCCGCCGCTGTGGGGGATTGCTTCAAAACAGCGTTTATCCTTTCCTTGTCGTAATCCCCGTCCGAGTTACCGTGCAACCCTACCCTGCTTTGCAGTTCTTTTATACCTGTGTATGCACGGGGCAACAGCCTCTCTACAGTTTCAAAATAGGCTTCAGAGCAAAAATCAAAGCTCGGTGCCTTGGATGCGTTTGAAACTTTTTCTCTCAGCAAGGCGGTAAAATACGCAGCGCAGCCCACATCTATGCCGTGAGGACGGTGACACTGTCCGTGCTCTAAGGCATGTATCTCAAAAAAGTGCGCCATGTGATGCTCGCTACCGGAGGCAGGACGTGAAGTGCCTGCATAGCTCATTTCTATCCCCACGTTTATAAGGGCATCGGCAAGTAGCTTTACAGCGTCCTTTTCTCTGTTCATTATCCGTGCAGCGTTTTCTGATACCTGTACCGCACAGTTGTAAACACGGTCGTATATCTCCTTACAAAAATACTCGCCCTTTATCTCTTTTGAAAGCAACCAATCGTTAAGGCAGCTGAACTTGCCGAGGATATCCCCTACCCCTGCACGGATAAGTTCTGTTGGGGCGTTGCAAAGCAGTTCCGTATCGCATATAATTATATGGGGCGGACGTGCTTTAAGGGTGACCTTCATCCCGTCGAGGATAAGTGCCGCACCGTCGGAAGCGTAGCCGTCCATAGAGGGGGCGCTTGCCACGTAAATATAGTACAGCTTATGACTGTAGGCTATCTGCTTGCAAAGGTCGTTTACCGTGCCGCCGCCGATGCCGATTATTACGTCGATACCTATACTTAGGTTTTGTTCTATGGTGCCGATGGCTTTTTCATCGGGAACAAGCAAGGGCGTGGCAGGAAAAATAAGGGAGTTATGCTCTACATCGGCAAGGCTTCCGCCTGCCGCCGTAAATGCATTATAGGTATTTTCGTCCGCAACCACTAAAGCCTTTTTATAGCTTTGCACAAGACGGGGCAAAACGGATAGTGTTCCGTCTCCGTTATATATTTGCTCTACTGTGCAGTTGTGCTCCCGTCCGCAAGAGCAAGCTTTAATCTGCATTTCGCCTGCACCTCCTTTATTCTTTGAGTTAATTATATCCCCCTATGCCGCAACTTGTCAACAATTTTCCTTGACTTTTTGTTTAGTATGTATTATAATACTCTGCGTTGATAACGAGATGTAGCGCAGTTTGGTAGCGCGCTTCGTTCGGGACGAAGAGGCCGCAGGTTCGAATCCTGTCATCTCGACCAAAAAGAAACGACAATTTTCGACAGAAGGTTGTCGTTTCTTTTTGGTCTTTTCACTTTTCTCTTTTCGTTCTTCTCTCTTCTCTAAAATTGTCGTTTCCAGATAAAAGATAAGAGAGAAAAGAGAAGAGAAAAGGTAGCTTTGCTCCGCAAAGCATTGAATTAAAGAACTAATTATGATATAATACATTCAGAGGTGAGTTTTATGAGCAGTCCGTTACTTGAAAAATCTCTCGATTTTGCAACACAAATCGTATTGTTTTATGAAGAGTTTTCCAAAATGAAAAAAGATACCACTATCGCCAAACAATTGCTTCGCTCTGCAACAAGCATAGGTGCAAATATAAACGAAGCAGTTTACGGTAACAGCAAAGCGGATTTTATATCCAAACTCCATATTTCTCTTAAGGAAACCGGTGAAAGTATATATTGGCTCACGCTTTTGAAAAGAACAAATCTAATAGAATATAACTTTGATGAACTCCTTTCTCAGGCAGAAGGGATCAAGCGAATGCTGATTGCATCACTTAATACTGCAAAAGAAAACAAATGAAGATTCTTTTCACTGCCTTCAAAGGCGTTTACAACACTTCTTTTCTGTTAGTAGATCAAACGGCAGCTAATTATATTTTATTAACTAATAGTTTTCAAGGCTTGGAAAAAGACATTTCATTTGTCGGCGGCGATTATAGCATAGTGTATATGTTTGGCGTCGATAAGGAACTGATCGATAAAGTCAGAATCGAAAAGTGTGCAAAGTACAATGCTGAAACGGTGTGCACAGATTTTGATATATATTATTTGGAAACGATGCTGAGAAGCGTAGGCGTGTCTTACTCCATTTCAGATAAACCGACCCGTTATCTATGTAATGCGGCGTATTATCATATGCTCAAGAAAAATTCTAATACAGTTTTCATTCATATTCCATCATTAAAGGGCATGAGTGTTGAATTGATGAATAAACTGATTAAAATTTTCAACGATATATGTTCCAACGAAAATTGCAAGAGTTCAAATTCATACGCAAAAACGGCTAAAATATCTTTTTTGTTGCTTGATTGCAAGAGCCGAGGATGTGCCTTCGTCCCGAACGAAGTGAGGGATGAGGTGCAGAAGCCGAGCGCCGCCTGTGGCGGATACAGCGAGGCGCAGGCGGTTAAAAACAAGGAATATTGCGGCGGCAGCGGCAAGACGACTATGTTTTTAACGGTAGCCTCAGGTTTATCTTTCCGACAAATATAGGGTAGGCATTGGCCTACCCTCAAGCTGATGACAAACTTGTCATCAGCTTGGCAGAGTGCTGAGAAAGAGTGCAGACAAGACGAACCGAGGCGAGAACTGTACATAGGTACTGTGAGCCGAGGTTCGTTTTGAACGAAAAAAACACAATGCAATGCAGAAAAGTCAGGGGTGCGC
>SVRF01000079.1 GCA_015064945.1 Oscillospiraceae bacterium | reverse complement strand
GGTTCGAGTCCCTGAAGGCCCACCAAAGTCGGTTACGACAAACAAATGCGCTACTGGCAACAGCGGCGCATTTGTTTTTTTGCCGCTATCGTAGAATTTTGTCTACATCATAATATACGGTATAGCTCAGCAGGACGATGAGCCGAGCGCCGTATTATATATAGGGGTATAGCTCAGCAGGTAGAGCAGCGGTCTCCAAAACCGCGTGTCGTGGGTTCGATTCCTACTGCCCCTGCCACAAAAGCATCGACTTTTAGTCGGTGCTTTTGCATTTATATTACGGACGTATACTCTATTATTTAATATAATAATTTGATAATTGAACCTTTTGATGGTTTGCTTCGACTATATATACGGTATCGATATCAAACTTGTTGTAAAGGAGTGAGGATGTGAAAGATTTTGAAATGCTGTTGCAGGACAATATGCTTCCGCTTCAACGTTATGTTAATTACAAAATAGCCAACAGTTATGACGCGGAGGATGTGTTACAAGATGTATGTCTGGCTGCTATGGTGAAGTTCGAAACATTAAAAAACATCTCTGCTTTCAAGGCGTGGCTTTTAAGTATTGCCAACAATAAAATAAAAGATTATTACCGCAAAAAAGCAAAGGCTTTGCAGATCCCTATCGAGTCTGTTTCCGAATCTGCATTAGTCGTTGGTAGGATGGGCATTACGGAGCAAAGCGTTGTAAGTGACACCTTGGAATTACTGGGAAACAAGGAACAGCAGATGCTTTATTTGTATTATTTTAAAAATCTTACGCAGGAAGACATTGCACGCCAATTATCGGTGCCGCTGGGTACTGTAAAAAGCCGCCTGCACTATGCAAAGCAAAAATTCAGACAAAATTATCCAAATACTATTACCTGTAAAGGAGAAGAAAATATGATAAAAATTCCCGATATTTTACCTGAATATAAAATTGCCGAAACCGATCTTGCTCCCTTTTCAGTTGTCTGTAAAGAATTGCAGGGTTGGCCTATCATCCCGCGTGTGGGGGAAAACTGTACTTGGGGGATTTATGATATGCCTTCAAGAAAACGCACGGAGTATACCGAAATGAAAGTTGTTGGCAAGGCGCAGATCCATGGCATTGAAGGTGTCGAAATATCTGCCATCCAGTACAGTGAGGAGAATCGTTCCCGCATAGCTTCGGTGAATAAGAAGGAACGCCGTTTTGTTGCACAGCTAACCGATACCCATTGCCGATATCTTGCTGAAAGTCATTACGAAAACGGTGTGCAAAAGCTATACACTTTTCTTGATGGGGATGAGTTCGTTAACAACTGGGGCTTTGGTGAAGATAATTGCGGTAAAGAAATCATCGTTTATGCCAAAGGATTGTTGTCTCGCAATGGTAACATAGTAGAAGGCTGCACTGATAAAGAAGTTGTTGATGTAGTGGGGAGATTTGAGATAACGATTAACGATAAAATTTACGATACCGTTTGTGTAATGGATATCCAAAGCTTTAATGACGGTATTGCTTCTGAAGAGTATTTTGATAAAAACGGAAGGTTGATATTATGGCGCAGATTTAACAAAAACGATTGGGCTTATGAGCGTTATGGAAAGCTGTGGACAGAAATGTTGCCTGACAATGAAAGGCTTATTATTAACGGTGAAACTTATGTGCATTGGTATGATTGTGTAACAGACTATATTTTTTAAATTTTTGCCCCGCTTCGGCGGGGCTTATCTTAATAATACCGCAAGAAATTCTGTTTGTGTTCGGCAATGATGTGTCCATTGACATGGAAATAGTTTTTTGTTAAAATTATACTCGATGTGGACGTATATTGTTAAAACAGAAATTAGGGCAGATTTACAAATTTGTGCTGTGACGGGTTTTGTATTTTGAAAAGGGGGAGAAATATGCTGGCACTGTTATCTAACGGAATTACAAGCGTCCAATTAAAAGAGGCTATTGAAAAATACGTTGTTGGTAAGAAAAAAGCGGCAGTTGTTGTAACTGCCGACAATGAATATAAAACAAAAAACTATCATATCCCTCGCGTAATAAACGAGTTGACATTGTACGGCTTAGAGGTCGAGCTTTTTGATCTTGATGAGCAAAGCCCGCAAGAATTGCTCGGTTATGACGTTGTAGAGTTTATCGGCGGCAACCCGTATTATTTGCTTAACGCTGTAAGAAACTGTAATGCATATAGTATTTTAGAACGGATTGCTAAAGAAAAGGTGTTAATCGGCTGGAGCGCAGGAGCTTTGGTTATGACCTCATCGATCGCTGTAATAGACGCTTTTGAACCACAAATGAATTTTGTGGATTTGACAGATTTGAAAGGTTTGCGCTTGGCAGACGTACACATTATTCCTCATTACGGTAAATTTCTCCACCGTTACGAAGCCTTTGAAGAAAAGCTAAGGCGTTACGAAGCTGACAATAATTGTACATTGGTAAGACTTAACGATGGTGACGGAATACTTTTTGACAAAGGAGACAGCGTCTTAATAAAAACAAATGTATAGCATCAAAGAAACCAACCGCCAAAGAGTTGAATTTTCCTTGGTGGTATTTCTTTGTCTATTGCAGACCAACCATTGACACCTATATTTTGAGAATGCATTGGTTAGTCCGCTGAGGCATGTGGCATCTTTTTTGATGTAGTACATTTCGGTTGTTTGCGAGGTGCTCTGCCCGAGGATGCTGTCATTTTTGGTTTACTTACTTTTTTGAAAAAAGAGAGTTGCTTTTTCGGCTGCTTGTTCAATCGGAAGAATAGTGTTGGACAAAGCAATGGTGGATAAATGATAAATCTAAAGGACTGATTGCAATCAATCGTTTGTTGAACTACGGTTGCTTTTGTGGTATACTTCAAGTAACTGCAAGTGAAAAGGGAAGGTCAATTATGAAGATTGCGATTTGTGACGATTGTTTAAGCGATGCAGAAGAATTAAAAGCCTTGCTTAGGTCGCATAATAAGTACAAAAACGGTGATATAGATGTTTA
>SVRF01000046.1 GCA_015064945.1 Oscillospiraceae bacterium | reverse complement strand
TAACCCGCTCTTTTGTGGAGCAGGTAAGGGGCATAGACTCCTCCTATATAGTGGCAGGCCTTGTGGATAAGGGGCTTATTTGTGAGCGCGGACAGCTTGACGCACCCGGCAGACCCGTGCTGTTTGGTACTACGGACGCCTTTTTGCGTTGCTTTGGGCTAAACTCTATAGAAGACCTGCCCGAAGCGGAACTGCCTAACCCCGAGCAGATGACCCTTAAGGAAACTGCCGCGGAGGAAGCGCCCAAGACTGAGGAAAGCACGGTATGACAGCCCTGTACATCATAGGCGGGATATTGCTTTTTCTGCTTCTTATTATGCTTATAAAAATAAGCGTGTTCTTCAGCTATTACGGCAAGGTGCCGGAACTTTGCATAAAGATAGGCTTTATAAAGCTGAACTACAACCTGAAAGAGCTTAAGAAGGATGCAGAAGCGGAAGGCGCCCACGAGATAAAGCCGAAGAAAAAGAAAAAGAAGAAGCCAAAAGAAAAAGCGCCCTCCCCTTCCCTAAAAGACAGTCTTAGAGTGTTTAAGGGCGGGATATTAAAATTTTGGGACAAATACAAGCGCTACGCAAGGCTGGAGCGCTATATTGTAAAAATAAACCTCGGCACCGACGACCCTGCAAAAACAGCCGTCCTTTACGGCGGCGTTGCGGCAATAGCAGGAAGTCTGCACGCTTGGGCTTCCTCGGTAAAAAGGCGAAGCAGACGTATTGGCGACCTGCAAACTGAGGTGCGCCCCGATTTTATTGCCGACACCGTAGATGCGGCGGCGGAGATAGGCTTTAGCCTTAGGGTGTGGCATATACTTTCCTGTGCTTTTACGGCATTATTCACCTACAGAGGATATAAAAAGCTTCCTGCCAAAGAAAAGAAAACTGACAGAAAGGTTGACTAATAATGACTAACGACAAGCTTAACCAAATAATTGAAACTTCCCTTGGCAAAATAAGGTCTGTTGCAGACTCTAATACCGTTATAGGTGAGCCCATACAGCTTAACGATAACGTAGTGGTGCTTCCCTTTTCTAAGGTAAGCATAGGCTTTGCGGCAGGTGGCAGTGACTATTTCGGCAAAAAGCCCGAAACAGCGGACAAGCCCCAATTTGCAGGCGGTAACGGTGCAGGCGTTTCCGTTACTCCCCTTGGCTTTATAATAGTTAACGGCAATGACGTGCAGGTTGTGGACCTTAAAGCTCCCGTTGCCGCCGCACAGCAAGCAGGCGACAACCCCGTAAGCAAGGCTCTGGAGGGCATAAACGCTCTTATTGACAAGGTGCCGGAGCTTTGGGCAAAGATAAAGGACAAAAAACAGGGCAAAAAAGAAGAAGCCACAGCAGAAGCTGAGGAAAAAGCAGAATAAACAAAAGATCTCCGCAATAAAATATTGCGGAGGGATGCCTTATAAGAAAGTTTCTTTTAGTGTTACTTTGCGTCTTGTGTGTAGTATCTGCCCTTATTAAGCCACCCGTCACCGAAGATATTGCCGCAGAAGAAGCGATATACGTCTACTGCGGTGAGGGCGGTGTGGAGGTAAGTGCTGTTGCCGCCGCTATGGTGGAGGCGGAAAGCGGCAGGCTTTTGTTTGCACGCAACGCAAACACTCCACTTCCTATGGCAAGCACCACCAAGATAATGACCGCCGTGTGCGTGTTGGAAAACGCACAGCTTGACAAGGCGTTTACCGTCCCAAAGGATGCAACTGAGGTGGAAGGCTCTTCCCTGTATTTAAGGGTGGGCGAGGTGTTTACGGTAGAGGAACTGCTTTACGGGCTGATGTTGGAGTCGGGCAATGACGCCGCCATAGCGCTTGCCATTGCCACATCGGGAGATGTGGAAGGCTTTGTGAAGCTGATGAACGCAAAGGCAACGGAACTGGGACTTAAAAGCACCCGTTTTGCCAACCCTAACGGACTGGACGCCGAGGGGCATTACACCACGGCGGAGGAGCTGGCACGGCTTACGGCTTATGCCCTTAGCGTTACGGGCTTTGAGGAGATATGCTCTACCCGAAGCAAGGTTTTAGAAAGTGACGGGCATATAACACGCTACCTTAACAACCACAACAAACTGCTTGGGGGTTACGCCGGCATGATAGGCGTAAAGACGGGATACACCGCCGCCGCAGGCAGATGTCTTGTAACGGCGGCACGCAGAGACGGAATGACCCTTGTTGCGGTAACGCTTAACGACAGGAACGACTGGGCGGACCACCGCCGTATGCTTGACTACGGCTTTGGCGCATACAGGATGGAAACGGTGTGTGCAGAGAGCGAAAGCGTTGCCGTACCCGTAGCAGAGGGCAAAAGCACGTCGGTGTTCGGCGTAGTCAAAGAAACGGTACGAATATGCATACCCACCGACGCTTCCGTGGAAAAGATATACGACACAAAAACGCTTACCGCACCGGTAAAGGAAGGTCAGCTTGTGGGGAAAATAAAGATATACAGCGAAAATGCGCTGATAAAAGAAGTGCCGCTTTACGCCGACAGGACGGTTGATAAAAAGCGGAAATGGCTGTTCTTTTAAAGGAAGGAACAAGGATGGAAAAGATAAGATTGCAAAAATATATGGCGGACTGCGGGCTTATGTCCCGCAGGGCGGCAGAAAAAGAGATAGAGGCAGGTAAGGTTACGGTTAACGGAGTTACCGCCGCCATAGGCGAAAGCATAGTTCCGGGCAGAGACAGAGTGATGTACGACGGCAAGCCCGTAATATACAAAAAGCGCTTTGTTTACTATCTGCTTAACAAGCCTCAGGGCGTTGTCACTACTATGAGTGACGAGTTTGGGCGCAAAACCGTAAAGGACCTGTTGCCTGCAAAGGACAGGGTGTATCCCGTGGGGCGGTTGGATAAGGACAGCGAGGGGCTTTTACTGTGCACCAACGACGGCGATTTGGCAAACAAGATGATGCACCCCTCTTACCACCTTAAAAAGACTTATATTGTTAACGTGCGTGGATTTATAGAGGGTAGCAAGGCGGACGGACTGCGTGCCCTGCGTGAGATAGAGGGCGAGAGGATAGCCCCTGCCGATGTTAGCATAGTAAGCCGCAACGAAAACTTCAGCGTGCTTAGATTTGTGATAAGCGAAGGGAAAAACCGACAGATACGCCGTATGTGCGAAGCGGTAGGGCTTTCGGTAATGCAGCTGAGACGTGTATCCATAGGCGGCATAAACATAAACGGGCTGGACATAGGTCGGTACCGTCCCTTGACGCCCAAGGAGCTTAGCGAGCTGAAGGCGGCAGTAGAAAAGAGAGGAAGAGAGCACAATGATAAAGGTAACACCGGAAATAGACAGAGATAAGATAACCGCCCTTTGCAAGGACTGCGGCGCGACGTTTGAAGAAAACTGTCTTTGCTATTTTATCTATGTAGACGGCGAGATAGGCGGTATATGCCTGTTTAAGCTTACGGCTGACGGAGGCAGGATAATTGCACTTAGAAACACGCCTGACTGCGCCGACCGTGACGCACTGATAATAGGCGGCAGGGCTTGCCTTGACTTTATAGAGCGCAAAAGCGGCTTTTACGCCTATTTTGAAGACGAGGATGCCGCTATTGCGAAGGCATTGGGATTTACCGAAAAGGAGGATAAGCTGTATCTTGACCTGCACGGATATTTCGGCGGTTGTTGCGGCTGTAACAAGAAATGATAACTACAAAACAGAGGGCGTACCTGCGCTCTTTAGCTAACGGAATAGATACAATAATGCAGATAGGCAAGGGCGGCATTACGGAAAACCTTGTTAAGACCGTAAGCGATGCCTTGGAGGCAAGGGAGCTTGTAAAGCTTTCGGTTTTGGAGACTGCGCCCTTTACTCCTAAGGAGTGTATGGCAGAGCTGACAGAAGCCCTGGAATGCGAAGCGGTACAGGTTGTGGGCAGAAAAGTGGTTTTGTACCGTGAAAGCGTGGAAAACAAGAAGATAAACCTTCCCCACTGATATGGAAAAGGAAAAACTTTTAGGGCTTTACGGCGGCACCTTTGACCCGCCCCACAAGGCGCATCTCGCCTTGGCGAAGGCCTTTACCCAAAGCACCGTGGGGGCAAGGCTTATTGTTATGCCGTGCCTTATTCCACCCCACAAGACCAAGGCGGCAAGCGGCGCTGATGCCGCTGACAGACTGGCTATGGCAAAGCTTTGCTTTGAGGGCGTGGCGGAGGTCAGCGACTACGAGCTTAACAAAAAGCGGACAAGCTACACCCATTTTACGGTAAAGCACCTTAAACGCAAGTACCCCAAATACAAAATTTGTCTTATTATGGGACAGGATAATTTGGAAATAATAGAAAAGTGGAAGGAATATCTGTATCTGTTGGAAAACTGCGCCTTTGCGGTAGCTCTTAGGGGTGACGAGGAAATAAGCCCCATAATTGACTACCTGAGGCAACGCTATAAGGCAGAGATCTACCTGTTACCTATGGAAAAGCAGGACGTTTCCTCCACGGAAATACGCAGACGTTTAACGGCGGGCGAAAGTACGGAAGGACTTTTGACCGACGAGGTTTACGCTTATATTAAAAGAGAGGGGCTGTACCTATGAACGCACTTCTTTTAAAAATTTACGACTACATAAACGGCATATTGTCACCAAAGCGCAGGCGTCATACCTACGGGGTAGAAAAAGCGGCGATAATACTTGCCAAAAACCACTACCCCCACCTTAGTAAGGAGCTTGTTGCGGCGGCGGCGTTACTGCACGACTGCACCAAGGAGCTAAGCGCCGAGGAGCAGCTTACGGTGGCAGAGAAGCACGGTGCCGTGTTTACCGAGCTGGAGCTTGCCGTACCGAAGCTGCGCCACGCAGTAACGGGTGCGGCGGTGGCACGCAGGATGTTCGGGCTACCCGAGGAAGCGGCAAGCGCCATACTGTACCACACCACGGCAAGGGCTGATATGTCGCCTATGGAGAAGATACTCTACTTGGCGGACTTTATTGATGAGTACAGGGCGGACGAGCTGTGTACGGACGTAAGACGCAAGTACTTTGCTTTTCTGCGTGAAGATAAGGATGGCGCCCTTGACAACACTTTGCTTTATGCGCTGGAGCGAAGCATTGAAATACTTATAGAGGAATGTAAGCAAATACATCCGCATACTATTGAAGCAAGAAACTTTTTAAAGGAGAGTCTTGCGAATGAAGATAGTAAGCGGAGGGCTGAGCAATAGAAAGAAAAGGCAGGGCGTATTTATAATTCTTGCCCTGGTGCTGTCGCTGACGGTGCTGTTTTCCGTAGCTTACCAAAAGGGCGGCGAGGAAGAAGCGGCGGCAGAGACAGGCAGTAACGACTATCTGTACGGGATATATGAAAGCGACACGGAGGCGTTTTATGAAAGCACCACGGAGGAGCGACAAAACATTTTGCTTCTTGGGAAGGATTATGACAGCAACCGCACCGATGCCATCGTATGCGTAAGCGTTAACAAAACGGCAGGCACCGTATCCACCCTGCAGATCCCCAGGGACACCTACATAAGCGACGGAGACTACAGCGGCAGGATAAACACTTTGCTTCCGCGCTACAAAACGGCGGCGGCAGACACAGGGGCGGCCGACCCTATGGATGCGGGCATAAATGCGCTTATGGAAAAATTACGTGCCGATTTCGGCATAAGCTGTCACAACTATATTTTTATGGACAGCTCTGCGGTGGCGGCGCTTACCGATGCCCTTGGGGGCGTAAAGCTTGACGTGCCCGCCGATATAGATTACACGGACGCTTCACGTGGGATAGACCTGCACCTTAAAGAGGGCGTGCAGACCCTTAACGGAGAGCAGGCGGCACAGTTTGTCCGCTACAGAGAGGGGTATCCCCAAGCGGATATAGGTAGGATAGACGCGCAAAAGCTTTATGCGGCAGCAATGTTTGACAAGCTCTTGGGACTTGGCTCGGTAAAGAATGCGGCAAAACTGGCAGAGGTGCTGGCGTGCTACGTTAAGACCGATCTGACGGCAGAGCAAGTGGCAAGCCTTGCCACACAGCTTTGTATGACCTCGCCCGATAAGGTTACTATGTATACTCTGCCCGGTAACGGGGTTACGGTCAAGGGTGCCAGCTATTACGGCGCATACCGAGGACTGACTGCGGAGCTTGTAACGGCGGCGTTTGGTGAGGTATCCGTCCACGCACTTAAGGTGCCGGACTTTTATGCCACCGTTGACGGCGGATATACAGATATAGAAGGGGTAAAGCTTTCCTCGGTTTTGGACTACGGATTAGCCATACCCGTATATGCGAATTAAAATATACTGAAATATAAGGAAGGTAAAATTATGGAAAACAAGCAAGATTTGGCAGTAAAACAAGCGGCAGAGATCGCAAAGATAGCCGCTGACGCTCTTGACAGCAAGAAGGGTCTTGACGTAAGCGTTTTGGCGGTCGGCAAGCAGACCGTACTTGCGGACTATTTTGTTATAGCAACGGGCACCTCCTCTACCCACGTTAAAGCTTTGGCTGACGAAGCGGAGTTTAAGCTTAAGGAAGCAGGCTTTGAGTGCGGTCATATAGAGGGGCACGGCGACTGGAAACTGCTTGACTATCACTCTGTAATAGTGCACGTGTTCACCAAAGAGGCAAGAGATTTTTACAAGCTGGAAAAGCTTTGGAACGACGCCGAACTGCTTAGCGAAGAAGAAACCGTTTAATATATAAAAAGGCTTTTGAAAGGACAAGGAAGACGATGAAATATTCCCACAAGGAAACAGAAAAGAAATGGCAGGCCAGATGGGAAGAAGCCAAGGCTTTTGCCGCAACCAACGATAAAAGCAAGCCCAAATACTATGCGCTTGTAGAGTTCCCCTACCCCTCCGGTGCAGGTCTGCACGTGGGTCACCCCCGTCCCTACACCGCATTGGACATAGTAAGCAGAAAGCGCCGTATGGAAGGCTATAACGTATTGTTCCCCATGGGGTGGGACGCTTTCGGTCTGCCCACGGAAAACTACGCCATAAAGAACAAGATGCACCCCCGCACGGTTACCGAAAATAACGTAAAGCGTTTTAAGGGTCAGCTGCAGGCACTTGGTCTTGCCTTCGACTGGGACAGAGAGATAAACACCACTGATGAAAGATATTATAAGTGGACCCAGTGGATTTTCTTACAGCTCTTTAAGAAGGGCCTTGCATACAAAAAGGAGATGACCGTTAACTGGTGTACCTCCTGTAAGGTAGTGCTTGCAAACGAAGAGGTTGTAAGCGGCTGTTGCGAGCGTTGCGGCAGTGAAGTTGTGCGCAGGGCAAAAAGCCAATGGATGCTTAAGATTACCGAGTACGCAGACCGTCTTATAGATGATTTGGAAACCGTTGACTATATTGAGCGTGTTAAGCTTGCTGAAAAGAACTGGATAGGCCGTTCCTACGGTGCAGAGGTTAATTTTGACACCAGCAAGGGCGACAAGCTTAAAGTGTTTACCACCCGTCCCGACACCCTTTACGGTGCGACCTATATGGTTATCGCACCTGAGCATCCTTATATTGAAAAGTGGAAGGACGACCTTAGCAACTATGAGGACGTTATCGCCTACAGAGAAGCCGCCGCAAAGAAGAGCGACTTTGAACGCACCGAAATGGCTAAGGACAAGACAGGCGTGCGCCTTGAAGGCGTTACCGCCATCAATCCTCTTACAGGTAAAGAGATACCCATCTTTGTATCCGACTACGTGCTTATAACCTACGGTACCGGCGCAATTATGGCAGTTCCCGCCCACGATGACCGTGACTGGGAGTTTGCAAAGGTCTTCGGTCTGCCCATTATAGAGGTTGTGGCAGGCGGCAACGTTGAAGAAGCGGCGTTTACCGATGTGGAAACAGGCGTTATGGTTAACAGCGGCATACTTAACGGTCTTGAGGTTAAGGATGCCAAGGTTAAGATCATAGAATACCTTACGGAAAAAGGCATTGGCGAAAAGAAGGTCAACTACAAGCTTCGTGACTGGGTGTTCAGCCGTCAGCGTTACTGGGGCGAGCCTATTCCCCTTGTATACTGCGAACATTGCGGCTGGCAGCCTATTGACGAAAAGGAACTGCCCCTTACCCTGCCCGAGGTTGAGTCCTACGAGCCTACCGATAACGGCGAGTCTCCCTTGGCTAATATGACCGACTGGGTTAACACCACCTGTCCCAAGTGCGGTGCGCCCGCCAAGCGTGAGACCGATACTATGCCCCAGTGGGCAGGCTCTTCCTGGTACTTCCTGAGATACTGCGACCCCAACAACGATGAGGAGTTTGCATCTAAGGAAGCACTTGAGTACTGGATGCCCGTTGACTGGTACAACGGCGGTATGGAACACGCAACCTTGCACCTGCTTTACTCCCGTTTCTGGGCTAAGGCGCTTTACGACCTTGGCTATATCTCCTGCCCCGAGCCTTATCTTAAGCGTACATCCCATGGTATGATTTTGGGTGAGGACGGCGAGAAGATGTCTAAGTCCCGCGGCAACGTTGTTAACCCCGACGATGTGGTTAACGAGTTCGGTGCGGACACCATGCGTCTTTACGAGATGTTTATCGGTGACTTTGAAAAGAGCGCGCCCTGGTCCACCAACAGCGTTAAGGGCTGCAGACGCTTCCTTGACCGTTTTGCCGCACTAAATGACAAGCTTGTTGACAAGTCTTCGGAAGCTGTGGAAAAATCCCTGCATAAAACCATAAAAAAGGTTACGTCCGACATTGAGGCGATGAAGTTTAACACCGCTATTGCCGCAATGATGACCCTGCTTAACGATATCCACGATGCAGGCGGCGCTGATAAGGAAACACTTAAGACCTTCTCCTTATTGCTTTGCCCCTTCGCACCCCATATAGCAGAAGAAATGTGGGAAAGCCTTGGCGGCAAGGGCTTGGCATCCTTGGCAGAGTGGCCTAAATACGACGAGGCTAAGGTTAAGGACGAAAGCGTTACAGTTGCCGTTTCCGTGCTTGGCAAGTTCCAGGGCACCGTAACCGTTCCCGTAGGCGCTGACGAAGCCACCGTATACGCAGAAGCGTTGAAGCTTGATAAGGTTGTTTCCCGTATAGACGGCAAGGAAGTATTTAAGAAGATTTACATTCAGGACAAGATGCTTAATATACTTTGCAAGTAAAAATTTTCCCATTGCTCACATTCGTTCGTAGCAGGGAAAAGCAGATTTAACACAACATTTTTATCCGTAGGGCGAGGGTTTACTCCCGCCGTTACGAAACAAAAAAACGGCAGGAGCTGCAGCGTGCGACTCCTGTCGTTTTGTTGTAGGGGATCCCAAGAAGTCGTCAGACTTTTTGGGGTGATTATATTTTTTACAAGCTGCCGAAACAACTTGCGTTGCAGAAAATATTAACTTTTGGCAGAAAAACGTTCTTCGTCCTCAAGCAGTATTTTAAGTATCTCCTTATCCGTCTCTCGCATGCCGTCCTTGCCCACCTTGCCTACGCAGGATATGGTTTTTGCCGTGGTTGCCTGCAGAATGCCCGTATGGGGGTTATAGGCGGCGTCACGCATAGCCATCTCGTGAGCAAGATATGCGGCATCGATACTGGTGGATATTTTTGCCGCACAGGATATCTTTGCACCGTCGCATATAATTCCGGGAACGTTAGCCAAAGTATTCTCTATGGTCTGCTTAATGCGTTCCACCGAACCATCCACCATATATGTAATGGCGGCGCCGGCACCGCAACCTGCGGAGACCACACCGCAAAAGGCGGAAAGCTTGCCTATATACATTTTTTGGAAAACCGTAAGGAGATTAGAGAAAACCAAACCTCTATACAAAGCTTCGGCAGATAACCCCTTACGCTTTGCATAAACTATAACGGGGACAGAAGCGGTAATCCCTTGATTGCCGCTTCCGGAGTTAACTATAACAGGCAGCTCGCAACCGCCCATACGCGCCTCGGAAGCGGAAGCCGCCATACTCTTCATCTCGGTTATGGGACTATCGGGATAGGTAGCAGTTATAATTTTGCCGATGCCGATGCCGTAGCTTCCGTCCATACCTGCGTGGGCAATTCTGATATTACACTCTATCTGCGGGTCTATTATAGGCTTTACAAGCTCTATATCCACAGTATCCGCAAAAGCCTTTATATCCTCAAGGTTAAGAGTGGAGTAATCGGGACCGTTATCGGTCAACTGATAGTCCTTGTGTATTACGGTCATACCGTTTTTGGCGGCACGGACAATATTGGTGTGATCCTCGCATATTTCCACCTCTGCCTCACCGTGGAGCCCCTCCATACGCAAAATAAAATGCAGAGGTGCAGGGCTGTCGAGAAGCTTTACCGTGCAGACACCTCTGTCAAGCAATGCGTTTACTGTGCCGATATCCTCATTGGTAACCGAGGTAAGCACCTCCATCTCTCTGTCGCTGTCACCGCCTACTGCACCGAGAAGCACCGCCTCCTCGATACCGACCATACCTCCCGAATGAGGGATTTTAACGCAGCGCACGTTTTTTATTATGTTACCGCTGCAAAGGGCGGTTACTTTTATGGGCAACTCGCCAAGCAGTTTACGGCAATAGGCGGCACCGAAGGCAAGAGAGATGGGCTCGGTACAGCCCATGGCAGGCACAAGCTCTGCCTTTAATATTTTTATGTATTCGGTTTTAAAATCTTTTTTCATATTTAACCTCAGTAAAAAACGGGGCTTTTCGCCCCGTTTTTTCCATTTGTTTAATATATAGGATTGCGACCGCTGCAATGCTTTCTTATAGTTAACAGGTCGGTGGTGTTTACCGTATCATCACCTGTAACGTCTGCGGCGTTCTGTTCCAGCTCGGAGGGAGAAGAAACGGAAAGCAGCTTACGAACAGCTACCATATCGGTAGTGTTAACAGCACCGTCACCGGAAAGGTCGCCGGGGATAACCACTATTGCGGAATGGGTAACCTCGCCCTTGCTGTTCTTGCGTACAACGGTAAAGCCCGTGCCGATATAGCCTGCGTCTGCAACTTCATTGCCGCTAAGGTCAAGAACGCTTACCTCGCACTTGAACTGTGCTTTAGCCGCCTCGGCAGAGATAGCTGCTGCCCTTGCGGTTACAAAGGTTTCGTCAAGAACATAGGTGGATTCTTCAATAAGCTGGAAGGGGTTGGGAGGCTCGGGAATAGTAGTGTCGCCCCATACCTCAATTTCACCTATAGCATAGCGGGTATAGTCACCTGTCTTTGCGCCCAAGGTCAGCTTAATGTAGCGTGCCTGTACGGTGTTGTTGAAGGTGAGAGTACGCATTACGTTATTGCTGCTTACAGAGCTTGTGCCTGTAGTATAAGCGGCTGTACCTACGTAGTTTGACCCATCGGTGCTCACTGCGATGGAAGAGATGGGCACCTCACCGTAGTTGCCTGTAACGTGATAAGTTAAAGCAAGACTGTGGAGATATGCAGTCTCGGACAGCTTAAGATAGATAACAGGTGTGCCGTTAGCCGTAAACTCCGAACAGAAGAACACCGCCCAGTCGGTCACGCTGCTACCGGGAGAAGAGTTGCCGGGAAGCACACCGTCGTTAAGCTTGCCCGTCATATAAGAGCCGCCTTGGCTTGAGTTATCACCGTAGTAAGCATAGGAATAATAGGAAGGACCGCCGGGATAGTTGCCGCCGGAGTACATATACTGACCGCCGGATGCGGAAAGGAAGTTCTTTGCCCTTGCGGGGATGGGTTTATAGTTGTCGTAATCGTCCTCATCGGAACCGCCTGTGTAGCCGTGGTCGGAGGGATATACGTAAGAAGTATCGCCGTAGTAGAAGGAGCTGTGGCCGCTTACGGAGCCTTCTCTGAAGGAGGGGTGAGAAGCGGAAGAGCTGTTTTCGTAATAAACAAACTCGGTAGTCATCTTATCCTTGCCAACGTGGATGATCATAGTAGTGATATCCTTGGTAGAGGAGGAATAATCGTATCTGTAATAATGAGTAGCCACAAGACTGCCCCAACTGCTGGTAACGTCGGTGGAAGAGCCGCGCTCACCATCGGTAGAGTCTGCCGCTATATAAACGGTACCGTCGGGATTGGTTGCGCTGTAGCCGCTGAGAACACTGCCGCTGTAAATGGGCTTAGAACGCATATAAACGTGATGGTCGCCTGCAAGTACAAGGTCTATGTGGTTGCGGTCGCAGAAATCTGACCAATAGTTCCAGAAATAGCTGTAAGTGCCGCCCGTATACTTGTTGGTAGCGGGACGGTGGTTAACCAATACGGAGTACTGATATTTACCTGCGTTAGCCGCAACTACGCTGTCTGCCCAAGCTTCTGCCGTAGAAGAGGTATCGAGATAATTGGTGTAGATGAAAAGTACGTTGTTGTAGATATAATAGAAGCAAGTACCCATTTCGCTACCGTAACCGTTAAGGGGGTAGTTGTTGTTGATAGCGTTGTACTTACTGCTGGAATTAGAGCTTCTGTCCATATCATCGTGGTTACCGATGGTGTTTGCGAAGGAATAATTCTGTATCCAGCTTGTTTCATACACATTGGTCCACTGGTTATAGTCAACGCCCCATGCAACGATATCGCCTATACCAACTATATGCTCTACCTCAGGCCAATTAAGCTGGGTGGCAAGGGAAAGACCTGCATTTATGCCCTTGGTAGCGTTAGAGATACGCTGACCGCCATAGGTTTTGTAATACTCGTGAAAGTCACCTGTTACGAGGAAGGACCATTCACTGCCGTCGTTAGCAGCGGTCTTGAACTTATAGGTAGCGGTATACTCAGAGCCGTCATATATGCGGTACATATACTTAGTATTGGGCTTGAGGTTTGAAAGGGTTACGCTGTAGTCCAAAAAAGTAACGGTTGTCTGAGTCCAGTCCGAACCGTCATCCTTCTTTGCGGACTTGCCGTAGAAGGGGTTAGAGGAGTTTGCGCCGTAGGTAACGTAAGTACCTGTTTGGGTCTTAGCGGAAGCCCAAGAGGTATCTGTAGCCTCGGTATACTGAACATAGCAGTTGGTATAACCCAAATCTGCATGGAAGTTGATGTTCATAGCCGTACTGCTGTTTTCAGCAGGGTTGGTAACAATCATGGCGATGTGTGTGGATGCCGCATTTACAGACACAGGCGCTGTCAAAACAGGCACCGCCAGTGCCAAGCACATACACATAACAAGAAGTGCGCTAAGCAATTTTTTCATAATGTACCTCCAATTATAATAATTGCAAAAAATTACGATTTATTATATAACATATTAAAGCCTATTGCAATAAAAACTTGCTTTTGTTTGTGATTTTTGTGCAAAGCGCAACAAATCACTCTTGATTTATTGTTTAATGTGTTGTATAATAAGTTAATGTTTTTAAAGGAGAGATATGAATTATGTTAAGACACATTGTTATGTTTAAGTTTAAGCCCGAGGCAGACGGCTATACCGCCCGTGAAAACGCCGCACGCACCGCAGAAATGCTGCGCGCTTTGCAGGGCGTTATCCCCACTCTTAAGGCATCCGAAGTGCACCTCGGTGCAGAGTATGCAGACAGCACCAACTGTGACCTTGTGCTTATTTCCGATTTTGAAAACTTTGAGGCTTTGCAGGAATACATAGTACATCCCCGGCACAAAGCGGTTGGAGAGTTTATGCGTCCCCTTAGAGAAAGCCGCAGCTGTGTTGATTTTGAAATATGAAAAGATATATAAGCATTTTACTTCTGCTTTCCTTGATGCTTAGCTCTTTTGCCGCCTGCGGCGACGGCAAGACGGAGGAAAGCAGTACCTCTGAAGAAAGCGAAGAACCCGTAAAGGAGGAAAGCAACTTGCATTACCATACCAAAACCTACCTGCTTAAAGACACAGCAGGCGAGATGACTAATACCGAGATAAAGGACGGAGCCTTGCGTCTTAAAGAAGGCGAAAGCAAGGGCACTTATGTAACGGAGCTGGACATTGGCACTTTTGAGACGATACTTGCCTCTTGGAATGCGGAAACGGAAAAGGGCATTGTGGAGATGTCCGTTTCCTACCAGACCACCGAAGGTCAATGGTCTGACTTTTTAAGCTGGGGACCTTGGTCCTCTAAGCGCGGCATATCTCGCAGTACATCCCCCAAGGATGAGTACGCAACCCTTGCCATTGACATTTTCACCGTTAACAAGGGCTACACCGCCAGCGGGAAGATAAAGGTCAAGCTGGAGCTTAGCCGCGGTGACAAGAGCCCAAAGGTTTACAACTTTTCCGTTACCACACCCGAAATGGAAAAGCAACAGACCGTAGATGTATCCGCACTTCCCGAAAGCTTCCTTAACGACGTGCCTATGCGCTCTCAGCTCGCGCCCGAAAACGGGGCGGACGGCAACCGCATATGCAGTCCTACCACGGTTGCTATGGCGCTTGAATTTATGGGCAAGAAGAAGGCTACAATGACCGCCGCCAAGGATATATACGACAACGGATGGGAAGCCTACGGCAACTGGTCCTTTGCCGTTGCCTACGCAGGCGAGCAGGGCCTTACCGCCTATATGGACCTGTATGACAGGGATATGATGAAATACGCTCTATCCCAAGGCTACGTAATCGGATGTTCCACCTACCTTACCTCCAGCGGCCACTTGGTGCTGTTGTCGGGTTATACGGTTATTGACGGTGTGGAATACTACATAGCCAACGACCCCAACGTAAACGCCAAAGACCCTCAACGCACCAATTATACCGTAGAGTATTTTGAGGAACGTTGGTTAAGAGACAGTATGAACGGCTACGGCGTGGTTTACGTATTCGGTGACAAGAGAGAAGGTTAAATTCAAAGACCTCGGTGACAGTGCCGAGGTCTCAGACCGCTGACAAAGGCACAGACCACGAAAAAAGAAAAATATAATTACACACAAAGATGAAAAGTCAGGGGCGCGTCCCTGACTTTTCTGCATTATATTGTATTTTTTTCGTTCAAAACGAACCTCGGCTCACAGTACCTATGTACAGTTCTCGCCTCGGTTCGTCTTGTCTGCACTCTTTCTCAGCACTCTGCCAAGCTGATGACAAGTTTGTCATCAGCTTCAGCCTGTCGAAAAAGCCGTGTTTGGCGTTAAGCGAAACACGGCTTTTGAGTTGATATAGGTGCAATTTTGAAGAAAAGCGAGTGAAAGAAAGAAAAAACAGTGGTTTTGCGATGTGGATTTTCATCTTTGAACTTCCACATCGCTATCTTTTTGAGATTCATAGCAGCAAACTTAAGCCTAACCCAATTGGCTACTTGGTTTAGACCTCGATACGGTGTATAACGCATTGCGTGTTTTTCTTTTGCATCGGCAAACACTCGCTCTATTGTTCGGCTCCTCAATTTGTATGTTTCAGCACCGAGCTTGCTATGCCGTATGTCTTCTGTCTTCTCTATGTATTCTTCCCATATATGCCTCGTCACTATCTTCTGCATCTCTCTGCTATGTGTACATTGCTCTCGCATAGGGCAGTTCGCACATTCGTGTGGGTTACTCTTGTATTCTCGGTTACCGTCTCTGTTGGTTGTACTGTATCTTAATATCTTGTTGTTGGGGCAAATGAAACAGTCATAATATTCATCATACACATACTCATACTTTTTGAAAAAGCCTTCTTTTGTCATAGGACGCTTGTATGGCATTGACGGTATTCTTCCGTCGTCTATTATTCTCTTACATATCCAAGGTGTTTTGTATGCTGCATCTGCTACTACTGTTTCTATTTGAGGGAATCTTCCGGTTACTTTATCATAGAGAGAATCAAAGGAAACGCTGTCGTGTATATTGCCGGCTACTACATTTACATCAAGCACAAAGTTATTCTTGTCACAAGCTGTCTGTGCGGCATAAGCAAAGCATCTTTCGTGTTCTCCTTTGCAGAACAATCCGCTTTCGGGGTCTGTTGTGGATACTGTCTTTTCTACAAGCTCTTCTTTTTCCTCTTTGTCCTTTAGCGGCTTTTTATCATGGTCATCTCTGTCCTCGTCTATCTCTTTATGTAGCTGTTCCTCATATATCTTGACAGCTTTAGGTACATGAACTTTCATTTGTTTCTTTTTGTTAGCGTTGGCTTTAATATGGGTAGCGTCTACGAATATTACATTAGGCTTTACATATCCGCTGTCTATACCTTCGTTCAGTACAATGGTGAATATTTGTTCAAACATATCGCTATCAAATCTATGAAGAAAGTTGTAGCTGACTGTGGAGAAGTGGGGTATCTTTTCTGTTAGAGAATATCCGATAAACCAACGGTATGCTACATTTACTTCTATCTCTGCTACTGTTTGTCTGAGAGAGCGTATACCGTAAAGGTGCTGTAGCATAACCATTTTGACAAGCACAACAGGGTCGACACTTGGACGACCTATTTTACTGTATTTACTTTCTACTATGGGATATATCTTTTTCCAATCTATGGCTTTGTCTATTTTCCTAAGCAGATGGAACCTTGGTACTAACATATCAAGGCTTACTATTTCACCATCGTTTCTATGGTTGTTATTTCTCTTTTCTTCTAACATTTTCATCACCCGCATCCATTATACCACATTTACGCAAAAAAGCCCAGTATAAACTGGACTTTTTCGACAGTCTGAAAGCGGCGTTTGCCGCTTTTTCTCTTTGTTGATTGTGTGTATATAAGATTAAAGGATTTGTGCTATATGACTAAATAGTAAAAACGAAGTGTAAAATGTGCGGCGCTTCTATTGAAAACTTGTTTATCCTATGTTATTGTTAAATTAGAAAATAAACAAAAATGGAGGTATATTATGAGCATTTCTAAAAGATTAGCTGCATTTCTGCTTGCGATAGTAATGGCAGTAGGCGTGTTCAGTTTCACCGCCTCTCCCGTTTCCGCTATTACGGATGCAGAATTCGTAGCCCCCGAAACAGTTATTCCCGACAGCATACCTCAACCTGATAACAATCTTGTTACCGATAACGTTGAGTTCTATTTGGGCGAGGGAACAAGGAACGAAATTAAGATGATTGCTGACTTTCAGGATGCATCCAGAACCAGCTATCGTCCCGGTGATATCAACTATCAAAAGTACATAGTTGTCCACAACACCGGTAACTACGGCGCAACCTCTACCGCATATGCAAACCATACTTGGGGTAGCTCCACCACCGGTTCTATCGTATCCTGGCACTACACCTGCGGTAACGACGGTATTTATCAGATGATACCCGCCAACGAAAGAGCATGGCACGCAGGCGGTAACTATTGGACAAGTGAAAATCTTGTTAACCAGGTTTCCGATGCTTCCAACTATTCCGGTATCGGTATTGAGACCGCAACCCCCGGTTTCCCCGGTGTGTGGAATACCGACGCTACCTACGAATGGTATGAAACTGTTTATGACAGTACCGCAACCTATCTCGGTATGCTGGTTGCATGGCTTTGCGTAAGCCTTAATTTCAACCCCTATACTCAGATAGTACAGCACCACAATACTGCAGGTAAAAACTGTCCCGAACAGATGCGTTACGTGTTCGGTACTAACGCATCTTTCGTAGTAAACGGTACTTATTACAAGGTGTTTAAGGACAGAATGTTCGACTATTACAAGGCTTTCGGCGGCGGATATACCTCTG
>SVRF01000045.1 GCA_015064945.1 Oscillospiraceae bacterium | reverse complement strand
CCAAGCGAGTATTTCATTTGCACTTGAGATATGCAGGAGATAACAGCGAATTGTATTTCAGGGATTATCTCATAGAGCATTCGGATGTAGCCAAGGAATACGAAGATTTGAAATTAAATTTATGGAAAAAGTACGAACATAACAGGGATGCTTATACAAACGCAAAGACCGAGTTTGTAAAGAAATATACCGAAAAAGCGAAAGTTTTGTATGGTAATCGATATTGACAAATTCCAATATGTAGAACAGTTAAATAAATTTGAATTTGATTCTAAAAATAGAGTTCTCTTTTTTCGAGAGAACTCTATTTTTAGAAAATCGTTATTTGAGTTGTAAACCGTCTTTGAAGGCTTCGCCCACTCTTTCGTTTACCAGATAGTAGCCATGCGTATATGGGTCGAATGCAATGGCATTGACTAAAGACATATCGAGCTTGCCATCAACCATTACCTTTTCGTCTGCCGTTACATTTACCACTTTGCCAATGACACCAACGCCGTATTCATTATTCTGATATTCGATAAATTCGCACTCCATACAGATTGGGAATTCATTGATCACGGGCGCATCTACGGTTGTTGCTTTGCTTGCGGTCAATCCGCTGTTCTCAAATTTTTTCGGCTCTCTGTTGCCGGAAACAACGCCGAAGTAATCTGCTTCAACAACGTGAGCGGCATCTGCAATACTGACCGTAAAAGCCCCTCTTGCCTTGATATTTTTTACGGTTTTGTGTGTTTCAGTCAGGTTGAGTGCTACGTTGCCTCTTTCCTGCATTGTTCCCCAAGCAGCGTTCATAACGTTAACGCTGCCATCCTCATTATAGGTTGTTACTAGTAGGACGGGCATCGGGAAGATTGCTTCTGTGATATTAAGTGTTTTCCTCATTCTAAGCACCTCTTTTTGATGGATATATTGACAAGTTCCTTGCCTTTATATATAATTATAGCCAGTAACAGAAATAAATCAAGTACTGTCATTTCTGATATGTACTATCTTAAAGGAAAGTATAATATGATAAGTAAATATATTAATAATGCAAATTTTGACGAAACTGGTTTTAGTTATACGCTATCTCTCATATCCGGCAAGCATAAGATGGTCATTTTATATTGTCTTATGGAGTTTGAAGTTGTTCGCTTCAATGAATTGAAAAGATATTTGAAATCAATTACAGACAAAACACTCAGCAGCAACTTAAAAGAGTTGGAAGAAGATCGTCTGATCATTAGAAAAGAGTACCCCCAAATTCCTCCAAAGGTTGAATACAGCCTAAGTGACCGTGGTAAATCCCTTATGGAAGTGTTGGATCAGTTATGTATTTGGGGAGAGAAGAACAGAGAATAAAATTTCAGTTTGTCAGAGCGACAAATTCCAATATGTCGAATAGTACAAGGGCTGACCGATCGGTCAGCCCTTAGACCGCTGACAAAGGAAGAAGTCGGCGGTCGTTTTTTGTTGGGGCGATTTTCTAAAAAAGCTATAAAAAGTTGTGTAGATGTGATATAATAAAAGAGGCTTATATCTATATCCTTAATCGTATTGTTAATCTATAATCAGGAGGCAAGTATGGAATACAGAAAACTACCTCGCGGCAACGAAAACGAAAGGTTCAGCGTGTTAGGACTTGGAATGGGCGGTATAGGAAAGACGCCCGCCGACGAGATTGAGGCGATAATACGCAAAGCCGTAGCCCACGGCATTAACTTTTTTGACCTTTGTACGGCAGGCGCCTCCTATGCTCCTATAGGAAGGGCTATTCGTGATTGCCGCCACAAGGTTTTTTTGCAGGTACATTTCGGCGCGGTATATGACGAGGAGGGCGAATACGGTTGGTGCCGCGATTTCGATACGATAAAAAAGACCTTCCTTTGGGAGACCGAACAGCTTCAAACCGACTACGTTGATTTCGGATTCTTGCACTGCGTGGATGACGATGAGGATTATGATAAGCTTTGCGAGATTGGTGTTCTTGATTATCTTAAAGAACTGAAAGCCGGCGGCGTTGTCCGTCACATCGGATTTTCGTCCCACACGCCCCGCGTGGCAAACCGTATAATCGATACGGGGCTTGCGGATATGATGATGTTCTCTCTTAACCCTGCCTACGATTTTGAGAAAGGTGACGAGTACGGCATAGGCTCTGTTAACGAACGCTTTGAGCTTTTCAGTCGTTGTCAGCGGGAAGGGATAGGTATTTCGGTTATGAAGCCCTTCTTTGCGGGACAGCTTTTGTCTGCCGAGCAATCCCCCTTCGGAGTTGCTCTTACCCACAGTCAATGCTTGCAATATGCCATAGACCGCCCCGGTGTTCTTACCGTGGTTCCGGGTGTTCAGACTATGGAGCATCTTGACACATTACTTAAATTTTTGACGGCAACAGACGAAGAAAAGGATTATTCGGTTATCGGCAGCTTTACCGCCGATACCGTAACAGGTGTTTGCGTGTATTGCAACCATTGTCAGCCTTGTCCTGCAGGCATCGATATAGGGCTGGTAAACAAATACTACGACCTTGCTTTGGCAGGCGACACGATAGCCGCTAACCACTATACCAAGCTGTCAGTAAACGCCGAAGCGTGCCTGCATTGCGGTCATTGCGAGAGCCGTTGCCCCTTTTCGGTTAAGCAGGAAAGCCGAATGGACGGGATTGCAAGATATTTTAAAAAACGATAACTTGCCTATAAATCAGGAGGCGTTGTGGAAATGGACAAAAATGTGAAAATGCCGTTGCTTAACAGGCTGGTGGAAAAAGCGAAAAACGGAAGCGGTACTTACTATAAGATAACACTTGTTGAAAACGGATATACACAAACGGCAGTGATAACCCCCGCTAACGGAGCGCAAAACAGCTATTCCGTTGCCAAGGTCTTCACTGTAACAGCTATCGGTATGCTGGTGGATAGGGGGCTTCTACGGACAGACGAAAGGGTTTGTGATATTCTGCGGAGCCAACTGCCGTCGGATACGGACCCTGCGTGGGAGACGATGACGGTACATCATCTGCTTAAGCACAGTGCAGGCTTTGCAGGAGGATGCTTGGATATCGATGCCGAAAATCAGGTACCGATAGCAGGGGAGGATTATTTGGGCTATTTGTTCGGCAGCAAGCCGCAATACATCCCCGGTACTGAAAGCCGATACAGCGACGCGGCATATTATCTGCTGTCCAGAGTGTTTACTGCAAAAAGCGGCGAGAAGATGGACGACTATTTGCTGACGCATTTGTTCTATCCGTTGGGCTTCCGTGAGATGGCGTGGAGCAAATGTCCTATGGGATACCCCATGGGTGCCACGGGGCTGTACGTGTATACGGAAGACCTTGCAAAGCTTGGCGTGTTGTATCTGAACCGCGGACTATACCATGGGAAACAGCTTGTTTCGGCAGAGTGGGTGGAAACCGTTTTGCGTGAGGGATATGAATTTGCAAAGACCCCGGGCGGCGGCTACGGCAAAGGCGGAATGTACGGTCAGATGCTTATCTTTTACCCCAAGCAGGACAGAGTTGTCGCCTACCATTCCTTTGGCGGCGACGGGCTTGTTTCCTATTTGGATGCGGTTGCGAAGCAGCCGTAATGTTGAGTATGAAAGGATGTGGCTTTATGGCGAAAATTCTTGGCTCGTGGAGTGGGATGCGCAAGTACTTAGAGAAGGAAATGTTGGCACAATCTCTAAAAGAGCGAGTGCGCTACGGCTGCACGTCCTACGTGGGGATGGACGGCTGTCACATTTTTGAACTGTGCATTGACGGCGAGCAAATTAAAAGGTTTTCTTTTGAAACCGTAAACACCTACTTTATCAAAAAAGGTTTAAAAGACAATACCAATCAAAGCGGCACAAGAGCGTACTGGGACGGTTTTTGGCCGTTGCTCGGTAAGTATTCGATAAACGAACGAACAGAGTATACCGACAACGAGTTCTGCGACGCATTGGCAGATTACCGTGAACAGGATATTAAAGAAAGCATTTGTTCTGACAATCCTCTTGTCAGGATGTTTGCCCTTTTGGACAGGCGCGTAGGAAAGCGCACGCTGTATTCTCTAAAAGAAGATTTTGCCAAGCAACCTGAGTGGCTGGAAAAATTATATCTGCTTAGATGCGATGCGGAAAGGATTTGTTACCAAAATTAAGTTTTTTTGCTTGTTATTTAAGCGGTGTTGTGTTATAATACAATAAAGAATTGATCGTACCCGACACAAGAGGTGGCAGATATGGCAATAAGGCTTAATGAAAATAAAGAATTGGTAGAGCACATAAAGCAAGGGCTTAAGGCTAAGGGCGGTTATTGTCCCTGCCGTGTGCCCAAGCTGCCCGAATATAAATGTATGTGTGATGAGTTTAAGGCGCAGATAGCCGACCCCGATTTTGAAGGCTACTGCCATTGTATGCTGTACTATAAATCTAAAGATTGAGAGGAAATGGCTATGTTGAAAAAGTTGAACACACAGAATTTTGCTGCCGAAACCGCAAAGGGCACGGCACTTGTTGACTTTTATGCGGACTGGTGCGGTCCCTGTAAAATGATAGCTCCCATAGTGGAGGAGATAGCCGCCGAGCGTGCAGACATCACCGTAGCTAAGGTGAATGTTGACGAAAGCAGTGAGCTTGCCGTTAAATACGGCGTTGTAAGCATTCCCACCTTGGTGGTGCTTAAGGACGGTGCAGAAACGGCAAGAATGATAGGCTACAGATCCAAGGAAGAAATACTTGCACAGCTTTAAATCACCGCAAAAAGTCTGAAGACTTCTTGAGAACGCACGATAAAGAAAGCCCGAAGCAGTTGCTTCGGGCTGTTTTGTGGAAGCTTGCATTGACAAATAAAAGGTTTAATGATACAATGTTTTTGCTTAATTATGCGCTTCAGGAGGAGTTTAATGTTCAAGAATGAAAAACGTGCTGTTGTTAAGGTAGGAATTTTATCTGCGTTGATGATATTTTTAATTATGTTGCCCTCTATGTTGCAGAATCACGGAGTTTATATTATATGCGGTGATTATATTGACCAATACATCCCTCGTCTTATAAAAGCGCGCAAAATACTTTTTGACAGCGTCGGAACATGGGATTGGTACAATTATTTAGGGGCGCCCATTAATGTATTGAACAGTGTGTTTTCTCTCAATTTTGTATGTTTACTGTTCCCTAAGGAAATTATTCCTTATGCAGTAACTTATATGCATCTTTTAAGGTTTGCGCTGGTTGCGATGTCCGCTTATGCATATCTGAGCTATATGGTTAAAGAATACAAGCACGCCGTTTTGGGCGCATTGCTTTACACATTTTCCTCTTATACCTTTATTAATTTTGAATTTATGCAGTTTATAGACGCTCTCTGGGCGTTTCCTTTAATATTATTGGCAGCAGAAAAGTTGTTCCGTTGCGATGCCTATAAACATCAGCTTGTTTTAGCCTCTTTTCTTTCTTGTGTTACAAGTTTTTACTTTTTTGTTTTTTCTACCATTTCTTTTGTAGTTTACTTTTTGTGCAGATATTTTTTCTCCAACGAATGGAAAGAGAACCGTAGTTTTAAGCTTTTTGTCATGGCGGTATGGGAATACCTTTTAGGTTTTATCTGTGCTTCTGTTGTGGTTCTTCCGTTTATTTACAAACTTTTTAATTCCGCAGGCTCGGCGCAGGCAATAGGAACAAAAACTTCCGGAAGTTGGCTTTACGGTAATGATTTTTTTGCAAGGCTCACTTCGTTTTTCTTGCCGGCTGCTTCAAACAGGTTCAGCACCTTAGGATTTTCTCGCTGGAGGTCTATTGCTTGCTACGTTCCGATTTTCAGCGTGTCGTTTGTGTTGGCAAGTTGGTTTAATAAAAAACAAAAGGACAATTTGTGGCTTAAACTAATTTGTGTGTTTAGCGTTTTGTGTATTGTTTGGTGTGGGATTAGTCTGGTTTACAACGCGTTTTCCACCACATATCTTCGGTATGCTTATGCGATGGTTTTGTTCTTTATATTGGCTACTCTTTCTTTTTTGGAGAATTATAACGAAACACTTGCAAAGCGTTCAGTATATATAACGATTGTTTGTTTTGCAGGGGTGATAGGTGTATTTTTCTTTTGCAAACAATTTTTAATGGGAAAATTATCAATTTTGAATACGCTTATTTATGACGCATCCGTTGAGGGAAACTTATCGAATTTTTATCTTGGTTTTTCTCTGATTGCGGCTTTCTGCATGTACGCTTGCCTTATCGCGTTTGTCCATAGCCAAAAAGTGCGTGAACATATTTTACCTATAACTGTTATACTTTTACTTGTATACGGATGCTCATATACGGTTGTCAACCTGAAGGACGAGTCGTTTTTGGATTATTATCCCGAGACAAACATAAGCGTAAAAGAACAAGTGGACCTTTATTTCTTTGATTTGCCTGAATTTGAAGACGGTAAGGATTACAGAATAGATTATCCAATGCAATTAAGAAATTATGGGTATGCAACAACAAAACCGTCAATCTCTACCTTTGAAAGCGTAAAAAACTATTCTTCGGTTGAAATGTCAAAAAACTTAAATATGTTTTTGGGGAAGGTGTCAATATTTCCTGTTGGAATTGATAACGAACTTAGGACTTTGCTAGGCGTAAAGTATTATTATGATTTATATCCAAAGGACGGTTTGCCTATACCCTTAGGGTTTACGTATATAAAAACGGATCAAGGCATAAAGGTTTACCAAAATGAGCACTATATGGGTATGGGTTTTTCTTATAATAATTACATAACCCGCTCTGAGTTCGAAAGCTTGAATTTAAGTAAGGATTCAGCACAGCTTATGTTGAACACCCTTATAGTAGAAAATGCTGATGAGGCGTTTGTTAAAGATGTTTTAACACATGGGGAAACTTCAGCGGCAGGCAATAGGATTTTGTTTGACCACTTCGAAACAACCTCTAAAGGATTTAAGGCGGAGATAACGGCGCAAAAGGAAGAAATTGTGTATGTTTCTGTACCTTACGAAAACGAAGGCTGGACTGCCACAATTAACGGAAAAAAAGCAGAATTTATAAAAGCCAATATAGGGTGTATGGCATTTAAGGTTAATCCGGGACAAAACAATATTGTTTTTGAGTATCGAATGCCGGCTATAACCATAGGCACATATATATCTTGTATAGGCGCTTTGTTGGCAGTGCTATATTTAGCTGGGTGCTATTTTATAAAAAGACGAAGAACAAATAAGGCTTACGTTGCCTAAAAAGAACAAACCGAGCAGTGCTTTACAAAGACTGTTCGGTTTCGTTTTTGGTATACGAAAATCACGCCATAGCGGCGGGGTAAAGAGAAAGCTGTTGCCTGTGCACAAAAAAGAGATGCCTTTCGAATAGCAATGGCGCGTTGTGGTGATGATGAATTTGCCCTGCGTATTGCAAGGACGAGAAAGTGATATTTGCCGAAAAATATTGCGTTTCAGCCCTTTTGGGCCGGTTCGGGTTGCAATGCTTTGGCTACGGTGTGGCGCTTAGTTTTTGCGTAGATGTGAGAAGTTTTCATTTTTGTTTGTCTATTAGTTTTAAAAGGTATTTGTTGGGGATTTCCACAAGGTAAGACGTCAATATACACAGAATAAGCATAAACGAAAGAACAGCTAAAGGGTATTTAGCCGCAAACACCAAATCCTTAAACAGCACCAGATAGAAAAACATATGTGTAAGCCATATATTGGTGGAATGGCTGCCGAAAAATTGCAACACGCTACGCACCGCTTTGGGTTTGTAGCAGGTCCAATAGCAGACAAGGCTTGCTGTTGCGGTTATTGGAGCAACGATAAGCGACGGAACAAAGCAGTGAAATATGAACGCAGACAAAAGCACGGATACACACAGGAAGTTTTTTAATAAAGGGGGTATATCGATTTCTCTTATTTTAGAAACAATTTGATGTTTTCTGAACAAGGCGCCAAGGACAAAGGGGAGAAAAGACGTGCCAAGCAAAACCAACTGTGTCCACAACCAAGTAACTGCTGCGTGGTCGAACGATAAAGCGTGGTTAAATCTGAAAAAGTAAGCAATAAAATAGACGGTGCCGCTTATAAGCAGAACCCAAATACTGTTTAAATTGTTTACGGCTCTTATGGCATACGGAGCAACAAGGACCAAAATAATATATGTAACAACAAACCACCAAGCGCCGTTATAGGAAAGCCCGTATAAAAAGAAGTTGCCTAAAAAAACGGAAAACGAAGTTGGGATTGTTCCCGAATTGTCAAAAAACAGCCCTAAAAGCGCAAAAACACAACACACTATCCAAAAGTTTACAAGGAATTTAAGTATCCTCAAAAAGCGCTTTTTATAGTAAGCTTTGCCTTCGGTTTGAAATAATAAATGCTGTGCGTATCCGCTTAAAAAGCAGTATGTGGGAACGCAAATATCGCCAAAAAGCCCGAAATAATATACAAGCGGCGTGTTGCCTAACCATATAAGCGGAGTGTACGGAAAATTATTTAAGCGGCAAAATAAGTGTAACATTACCATACCGATTATGGCGATACCCTTTGCTTCTTTAGAGTCTTGTTTTGTTAGTTCCATTATTCACCTAAAGCTTAATTGTTAAAATCTCGTTGCCGGCGGCTTTAACGGCGGAGGCAAGGTCAGCGTAGGACAGCCAGAGAGTTGCGCTGTGGCAGTTGGGATGCACGCCGAGGCGCACTTCTTCCGTCAGCTTTTCCTCAAAGACCACGGCCACCTTGTTTTCCTCGTCGTTGATTATACCAAGGGGTGACACACAGCCTGCTTCTACGCCTAAGTATTTTTGAAGTCTTTCTGCCGAAGCGAAGCTAAGCTTGCCTGCACCGAGAAGCTCGCCAAGCAGCTTTAAGTCTATCTTTGTGTTGTTATGTACCGTTATCAAAAAATGCTTTTTGCCCTTTTGGTCTCGCACAAACAGATTTTTGCAAACCGTGCCCAGCTCGTAAAGCCCAAGACGCTCCATATCCTCCATAGTGTAAACCGCTTCGTGTTCCGTTATCTCATAGGGGATACCGTGGCTTGCTAAAAAGTTCAAGGTTTTCTGCTTCATTTTTTCACCCTCCTGCGTTTGCTTCAGTATAGACCTTGTTTTGCAGTTTGTCAATAAGCCTTGAAAACATACATAGGATATGCTATACTCATAACATTAATATTTTCTTCATTTGTGAAAATACCTGCCCTTATTTTGCTGCGGTTACGGTTTATTTAACCGTCTATTCAGTGTAAAATAATAACAGGCGAAAGTATAACGCTGCGGCGTGGGGATTTACAGGAGGTTTTTATGGCACGTGTTTCTACAAAAACAAACAAAAACATATACCAGCTTACCCGTGAAAACTTAGGGCTTACCCGTGAAAAAGCCGCAGAGCTTTTGGTTAGCGTTTCGCCGGAGCGTATTGAAAAAATAGAAAACGAACGTTCCGTGCCGCACCCCGATGAGATTTTGACCATGGCGGAGAAATACAAAGCGCCTTTCCTCATCAACTATTATTGCTCTAACCAGTGCTGTATAGGCCGCCAGTACGTGCCTGAGGTAAAGGGCAAGGAGCTGTCACAGATAGTTTTGGAGATGTTAGCCTCTCTTAATTCCATGAACAAACAGAAGGAGCGGTTTATTGAGATAACCGCCGACGGCAAAATAGAAGGCAAAGAGCTGAAGGACTTTGTGGCAATACAGGAGGAGCTGGAGCGGATATCCGTTGCCGTGGAGACTTTGCAACTGTGGGTGGAGAAAATGCTTGCCACAGGCAAAATAGACGAGGACGAATACAAGGCGTCCAAAAGCAAATAAAACCGCAGACCGCACTTTTTCGGAAAAAGGGGGAAGAGTTATGTATCTGCACGAGGAAGGAATAAAGGATCAGAAGAAAAAAGAGCGCAGCGCCCTTATAATAATGGGTCTGTTCTTGGTGCTTATCGCTGCGTTTGTTTGGGGTACACTTAAGCACAAGGGCTTTAATACCGTGTACTTTGCGTGTTACATATTGCTGTTTGCCGCGGGCGTTTGGGCGTCTAAGCTGTATTTGTTTTTAACACCCAGACGCAGATACGGAACGGTAAAAGCCATTAAAGACTTCAGGCCCACCCAGCTAAGAGTTCACGGCGGCGCAAACGGTACGGGGGCGACCTACAACAGTGTGGACGTTACCGAGGTGACCCTTGTCCTCGATTTGGACGGCGGCGGCACAAAGGAGTACGTGTTTCTCTACCGCGGCGATCTTAAAATTTTAAAGGTGGGGGACAGAATAGGTATATTCCGCTTTTTAAGAATGCCCGTGTGGGCGAAGGATGTAAAAGTGAAGATGTAAGAAAGCCCCCCAAGAAGCCTGACGGCTTCTTGGGGGCTCTGTTTGTTGTACGTTACAGTGCAAGCGTCATTTCTCTGTGGGGGATGCCGTCTTCGTCATAGACCTCGGACACTGCCGTAAACCCAAGGCTTTCGTAAAAGGGCATTGCCTGTACCTGTGCGCTTATACGTATAAGGCTTGCGCCGTATTTCTCCTTTGCTACCTCTATGCCTGCCTTGACCACCGCAGTTCCAAGCCCCATACGGCGCTTTGCGGAGATTATCCTACCAAGTGACGGTTCTTTGTAGGAAACGCCTCCGTCCAACACCCGCAAGTACGCCTGTATACCTTCATCGTCGCTTAAAGTGACGTGGAAGGCGTTTTTATCCTTGCCGTCCAAGTCCTGATAAACGCAGTTTTGCTCTACCACAAAAACGGCGTTGCGCAGTTTTATTATATCATACAGCTCCTCTGCCGTAAGCTCTTTAAATTTTTTAACGCTAAGCTTCATATTATACCCCTTTCGGGGGGATTATATCATATTTTCCTTTATTTGTCCACACAAAGCTATTGAAAACGAGGCGGATATGTGGTAAAATGAACGTATAAATTAATTAAGGAGTAAACGATTTATGAAAGCGACAAAAATTATCGCCTTGCTTTTGGCTCTGGCAACCGCTTTGTCCCTTGCAAGCTTCGGTGTCTTTGCAGAGGATCTGAGCTTTGAATTTCTTTATGAGGAAGAACCCTTTACATCGATAGGCAGTTTTGAGGTAACACCTCTTGATACCGTTGACGTAACGGGCTATTGCTTCACTCCTGATGCTGTAGGCAATTATTGCATAAGCCTTTTGACCGACGGTGCGGTTTTGCACAACGTAACAGGCTCTCCCTTCTTTGCCTCTTACAGCGGCGTTAACGAAGTAGGTTTGATCTTCTTCAACGTGACCGAAGATTCCGTAGGCAGCTCCTGCCTTTTCGGTGTTCAGCACGACGGCACGGCAACGGTTTTAATAGAGGTTGCGGAAGATGGTGAACTCGACCCTCCCGAAATTCCTACCGAGGACTACCAAAACACCGTAGCCCCCGAAGATTTTACCCTTGATATTGAGGAAGGTCAGTCTCTTACTTACGTTAACATCAACGAAGAACACAGTGCAGTGCTTGGTGACGACGGATATTATCACTTGGACAGCGCAGATGGCCCCATCCTCTACTTTGATCTGGAAAAAGCGCCCTATGCACTTGCAACAATAGTACAAAGTGCCGCTATAAGAGATGCAGAACGTAATTCTGACGGCGAGATAGTTAAAATAATTAATTTTACAGACGCTGTAATTGAATTTATCGACTGCGCAGACAATAATATTTACCCTCTTTGCTACGACCTTATCCACATAATCCAAACCCACGGCGAAGAGCAGGGCTGGTTTGACGTTGACGGTCAGAACTGCTGGCTTGCCAACCCCGAAAACGTTGTGGAAGAAACCGCTTGGATGTATGCCTGCGCATATATCGAAGGTGCTGCCGAAGACGTATCCTCTTCTGAGGACGTTTCCGACGACGAACCCTCTGAGGATGTCTCCGATGATGAAACTACAGAGGATGTTTCTGCAGAAGACTCCTCCGACGACGCATCCTCCGAAGAAGAGGAAACAGAGCCCTCCATCCTTGGCGACGCTAACGGCGACGGCACGATCAACAGCCTTGACGCGGCGCAGATGCTTAAGTATGACGCAAAGCTCGTAGAGTTCAACGTAGCACAGCTTTTGGTTGGCGATGTTAACGGCGACGGCGCTGTAAACAGCCTTGATGCGGCACAGGTGCTTAAGTATGACGCAAAGCTTATTGACGGATTTGAGGGTGAACCTTCCGACGACGAGCCTGAGTACGGCACAGAAGAGCTTCCCCACCCCGTTATGGCGGCAGGTGAATACGTTATTGCTCCCGGTGCAACCGTATACTTTGAGATAAGCTTTAAGAACGGTATGGTTCTTGTGGCTACCGCAGGCGACATCAGTGAGGAGTGCGCTATAACCGATATGTACCAGCTTTACAGCTTTACCAACGACAGCGAAGAAACAGTTATCCTTGCTCTTGATTTCGCTGTTCCCGCAGGCAATATGGAAAACCCCATAGAGCTTGTAATGGGCGAAAACCTTGTTGATGTTGAAGCGGGCGAACAATTAGGCGTGTTCTATACTTGGACAGCAAGCCGGGACGGCACCCTTACAATACAGATGCCCGAAGGCGGTTGGACCTATGTTATAAACAACCTTACCTCTTATCAGTACGGTGAACAACAGTGGAGCGACAGCGACCCCGTTGCATCTACTGCTACTGTGGAAGTTTCCGCAGGCGACGAAATACAGATAAGCTTTAACAGCTATGACCCCGCAAATCCCTTCACAGCACCCGAAGCACAGTTTACCGTTGTTGCCTCCTTTGAATAAGCTTTAAAACTACGCTCACCAAAGGCATTTCGCCTTTGGTGAGCTTTTTGTCGGGGTGGTTGTTGGAAGGTTTATCCTTGCAGACGAATTGACTTTATCTGCTTGCGGTGTTATAATATTAAAAAAGACGTGCTGTTAGGAGGCGATGGCTTGAAAAAACGTATAATAAGCCTTGCTTTGGTATTGATTACAGTCCTGTCATCCTTTTCGGTTGTGTGCACCGCCGCAGCTTCCGTAACGGGCGACACGAACGGCGACGGAAACGTAAACAGTCTGGATGCGGCGTGGATACTGCAATATGACGCAAGCTTAAGGGAAGAGATACAAAACGGCGATGTCAACATCGACGGTGCGGTGGACAGCCTTGATGCGGCACAGGTCCTTAAGTATGACGCAAAGCTTTTAGAAAGCTTCCCTTTAGCCCCTACCGAAGACAGCTCTGATGAGGAAAGCTCCCCAGAGGAAAGCTCCCCGGAGGAAAGCTCCCCGGAGGAAAGTGAAGCTCCCCCTGCCGAGGACGAACACGCCTTCAGAACTTCCCATTACGATGGGGAATACGTGGCTATCTTCGTAGACGGTACAACCCTTAGGGTAAGCGGCGTCTTAGAGTATGAGGGAGTGGATGCGGTATGGATACGCATGCATAATGAAGATGATACGGTACTGGACGATAAATATATAGACGTGCCGCCCCACGGCAAGTTTTACGCAGGCTTCGACCTTAGCGGAATAAACGACCGTGTTTCTGTATCCCTGTACCACCATACAAGCGGCGACATAAACTCCTGGTCTTACATAAACAGAGGCCGTTATTACATAAGCTGTGAGGACGGAGCATATTATTTAGAGCAGTCCCCCGTGCTGGCGCATAACACACAGCTTTTGGACGAGTATATAGACCCTTCTGAGGGATTTTACTTTTTGCTGTCTCCGCAAATGCGCATTGTTTCCGACCGCTTGTCGAAAAGGGAACAAAGCGACTACGAAAAAATGCATACCCTGTTTAAATGGGTGACGGAAAACATATACTACGACCTGGATTTTTACAGCGGAGCGACCGAAAGCACCAACCTTTCCCCTGAGGACGTGTATCTTAACAGATATGCCGTGTGCCAAGGCTACGCCAACCTGCTTTGCGCGCTTTTACAGGCGCAGGGGATACCCTGTATTGTTACCGAAGTTTACGGGCAGTTCCCCATGGATGTGGCAGGGGCTGAAATGAACACCGCAAACCACGTGGTAGTGGAAGCGTATCTGGAGGAAGAGGACCGTTGGGTGATCATGGACCCTACCTGGAGCAGCGCCAACCGTTACTCGGACGGTACCTTTACTGCGGGCTATAACCTAAGCCGTTATTTTGACATAACCGTAGAGGAGCTTTCGGTTTGCCATAAGATTATTACACGTAAAGCGCCTTGGTTTTGGTATTTTTAAAAAAATTCGGCAATTTGCCGAAAAACCATTGACAAAACCTTGTGATTTGTGTATAATATACAGGAACACAAGGCTTTTGTTTTAAAAAGTGAGTGTATCATATTTTGTTGGAGGATCTATTTATGAAAAAGGCATTAGCATTACTTCTTGTTTTCGCATCTCTTGCAATGGTTCTTGTTTCCTGCGGCGGCGATGACATCATCGGCACTTGGGAAGGTAAGCAGGACGGCACTACTATGACCCTTACTTTTGAAGAAGACGGCAAGGGTAAAATATCAAGCGAAGGCATATCTATGGATATGACTTGGGAAATCAAGGACGGCAAGCTTACCGCTTCTATGTCCTTTATGGGTCAGACCGAAGAAATGTTTAAGGGCGCTGATTTCAAGGTTGACGGCGATAAGCTTACCATAACCGCTGACGGTGAGTCTGTAACCTTTAACAAGAAATAATAAGAATACTTAAAAAACAAGGCTGAAGGGAGACACCTCGTAAAGAGGTGTCTCCTTTGTTGTCGGGGTGATCTTGGAATAAAAAAATAAAACGGCTGTATCTTTGTACCAAATACAAATTTTAAAATTTTGAAACGTTTATAACTATCTTACCCTTTCTCTCTGCAAGCGCTTTAAATTCGGATGCTCCACCTGTAATATGCGTTACATAAGTAACCACAACATCCGATTTGTTAATCATCAATTTGTTTCTTTCAACAATTCGCACTCTGTGCGGTTTTGAGTTTAGTTCGTCAAAATAAATGCTGTCAGTATAATCGTTATCGTCCGATTTTTGCGGGATATATGCGAGTACAACATAATAATTTATTCTGTGTGTTGTTTTTAATTCTTTAAGCAGATCTCTTGCCATTCGGTCGAAAGAGCCCTCGTTTCCAACATAAAACATATTTACTTTTTTGTTTTCTATTAAGTCGATTAAAATTGTTTTTAAAGTAGCTTTAATTGTATAAGGCGTATTGCTGTGACCGAAGAAAGTACAAACCATAATTACCTCCGTTGTATGCCCAATATTAGAGCATTTTATATGACCATTATATCGAGCATAATAAAAATATGCAAGATGTTTTGGAGGTATATTATGATTGTTTATACGCCGTTATGGGAAACATTAAAGAAAAAAGGAATGTCTACCTACACTTTAAGGGTAAAATTTAATATAAGCGGTAGTACAGTTCAGCGTTTGCGCAGAAATATGTCGGTTTCAACAAATACGCTGGACGACCTTTGTGAATTGTTAGATTGTTCTATATCGGATATTGTTGAGCATATACCAAACGATAAGCTAAAGCAACGGATATAAAAGCGTTTTGCAAAGCAAAACTATAGTATTTTCAGCTTTTTTACTAAAAAACCCCGGGAAAAAGGCTTAAAAAGCCGCATTTTTTGTATTGACTTTTTGCAGTGTTTGCTGTAGAATAGCCGTAGTATTTTTTAGGAGGATTTTGTTATGAAAAAGTTTTTAAGCCTGGTTATGGTTTTTGCACTTATGCTTGTATGCTTTGCAGCTTGTGATAACGCAGAAGGTCCCAAGACCAACGAAAAGGACAACAGTTCTGTAGCTGCTCCCTCTACTGAGGACAGCACCGACGCATCCGCTTCCACTGAGGACAGCACCGACGCATCCGCTTCCACCGAGGACAGCACCGACGCATCCGCTTCCACTGAGGACAGCACCGATGTATCCGCTTCCGCCGAAGACATCTCTGACGAGCCTGCTTCTGAAGAAATCGAAAGCAGCGAATCCGAAGCAGACAGCGCTATCTCCGAAGACGTTACCCTTGGCGGCGATGATGCACTCCTTGGCGCTTGGGAAGTTACTGAAGACGAAATTACTATGATCCTTACCTTTGAAGAAGAGGGCAAGGGCACAATGGAAACCTTGGGTATGACTATGGATATGACATGGTCTGCTGCAGACGGCAAGCTTACCGCTTCTTTGTCTGTGATGGGCGAAACCAGCGAAATGCTTAAGGACGCTGACTATTCTCTTGACGGCGACTCTCTTTCCATCACTATGGAAGGCGAAACTGTTGTATTTACCCGCAGCAACGGCGTAAGTGAAGATTCTGATACCGAAATCTCTATAGCTCTCGGCGGCGACGATGCAATCGTTGGCACTTGGGAAGCTACCGAAGAAGGCGTGACCGTAGCTTTTACCTTCAACGCTGACGGCACCGGCACAATGGAAAGCATGGGCGTAGAAATGGATATGACTTGGTCTGCTGCAGACGGCAAGCTTACCGCTTATATGAGCTTTATGGGCACAAGCGAAGAGATGCTTGCTGACGCTGAATACAGCGTTGACGGCGACTCCCTCACCATTGATGACGGTATGGACGTTGTAGTACTTACCAAGAAATAAGAAGCTTAGTACATAAGGAAATACCCGAAGAACTCTTCGGGTATTTTTTTGTTGACAAGCCACGTATAATGGTGTAAAATATCTGCATATTGAGTTTTAGGAGGAATATACTTATGAAAAGAGCATTGGCAACGATTATGCTTTTTGCCCTTGTACTTACCGCCTTTACCGCTTGCGGCAGTGACGGCCCCAAGACCAACCGCAAAAACAACACTATTATAGGCACTTGGGAAGGTTCTTTGGACGGCATTACAATGACCTACAGCTTTAAAGCAGACGGCACAGGCAAGGCAGAAGCGGCAGGCGCAACCATTGAATATACTTGGACAGTCAAGGACGGTAAGCTTAACGCCGTGGGCGAATTTATGGGCGAAACTACCGAGGTTTTTCAGGATGCAGACTATAAGCTTGAAAACGGCAAGCTTATAATCACACAGCAGGGCACTACTGTTGAGTTTACACGTAAAGGCAGCAGCAGTGCAAACATCGGCTTCGGCGACAAGACCGAAAGCACTCCCGACAAGGGCAACAGCGGCACTGCGGCAATTCCCGACGTACAGGTCAGACCTGTGGAAAGCACCATAATAGGCACTTGGGAAGTTACTCAGGACGAAATTGTTATGACATTTACCTTCGATGAGGGCGGTACGGGCAAAATTGCTATGTCCGGCATCACTATGGATATGACCTGGTCTACCTCAGGCGGTAAGCTTAACGGTGAACTTTCCTTTATGGGCGAAAGCGAACAGCTTTTTAGCGATGCCGATTACAGCATAAGCGGCTCTACCATGACCGTTACACAGGACGGCGAGACTCTTATCTTCACCAAGAAATAAGCATATATACAAGTGAAGGCTTTTCGGCATTTGCCGAAAAGCCTTCAAGCTGATGACAAACTTGTCATCAGCTTGGCAGAGTGCTGAGAAAGAGTTCAGACAAGACGAACCGAGGCGAGAACTGTACATAGGTACTGTGAGCCGAGGTTCGTTTTGAA
>SVRF01000001.1 GCA_015064945.1 Oscillospiraceae bacterium | reverse complement strand
TGACTCCTCTGCTCCCGAAGTTGATGACAGCAGTGTAAGCGACTCCTCTGCTCCCGAAGTTGATGACAGCAGTGCAAGTGACTCCTCTGCTCCCGAAGTTGATGACAGCAGTGCAAGTGACTCCTCTGCCCCCGAAGTTGATGACAGCAGTGTAAGCGACTCCTCTGCTCCCGAAGTTGATGACAGCAGTGCAAGCGACTCCTCTGCTCCCGAAGTTGATGACAGCAGTGTAAGCGACTCCTCTGCTCCCGAAGTTGATGACAGTAGCGTAAGCAGCTCTTCCGCTCCGGAATCTGATGATACTTCAACGGGCGATACAAACGAAGATCCTGTATCTTCCGATGCAATGTTTACTAACAAAGACCTAAAAAAGAATTACGATGCAAGCGGAGCAATAACAATCACCCTTGAAGGCAACGCTATATATTGCAATTTCCCGCAATACGTCACCATCAACGGCACAACTGCCACTATAAAGGATGAAGGAGTGTATATTTTAAGAGGTACGCTTAATAACGGGATGATAAAAGTTGAAGCAGAACTTACAGACAAGATTCAGCTTGTGTTATATAATGCAACGATATCGTCAAACTCCTCTGCGCCTGTGTACGTAAAACAAGCGGACAAAGTCTTTGTTACCGCATACGAAGGTACATCCAACACATTAATTGCAGGGAGTCAATTTGTGGCAATAGACGAAAACAACATTGACGCCGCAATTTTCTCTAAAGAAGACTTAACACTTAACGGCGCAGGCAATTTAACCATACAATCACCTGCAGGACACGGCGTTGTATCTAAAGACGACTTGGTTATAACAGGCGGTACGTATACGGTAATTTCAAGCGGACACGCCTTTGCAGGAAAAAACAGCTTGCGCATTGGCGGCGGCACTTTTATTATCAGAGCGAACAAAGACGGTTTCCATGCTGAAGACTTAGATAACAGCGCTTCAGGATTTTTATACACCGCAAATGTCAACGGTAACATTACCGCCAACATTACCGCCGGCGGGGACGCAATAAGTGGTCAATACTACTTAACGATGAACGGCGGTACATTTGAAGGTACAAGCGGCGGCGGTAGCAATGTCGTCCTCGATTCAACTTTGAGCGCAAAAGGTATTAAGTGTGACGGGACAATCACCATAAACAGCGGCACGGAAATTAATCTAAACACAGCCGATGACGGCATACACACAAGCGGAAATATTATTGTAAACGGCGGAGACATAACCTTAACATCAGGATATGACTGCTTCCAAGCCGATACCACATTAACAGTTAACGGCGGCACATTTAATTTAACCGCAGGCGGAGGTGCTTCCGCATATAACAACTCCACCGCAAGCGCTAAGGGGCTTAAATCTACGGGAGTGCTTACAATAAGCAACGGCAACATAAGTATTAACAGCGCAGATGACGGTATTCACTCCAACTCCGACATAAATATATCCGGCGGCGTGTTCAACATTTCTTCGGGTGATGATGCAATGCATTCCGACACTAATCTTAACGTGACAGGCGGCACGGTAAACGTTGCAAAAAGTTACGAAGGACTTGAAGCAACACATATAGTTTTAAACGGCGGCGACATTAGTTTAACCTCCGCAGATGACGGTCTGAATGCCGCCGGGGGCGTCGATTCAAGCGGTTCAACAACCGGTGCCGTTTCGGGAAGACCGGGAAGACCCGGAAGACCCGGCGATAACTTTTCTTCAAGTAACGGCACTATAAAAATTTACAGCGGTACTCTTTTTATAAATGCAAACGGTGATGGAATAGATGCCAACGGCAGTATAGAAATGACAGGGGGAGACGTTATTGTCTCAGGCCCGACAAGCGGCGGAAACGGTAGCTTGGACTATGACGGAACAGCCACTATAAGCGGTGGTACGTTTATTGCTATCGGCTCCAAGCAAATGGCTATGAATTTCAGTTCCGCAAGTAATCAAGGATGTGCGTTGTTTACTTTTCCCTCTACACAAACGTCAAATACCGCCATCACCTTGAAGGACAGCAATGGATACCCTCTTTACACCTGGACCTCTGACAAAACTTATTCCTCTGTGGTAATAAGTTGCCCCGATTTTATAGTCGGCGGTTCGTATGCACTGTCTGCCGGGTCATATTCTTCGGGGACATTTTCTTTAAGCGGCAACGGCATCTACAAGAAGAACGGATAGATAAACAGCTGAGGGCATTAACAAACCCTCAGCTGTCTTTTTATCGAGCCCCCAATAAGCCGAAGCTTCTTGGGGATGATTATACATCCAAATAATCTTTTCTGTAATTAACACCAAAGGTCTCGGCAAGCGCTTTAAGTTCCTCATCCTTAATGGTGTTTATTATCGGCATATGTGCGGTAAGCATATAAAGCTGTGCGGCCTTTTCTACAGTTTCGATTAACCCGAAGGCTTCGTCTAAACTGTTACCCGTACCGTAAATGCCGTGTATCCCCCAAATTACCAAACGGTGATTTAACATCTGCTTGGCCGTTGCCTCACCGATTTCATTAGTGCCGCAAACCATCCAAGGTAATACACCTATACCGTCCGGGAACACTATTATGCATTCGCTACAGGTCTGCCACAAAGAACGGGTAAACGCCCTTTCTTCCAACACGTGCACTCTGTTCATCGCCAAGGTATAGGTAGGATGACTGTGTACAACCACCTTATGGTCTACATCCACAGAAAGTCTTGCTTTATGACTCATAAGATGAGCGGGCAGTTCACTTGTAAACTTGCCGCCGTCTTTATATCCCCAAAGCAGCTCTGCCTTTGAACCGTCCTTTGATATCCTTATTATGCCGAGATTTGTCTCCGGATCGGCTTTAACATTTTTAAAATATTTCCCTGTACCGGTAACAATAAATATTCTGCCGGCAAGCTCTGCACCATCAAAACCCAAAGGGATTTCTCTAATTACGCAACCAAGGTCCAAATACTCGCCTACCTCTGTTTCATCCAACAAACAGCTTATATTACCGCCGTTACGTTCATCCCATCCCAAGCGGTACATATTAGCCGCCGTATCTGCCATTTCTATCAAAAAAGGAGCCTTTAAAATATCCTTCATTTTCTATTCACCAATACTTCCTTCTCGTATTTATTTATAGGGCTTAAATAATCTGCTTCTACCTCTGCCCTATCCAAAAACTCCTGCCAAACATCACCGAACGGCGCGGTCTTTAGTTCTTCACTTACAAACATAAGCTCTGTCATATTATTGTTATCCTGAAGTTCCTTCAAACGTTCATAAGGGGTCAGTAAAGCGAACAGCAAAGCTTTTTGCAAATTTCTTACGCCGGTAACCCAAGCTGAAATTCGGTTTATGGAAGCGTCAAAATAATCCGTCGCTAAGAACACACGGTCGATAGCATTACATCTTACTATCTCAGCCGCTATCGCCCTCGTTTCATCATCAAACAATACAACGTGGTCAGAATCCCACCTAACAGCCCTTGTTACGTGCAATGCAATTTTATCATTAAACAAAAGCAAAGACGAAATCTTGTCCGCCACAGATTCCGTCGGATGATAATGACCGTTATCCATAAGCGGAGTTATTCCTTTATAATCTGCATAAGAAAGGCAAAATTCCGCAGAGCCGACAGTATAGCTTTCAACACCTATGCCGAACACCTTGGACTCCAAAGTTATGTAAACCTTTTCCTTGTCGTACTCAGTAGCCAATATCTCATCTAAAGAAGCCTTGAATCTGGCTCTGGGACCGAAACGGTCAGCGGGAATATCCTTATATCCATCAGGTATCCATATATTCATAACGCAGGGAAATCCCGTTTTCTCTGCAAAGTATTGAGATATCTTAAGACATGCTATTCCGTGATTTACCCAATATCGCCTAACCTGTTCGTCGGGAGAAGAAAGCGTAAGACCGTCCTTAACCATAGGATGAGAGAAAAATGTTGGGTTAAAATCAATACCAACGCCGTGTTTCTTGGCTAATTCTACCCATTTTTCAAAATGCTCGGGGTTAAGCTGATCTCTTCCCACCGTGCCGTCTGTTATGGCATAGCAGGCGTGAAGATTAAGCTTCTTCTTCCCGGGAATCAGCGAAAAGGCTTTTTCTATATCCATCATAAGTTCTTCGGGCGTGCGTGCTTTTCCTATGTAGTTACCCGTCGCTTGTATACCGCCTGACAAAGCCTCTCCGCTGTCAAAACCACACACATCATCACCTTGCCAACAATGTACGGATACGGTTATATCCTTTAAAGCGGATAAAGCGTCTTCGGTAGAAACACCAAGTTTTTCGTAAATACACTTTGCTTCCGTATATCTGCTCATATAATTACTCCTCGTCTATTTTGGTTATATTAAATGATTTTCTTACAAGTTCGCGCGCAGCATCCAAGTCAAGTGCACGGTCACAATACATACACTGACTGATTAAATTCCCGATGGCGGTAGCTTCCACAGGGCCTGCAATAACTGCTTTCCCTGTATACTTGGCGGTAAGCTTATTAAGATAAGCATCTTTGCTTCCACCGCCTATTATATGCACCGCGTCAAAACGCCTATGTGATATATTTTCAATTTCAGCTATTGTACGTGCATAGCAAGAAGCCAAGGAATTATACACGGATGCCAGCACATCACCAAGCGGTAAATCTTGGTTGCCAAGAAGCTTTCGTATAGCCGAAAGCATATCAGAGGGCGCTGTCAAACTGCTGTCGTTGGGGTCAAAAACGCCCTCATAATCGCTTTGCTCTGCAAGCGCCATCATCTCATCATAACTGTATTGTCTGTTTACACTTCTGCGGATCCCTTGAAAAATCCACATACCCATTATGTTTTTTAAAAAACGATACGTGCCAAACACGCCGCCCTCATTTGTAAGGTTAGCCTCTTTTGCTGCTTCGCTTAATACGGGCTCTTTATTTTCGGTGCCCACCAAGCTCCAAGTGCCTGAGCTGATATAAGCACCCGCTCCAAACATAGGACATGCCGCAACTGCAGACGCCGTATCGTGACTTGGGCACAACAAAACAGAAGCATTGTAACCCACTTGTCCTGCTACTTCGGCGGTTAATTCTCCCAAATAAAAAGGCGGCTGTTCTATTGTCCCAAAAAGCTTTTGCGGTAAGCCCAAACGTGATATCAAATCACGGTCCCAGTCGCGTTTTGCGGCATTTACGAGGTTTGTAGTTGTTGCATTGGTGTATTCATGCCCTATTTTACCCGTAAGTTTATAAGATAAATACTCGGGCATCATAAGCATAACTTCCGCATTGTCAAGCCTACCTGCTTTTTTATCGCAATACAGCCTGTACACGGTATTAAAATTTTGATGTTGTATACCCGTCACAGCGTAAAGCTCGTCCCTCGATACAACGGTATCCACTTCTTCCTGAACAAAAGTAGTTTCTCCGTCACGATAAGCGTATACTGGCAAAATCTCTTTCCCTTTTGCATCCAAAAGAACATAGTCAACGCCCCAAGTATCAATTGCAACAGTTTGCGGAATAACGCCAAGTTCTTTGCACTTTGCGATACCTTTTATAACTTGTGATATCAATTTTTCCGTATCCCAAACAAGCTTGTTGTCCAAACTTTTTATACCGTTTTCAAAACGATATACCTCTTCGGTCTTAAGCACACCTTGATCAATACAACCTAAAATGTGCCTGCCGCCCGAAGCGCCGATATCTATAGCAAGATGATAAACCATAATTAGCCTCCTATCGTAATTGTATTATACAATTATGACAAAAGAATATCAATAATTTTTGAAAACTTTTTAATACAAAGCCCTGCCTTTTTTACGGGCAGGGCAAAAATTATTCAATTTCTTTTATAGCCGTCAAATGCAGATTTGAAAGCTCAATATGCCCTTTCAAGTTTGGGTGAGGGTCAAAATTGAAATTAAAGGGTATAAAACTTAAAGCGGCGTTAACAAGACCACCTTTATCTTCAAACGGTTCGTATGCTTCAACCAAGGTGCAATTCTTTTCTCTCGCTATACGAATAATCTCCGCGTCAAGCGCTGAAACCCAACGGTCAGAAACTGCACCCATATCAAAGTCTATCCCCAGATAAGGCAAGGACAACCTAATGCCGTTGTAGGGGCTGTAAACCGTTGTTATAACTATATCTGCATTAGGCGCGCGTCTATTCAACTCTTCAATGATATAAACGAGGTCTACTTTCAGCTGTTCTACTCCTTCGTTCATAAGAACAGCAAACTCTTCACTTTCTACCTCTGCCTGTATAGCTTTAACAGCATCGACAAAGGCAGAACTTTGCATTTCATTTTGGCTTACAGAGCCTGACGAAGAGACCATGGAAGGCATATGTTTTTCCACAACCTCGAGAAAATTGTGCAAAAGATTATTAGCCCCTATACATATCGTTATCAAATCAGCGCTGTCAATCGCATCGGCACCGTTTTCCAAAAGCTCTATAAGCCCTTGGGTGGTCATACCGTCAACAGCATAATTGGTGTAGTTTACGGTAGTTCCCTCGAGAACCGTCGTTAAAGCTTTTGTCAACCGAGCAGGATAGCATTCTTTCTCTGGGTTTTCCAAGCCATAGCCTCTTGCAATTGAGTCACCCAGAGCAACATAATTCAACGTTTCCATACCGAAAAATTTTGACTGCGCAAAAGCAGAAACCGAACCGCCCGAGGAACTGTCTTCTGACACGATTTCTTCTTTTGACTCTATAGTCTCGCCGCTTTCATAAGAACTCTCGAAAACACTTTCTTCGCTATCCTCTTTGCTAAAGCTTTGTTCTGCTTCGCTTTCTTCAAATTGAGAAGCTGAAGAGCTATAATCTTTGCCGCTTTGCTTTTCGCAAGAGCAAAAAACAAAACAAATACATAATAAAACAGCCAAGATTTTAAAAATTTTTGTTTTCATCGAAATATTCACTCTGCCTTTGCATCATAAGTACGTTTAATCTTTTTTGTGGTAGTCTTTTCAAACTCGGTATCTCTAAACACCAGTTGTTTTATAACTCTGTAAGGTGGTTGTTTTTTGTTGAATTCTCCTATAGCTTTTTTTATCTCATCTTCCACGTTTTCAACCCCTTGACTTGACGCATATTCATAACTTGGGTATATTTCCGCACCAAGAGCCTTTCCATTAAGATCTGCCGCCTTTGCGGAAAACACCACAACCTCAGATATAAAAGGAATATCCATAAGCTGTTCTTCTATTTCTTCGGGATATATATTTTTGCCGTTTTTAAGAACGATAAGATTTTTCTTTCTGCCGGTTATGTAAACAAAACCATCTTTGTCTATCTTACCGACATCACCCGTGTGGAAGAAACCGTCTATAATTACCGCCTTGGTGGCTTCGGGGTTTTTATAATAACCAAGCATCACATTTCTGCCTTTTACTATAATTTCGCCTTCTCCGTCTTCGTTAGGCTCATAAATCTTAACAATAGTATCCTTCAGGGGCAAACCAACGGAAGCAAAATTATAATACTCAGGCCGGTTTATTGAAATAAGAGGACCGCATTCGGTAATCCCATATCCATTTATCATAACGATGCCTATGCTTTCAAAAAATTCCGTTATGTGACTTTTCAAAGGCGCTCCGCCGCAAATGAAGGAAACAAGCTCTCCCCCGAAAGTTTCGTGTATGTCTTTAAACATACTCCTTCTCTTGTCAATGCCAATTTTTAACAGCAGATTGCTAATTTTTATTCCCTTTTCAAACTTCTTGGTTAAACCTTTATCCTCTATAGTAGCCTTTATACGCCTGTAGAAGTTTTCTGCATAAAGGGGTACGATTTGCATTTCCGTAGGCTTATACTTTTTAAAATTGGGAAGGATTGTGCGCAAGCTTTCGTTGATGCATATAGTCATACCGTGGTGAAGCATTGTAAGCAAGCCGCAAGTCGCCTCATAACAATGGTTATAGGGCAAAACAGACAACGCACGCTCCGTAATATTCATCAGCTCCTGACTTTTTACAACGTTAAAACAAAGTGTATCCTGAGAAAGCATAACGCCTTTGCTTTTGCCGGTAGTACCCGATGTATAAACCAACTGCTTCAATCCGTACATATCGGGAACCACGTCCATAAAACGTGTATCACCTTCTTCGAGCAAGCGCTGACCGTGCTGAAGCAATTCATCAACATTTTTAACATCTCCTACAGACGATGCGACACCGTCCATAAGAATAAATGTTTTTATACAATCAAGGCTGCTTTTTATCTCCTCGATTTTTTTGCTTACAGAATTGGTGAAAAAGATAGCCTCGCACTCTGAATGCACCAATATGTTGGCTATTTCTTCAGTAGAAAGCTCTTTATCTATAGGAGTAACAACCGCCTCAGATATTAAACAGGTGACATAAGACAATACCCAGGGATAACAATTGTCACCAATAACGGAAATGTGACTTTTTCCTATGCCAAGGCTATACAAAGCCGTGCCGAGACAGTCAACTTGAATTTTAAATTCGCTGTATTTTACAGAACGATCACTACCATCCTTCCTATATCTGAACGCATCTTTATCAGCAAAAAGGTTTGCTGAAGAATCTACCAACATACGTATACTGTCGCAGGGACGCACCTCATAGTAAGGATAATTCTTTTTTCTGTTTTTATACATAGCTTACCTCGTTTTACTTAAATTTACAGACTTAGCAAATCTCTATACATTAACATATAATTTTATTGTAAACCAAATATAAATTCCTGTATTTTTCACAGAAAGGTGAGACTGTAGAAATGGCTATACCGATAATAATTTCTAACTGCGGTGCCGCTAGCGGTGCAACGTTTTCCGGCAATTGTATATTTGCGGTAAACGGCTTTGACTGTATTATAAAAAACATTACCGAAGGTTGCACGTACAACTCATTCAGACCTTATCGCTTCTTATCCTCAGACTGCAACTGTCTGTTGGCAACCGAAGGAAATTGCGGTAATAAAATTTTTATACTTGATAACTGTTTTAATGAAATAGGCAGCATCTGCCCTCCCTGTGCGGAGGGGACATTGTTGACAGCATATATAACCTGCGGGCGTAAACTGCTTTTGACATATCGAAAAAAAATTGTTATCGCCAACGGAGACGGCAGTATTGGCGAAACCATTGCCACAAGCAACCGTGAAAATACAGATTTCATTGCCGCATTCCCCTATCACAACGGCTTGCTTATTGCCTTTAATGACGGATACAGAGATACCATTCAATACAGAAGTTGTAACGGAAGCATAAGCAATTGCATATTGCCTCGATGCGTAAACATACAAAGCTTTACGCAATCGGACGACGGAACGGTCTACGGCTTATTCGCCAAAGGATACCCTTACCGCTATCTTATCCCGGTAATAATCGATGGTCGGCTAAACTGTGTTACCGAGGAATGCTTCGGTACAAATCTTTGCGGCTGCTAAATAAATTTTATGGTTTAAGCTGTTGAAAATCAAAAGCCTTTGTGTTATTCTATAGAAAATGATGTTTGGAGGTACAAGATTATGTATGAAGGAACAGGCTCCGCCAACCACGCAGAACACTCTGTGCTTGTGAAACCCACCGCAAAAACAAAGCTTTTAAAATTCGGTTTGTTTGCAGGTGCTATTGCCTTATTTGTAGGTGTTTTTGTAATTTTAAGCCTTATTGAAATGGACTTTTTACTATTGCCCAGCTCTGTAATGCTTATTGTTCTTGAAGTCTTCGGTATATGGTTCTTTTGGAAGTATACCGGCATAGAATATGATTACCTGATAGCCACAGGTGACTTAACGGTCACAGCGATTTACGGCGGGAGAAGCAGAAAAGATATATTCAGTGTAAAAATCTCCTCCGCTTCCATTATTGCCCCTTACGAAGGAAAGCCTGCCAATGAGGAAAGTACGGCAGATACCGTTTATAGTTGCGTAAGTTCCTTTGATGCTACGGACATCGTATACATAGCGTTTAAAGATGAAGATGGCAAAAAATACGTGGCTTACATCGAAGCGCCTCAAAAATTTATAAAGCTGTTTAAATTTTACAACAGCACCGCTTGCAAGGTAACTGTAAAATGATAAGCAACAACGTTTATCTTGCGGCGCAGTTCAAAGAAATTGATGAAAATTGCGGTTTTGATACGGATACCCTTATGCAAAACGCCGCAAAAAAGCTTTTTGATATTTTGAAAGCAGAGGGACGGCACAAGGACAATATTTACATTGTGTGCGGAAAAGGCAATAACGGCGGCGACGGATATGCATTGGCTTGTATTTTAAAAAATGCAGGTTTGCGCGTTGCAGTGTGCGCTGTTGATAAACCCACCTCCCCCTTGGCTATAAAATACCACAAACTATACGTCGAAAGCAAAGGACAATTTTGCAACATCAAGCTTATAGAACCAGGTGGCGCAGATACCGTTGTTGACTGTATGTTCGGCTTCTCTTTTAAAGGAGAATTAAGGGGAGAATATGCACGAGCAGCAGAGGCAATAAATAAAAGCGGCGCTTTTGTGATTGCCGCAGACTTACCCAGCGGACTTTACGCAGACAGCGACGAAAGGCCGCCTCTTGCAGTAAAAGCTGATATAACCTGTAGCTTTACGGCATACAAATGTGCCCTTCTAAGCAACCCTGCAAAAGAACTTTGCGGCAAAGTAATTATTGCCGACATCGGTATACCCGAAGAAATATTAAACCGCTTCACTCCCTATGCTTATACCGACTGTAAAAAGTTTATCAGTGAATTACCTAAGCGTCAGGATAACAGCCACAAAGGTTCCTACGGCCCTCTTGTTGCACTGTGCGGCAACGAGGATATGTCAGGTGCCGCATTTTTGGCGTGCAACGCTGCATACCGTACAGGCACGGGGTTGGTAAAGCTTTATACCCATAAAAACGCCGCATTGCCGCTAAAAACGATGTTACCTGAAGCGATAATCAAAGAAGCAATAAATGCAGACACTTTAATTAACGAAAAATGCAAAGCCTTGCTTATCGGTTGCGGATGCGGCAGAAGCTATGATCATATTATTACCGAGGTATTAAAACACATCAGCACCGCCACTGTTTTGGATGCAGACGGAATAAATTGCATTGCAGGCAACATAGAATTGTATAAATCTGTTTCCTGCCCGCTGATTATTACTCCTCATCCTGCAGAGATGGCAAGGTTGATGGAAGTAAGTACCGATGAAGTAAACGCATCCAGAATAAAACACACGAAGAATTTTGCCGAAGCATACGGCTTTGTCACCGTTTTAAAGGGCAACGCAACCGTGATTGCCGCCCCTGATGGAAGCTTATATATCAACCGCACAGGCAACAGCGGTTTAGCAAAAGGCGGTAGCGGTGACGTGTTGGCAGGAATTATTGCATCCCTTTGTGCACAAGGTGCAGAACCGTTTGTCGCCGCTGCTTTAGGTGTATATATACACGGAGCCGCCGCAGACAGGCTTTTAAAAACAAAAGGCGCTTATGCGATGATGCCCTCGGAATTGGCAGAGGAAGCAGGTAAAATTCTATATTTTGGGTGATAGTATTGAAACGCTTGCTTTGTATTCTTTTTATCATTTGCACTCTAACACTGTATTCTTGCAACAGAACAAAAGACAGCGAAGAAAGCTTTGTGCGTAGCGGCGTATACTGCGTAGAGCTTGAGGGTACAGATATTGAATTTACAGCCGTGCTGAACGGTGAATATCAGGAATACACCTTTACTTCACCCGAAACAATAGCGGGTCTAAAAGCAGTAAGCTATGACGGCGTCAGCTTTGAAGCGAACTACAAAGGATTAAAACAAAGCTTTTTTTCGAAAGCTATTGAATGTGCTGCAGATTTCTCTGCCGCAACCGAACTTTTGGAAACGGCAGGAAGCATAAAGGGAGAAAAAATACAGGCAAACGCGGAAGGATTAAAAGCGGAAGGTTGTATATACCAAGGACGGCTTTCAAGTTTAAAATTCAGCGACACAACAGACACAAGAATTTACAACATTAAATCGGAGGCGACGGAATGAATATCCGTGCAAAATCAGAAATAAGTTTAAACGCAATCAAACACAACGCTTTAAGCATTATGTCAACTTTAAAAGGCGCTTGTCAAATGCTGGCGGTTGTAAAAGCAGATGCTTACGGACACGGAGCTGTGCCCGTAGCCAAGGCGCTATATGATATCGGCGTAAGGTATTTTGCCGTTGCCACCGCCGAAGAAGGCGCAGAGCTTAGAAAAAACGGTCTTGAGGGCAATATTTTGGTTTTGGGTAAAACCCCCATAGAGCAACGCTCTGTCCTTACTGAAAACGATTTATGTCAGGCTTGCGACAGCGTTGAGTATGCCGTTTCTATTGTTAAGGACGGTTTGCCTAAAATTCATATTAAAGTGGATACCGGTATGAGCAGACTTGGTTTTTATTGCCACGACAAATCTTTTGCAGACGCCTGTGTTAAGCAAATTGTGCCTTTGTACCGGATCCCGCGCCTGCAAGTTGAAGGGATATTTACCCATTTTGCGGTTGCTGATAAAGATGAAGCCTTTACTTACAAGCAGTTTAACGCTTTTAAAGCTGTAACGGACAAGCTTGACTCCTTGGGGCTTAAAACGGGACTTAGGCATTGTTGTAACAGCGCCGCAACCCTAAGGTTTCCGAATATGCACCTTGATATGGTACGACAAGGAATAGGGCTTTACGGACTTGAACGCTCTGTGCCCGAGTTCCCGTTTATCCCGGCGATGACGGTAGTTGCACGTATTGCCGCTGTAGGCGAGCTGGAAGCAGGCGATACGGTAAGCTACGGCAGAACCTACAAAACGGACAAGCCCCTGAGGCGTGCAGTTATATCCTTCGGTTATGCGGACGGTATGCCGCGTTTGCTTTCAAACAGATACAGCGTAACCGTAAACGGGAAAAAGGCACCCATTTTGGGCAGAGTGTGTATGGATATGTTTATGGTTGACGTAAGTGACATCGAATGCAAAGAAGGCGACGAGGCTATAATCTTCGGCAAAGACGGCGAGGTTAGTCAAATGGCAGATATCATCGGTACGATTAACTATGAAATTGTTTGCGGTATAGCACGCAGAGTGCCTAGAATATACACAGACTGACTATGAAAAGACGTACGGAAAACATTATCGGCACATCTGCCTTTTGGTTTTATTTTTTGAGCTTTACCGTAGGTCTGCCTATGAGCATATTAGGCTGTATTGTTGCCATAATTATGTTGCTGTCGGGATATAAAGCAAAAATATATAACCGCTGTATATGCTTTACTTGCGGTAAGTACAGCGGCTTTACCTTGGGATGCTTTATCTTTGTGGGAAAACATTGCGGCGAAAAGCTTTTACAGCACGAGCTGGGTCACGCCATACAAAATTGTATGTACGGTTTGTTTATGCCCTTTATTGTTGCCATTCCCTCTTTTTTCCGTTACCACTATCGCAGATTTTATGTTCGTAAGCTACACAAACGCTTGCACAGTTCCTATGAGAGCATTTGGTATGAGGCAGAAGCAACCGCCTTGGGAAAAGATTACGCAAAGCGCCTTACAACAGTTAAAAATAAATAGCTCCGACACATCTAGACCGTGTCGGAGCTTTTTTGCGGGATTCCCAAGGAACCCATAGGCTTCTTGGGGTAATTGTCGTTATTTTACTACAACCTTTATAAACTTGTTTTTGCCCTTGCTTACAACGTATTCACCGGGAGCATCAAAGCCGGCGTTAGGGTCTTTTATTTGCACACCGTCTAATTTTACGCCGCCGCCCTGCATAAGTCTGCGTGCCTCACTGCCGGAGGGGGCAAGACCGCTTTCACGAAGGATAGCCGCCACTCTTGTGCCTACTTCGCAATTGTATTCATCCATTTCGTCGGGAACGCCGCCGCCTGCAATGCTCTTATATCTTTCGGCTGCTGCGGCAATAGCCTCTGCACCGTGGTACATACGTACTATTGTTTCTGCATAAAGTCTGTGCGCCGCCATAATATCGCTTTCAACCAAAGACTTATAAGCTTCCTCTGCCAAATCGGAGGTGAGACGGAAATAAGTAAGAAGCAAAGTGTCGGGAACCTTCATACACTTTTCGTACATTATCTCAGGTGCTTCATCAATACCGATATAGTTGTCAAGAGATTTGCTCATCTTTTCAACGCCGTCAAGACCGGGAAGCAAGGGGAAAGTAATAACCTCTTGAGGAGTTTGACCGTAGTCCTTCTGAAGTTCTCTGCCAACAAGAAGGTTAAAGGTCTGGTCGTTGCCGCCTATTTCGACATCTGCATTAAGTGCAACGGAGTCATAACCCTGCATAAGGGGATAGAACATCTCATGCATACCTATAGGTTGGTTTGCCGCATAGCGCTTAGCAAAATCATCTCTTTCAAGTATACGTGCCAAGGTATATTTGCCTGCAAGAGACAAAACGTCCTCAAAGGTCATTTTACCAAGCCAATCGGAGTTGTAGGTAATTGTTGTTTTTTCTCTGTCAAGTATTTTACACACCTGCTCATAATAGGACTTGCTGTTGGCACGGGTTTGCTCAAAGGTAAGAGGCACACGTGTCTTGCTCTTGCCGGAGGGGTCGCCTATCATGGCGGTAAAGTCACCGATAACAAAAACTATCTCGTGTCCTAAATCCTGAAGCATTCTAAGCTTTCTCAGCGGGACAGAGTGACCCAAATGCAAATCCGGTCTGCTGGGGTCCGCCCCCATCTTTATGCGAAGCTTTTTGCCGCTTTCAAGCTTTTCCAAAAGCCCCTCGGCAGAATATACCGATATGGCATCTCTCATTATGTTGTCATAAACTTCTCTTGCTGTCATTTCTTATACCTATCCTTTAATTAAATGTTATTATATCTTCAAACGAATAACGTTTGTACTGTGCTTCGTCAAGGGTAAAGTTTTTATAATAGGGCTTCAAAATCTCTTTATATATCTCGTCGCAAAGCGCCTGCAAAATACGGTCTTCAACCAATTTGTACACAGACTGATTTTTCTCGCAAGCCCTTATTATATAATACCCGATGGGAGTATCTACAGCAGTTATCTCCCCTACCTCAAGTCCGTAATAAGCATCAAGCAATTCCTGCTGTATCTCATAAGGGGCGTAGAAATAGCCTTGTATATAGTCACGCCAATTTCTAAGCTCGCTTTGATCCATATTACGTATGAACATTTCATTGTCGCCTTCTATTTCAGCGTAAATCGCCTGTCCTCTTTCCTTGGCGGCAAGCTTTTCTTCTTCCGACTTCAATACCCATCTGTTCAGCTCGTCTACTTCTACATAAGGGAAAACAATTTGCTGCATATACACACATTTTGTTTGGAAATATTCGTACGCCTCTTCGTCTGTGGGATAAGCTACGCCTTCCACATCGACAAGATGCCCCTTAAACTGAATATGTGCTAGTTGAAACCTTAAAAGCAACTTTAAATACTCTTCATCTATGCCATAGGGAGCGTAATACTCCTCCAAAGCAGCAACATTACCAAACGAACTTAAAATGTTTTCATATGTATCAAGATAATCTTCCGTCTCTTCAAATCCGTAATCTTCCATTGCATAAAAAGTTGCAAGATAATCCATACAATAAGCTAAGCCGTTTTCATAAGCTTTTTCAACAATAGTGTAATTCTGATCGGGATATTTAGTGTTCCAATAAACATTTGCTGCGTCACCGGTAGCGTCTACATTAAGTGCGTTTACCAAAATAGAGGTTTTCTCGTTTGCCATAACGTAATAAAAGATACGCAACGGCAGGCTTTGCTTATCGCCCACCAAAAGCATGGCATCATCGAAATCCACCTTAGCCTCTACCACATCACGTCCAAAGTTTATAACGTTGTCATCCTCTTCGTACAAAGCGGAAAGCTTCTCCCCAAGTTCCGAAAGGCCGTAAGCACAGTCATAGCCCGAAATCCCGTCACCCCGATCAAGCTGATAGTCTTTCTTTGCTATTTCGGGATAATCGGCAGTACAAGAAGAAAACGCCAAAACCAAAGAGATCAGCAAAGTAAGCACCAATATACGTTTCATTCCTTTACCTCCATATCTTAAAACGCAATAGTTTCAGCGGTAACTATATCAAATTTATCAAGCTCAGTCTTTTCTATTTCAACAAGACTGTAACGTTCTTCCATTAAACTCATAAACTTTTCATCCGCAAGGCTTGTAAAAGCGCTGTCATACAAGGAGTCCTTGTCTTTATCGGTAAGTGCGAATTTCTTTATGATATAGACGCCTTCGCCAAAAGTGCAAATTGCATATTCACCGGCTTTAAGCTCTTCTGCCGTTTCGGTATAAGCATTATCAACACCGTAAGAAATCAATGTACCGTCGGGATACGTCTTATACGTTGTATCCTCGGAAAGATTTGCGTAATCCTTCATATCGGCACCGTTTTTAAGCGCAGCCAAAATCTCTTCCGCCTTTGCTTTTGCGTTGCCTTCATACTTTGCGTCGGTAAGGTAAATGTGAGTTGTTTTGCCGTAGGCACGCTCTATTTCCTTGTTAACGTCGGTTTTGCTTACCTCACAAATTCCGCCCTCAGCGCACAATGTGTTGCGCAAAGAAAGGATTAAATATTTATCGGAAAAATAATTTTCAACATCTTCTGCGGTAACACCGTAACGCTTGAGATATTCATCAAGCCCTGCGGTACTACCGTATGCCGCCGTCAAATCGTTAATCTCTTCCTCTACGTATTCAAGCTCTGTCTCCCCAAGCTTTACTCCGTACTCTGAAGCCATTTTATTGCAAAGCAAGATCATCCTGCAATGGTCGTTTATATCTTTTACGGTAAGCTCGCCCAGCTTGCCGTTTTCTGTTTCCGAATTCCAAAACGCTTCCGTATCTTCTACCGCATCGGAAACACCGAGATTTTGGTACGAATATAGCATATTGGTCTTTTGATAAGAGAAGATGAAAGAATACAGGCCTGTACTTATACTTTCGCCTTCGTAGGACATTATAGCTTCATCTGCATTTTTTAAGGGCTTAGACGGGTTGGGGTTGTCTATATACTCCTCTTTACTGCAAGAGCATACAGAAACAACAATAATAAACGCCAAAACCAATCCTAAATATCTTTTCATAAACACACCTGCGTTAATCTATTTTCCAAGGTTTGGAATAATCGTTACTCAAATCTATATTGCCGATATAAGCGTACGCTGCTTCAAACACGGCATTCATACTTTTAGATTGCAAGCTCTTTTTGTAATTTTCAAAATATCCCTCGGCAATCAGAGAAATATCCTCGTCGGTATAATCCTCCGCTTCAACTTCGTAATACCTTAAAATCAAAATAGAGTTTCGTTCCTGTTTTACGAAAATATCGATGCCACCCACCTCTATTTCCGATGCTTGTTTGCCAAACCATTCATAAAAATCTGCGTTTTCAAGATATCTAACGTCAGCAGTTTCCTCTTTTATCATTTCGTAATAAGGACTTTCCTGCAAAGCCGACTCGAAAGTCTTGGTGCCGTTTATAATGCTATCGTATATTTCTTGACACGCATCTTTTCTGAGCTTAAGGTATTCTTCGTAAGTTTCCGCTTCAAGCACCAAGGGATCAAAAGCAGTTTTTACACTTTCTACTTCTTCGGAACTTTCTTCAGAAAGCTCCTCAATACTATCTTCGGAAATCTGTTCCGAACTTTCCCAGGAGTTTTCCTCAGAGCTTTCTTCCAAAAACTCTTCAGAACTTTCTTCTGTAGCTTCCTGTTTCTGCTTATTGTAATTCTCTTCGCTTAAAAGGTCGTAGCAAATGTAGTCAAAGGAAACCTGTGCATTGTTTATTTGCTCCAGATAATAGTTCACAACCTCATCATCGGTAGCATCGTCGCCCAAGTCTCCAAATTCTTTTTCTACAATGTGCGCAGGCAGATTACTTAACAAAACAGGGAAATCGAAATAAAGGCTTACCCATTCTTCTTTTGTTATACCCTGACCTGCAAGATAAACCTCCCAGCGGTTCTTAGCCCAATCCAGGACAACACCGTTAGCGTCTGTTACCTCTTCGTTTGCGGCAATTTTATCCTTTTTGCCGGTAATTTCATCGGTCAATGTAGCTTCCAACCCCACATCATATTCCGCAAAATCTCTTGACGGAACATAATCGTACTGGCTTGCCAACGCATTGTATATTAAATACTCTTTACTCTCTGCATTTGCGTGGTCAAAAACAAGGTCCGCAAAAGTATAGCTACCTACATCCTCGTCATTTACTTCAAATTGATACGTGCCGTGGTATTGACTCTTAATAGATTTAAAATAACCGTGAACGTCAGCAGGAACAACAGCGTTCCAAAACGCTTCGTTATCAGCAACAGTGATAACGGCGGTCTGAGACAGCCTACCGTTTTGCTGGACGATATAATCGCATATATCAATGTAGAAGTTCTTATAATACTTGTAGATATAGCGATAAAGCCCTTCGCTTATTCCTTTACTTTCAAAAGAGAAATCTATATCTATGCTGTCAGACACATCGTTAGAAGCATCGATGTTATATACCTCTTTGTCGCCGTCGGCACCTCCGCAAGAACAAAAAGTCCCAAGTAAAAAGCAAAGTGTCAACAACAAACTTATAGCTCTAATTTTCATAAGTTACACCATCCTAACGGGTATTATACTACATAAACGCAAATTTGTCTATAGATTTATTGTAATTTGCCGTAAGCATCCAATAAATGCGAAAGAGTTGATAACACGCCCTCTCCCATCTTTAAACGGCAGGATATGTGAGGCTTTGTGCCCGCTGACAGCATTATCCTACCACGAAAATCATTAATTGCGCTTAAAACGGAACAAGCTTTAATATCTATATTGTCGTTATACATAGATAGAAGCTTTTCCTTTTGCTCTACCGCGGTAAAACCAAGCTCTGCCGCCTTGCGTCTGCACATCGCCACAGTTATCAGATTGGAAACCGGCGCCGGAGGCTCACCGAAGCGGTCGCAAAGCTCATCCACCAAATCCTCTGCATCTGCATCGTTTTGAATAAATGCAATTTTCCTGTACATATCAATACGCACGGCTGAAGACTCTATATAATCCTCGGGAATATACGCATTAACGGAAACGTCCACACTGCAATCTTTTTCCACAGGCGTAACTATGCCCTTCTCCTCGTCAACCGCCTCTTTAAGCAGTTTTACATACAGGTCATAGCCTATGCTTTCTATGTGCCCGTGCTGTTCGGCGCCCAAAAGATTACCTGCGCCTCTTATTTCAAGGTCACGCATTGCAATTTTAAATCCACTGCCGAACTCGGTATACTCTCGTATAGCCTGCAAGCGTTTTTGGGCAATCTCAGTCAGAAGCCTACCCGGACGATAGGTAAAGTAAGCGTATGCACGTCTGGAGGAACGTCCCACTCTGCCCCTTATCTGGTGCAGCTGCGACAAACCCATACGGTCTGCATCCTCTATAATCAGGGTATTGGCGTTGGGAACATCGATACCTGTTTCGATAATAGTTGTACATATCAGCACATCCGTCTCGCCCTTAACCATAGACTCCCAGATTTTAGAAAGCTTTTCCTTATCCATTTGACCGTGACCCACGGAAATAACCTTATCGGGAAAACGTTCCGAAAGCACAGCAGCTTTTGCGTACATAACCTCGGTGTTGTTTATGAGGTAAAACACCTGACCGCCACGTCTGAGTTCTCGGGAGATGGCCTCGTTTATAATCTCCTCGTCATATTCCAAAACATAGCTCTGCACAGGCAAACGGTCAGAGGGCGCATCCTCAAGCACAGACATATCTCTTATACCGCTGAGCGCCATATTGAGGGTACGGGGAATGGGCGTTGCAGAAAGCGTAAGTGTATGAATACCCGATGCCAAGGTCTTTATGCGCTCTTTATGGGTAACACCAAAGCGTTGCTCTTCATCTATAACCAAAAGCCCTAAGTCCTTAAAGCCTATATCTTTTTGCAATATGCGATGGGTGCCTACAACAACATCGGTTCTGCCCTGCTTAAGCTCTGTAATAATGCTGTCGTTTATGCGCTTATCGTTAAGACTTGAAAGCATGGAAACATTAACGGGAAAGCCCTTAAAACGGCTTTTCATCGTCTGGTAATGTTGCCACGCAAGTAAGGTAGTGGGCACAAGCACTGCAACCTGCTTGCCCGAATTTACCGCCTTAAACACCGCGCGCAAAGCTACCTCCGTTTTACCGAAGCCCACATCTCCGCACAGTAATCGCTCCATAGGGATTGTGCTTTCCATATCGGCTTTTATTTCTTTCGCCGCCACAAGCTGACCTTCTGTTTCGGGATACTCGAACATCGCTTCAAATTCTTCTTGCAGTTCATCATCGGGATAACAGCTAAATCCTATGCTTTGTCTGCGGGCACTGTAAAGCTTAAGAAGCTCCTTGGCTATATTTTTAGCCGCCGCTTTTGCCCTTGATTTGGCACGGTGCCACTCCGTCCCCCCAAGTCGGTGTACCTTTACGGTTTCCGTATTACCTATAAACTTGCTTACCGAGTCAAGTTGATTACAAGGTACATAAAGGCTATCGCCTGCAGCGTAGGAAATCTTAATATAATCCTTCGCCACTCCCTCGGTTACCATGTTGTACAAGCCTTCAAATCTGCCTATACCGTGATTTACGTGCACTACATAGTCACCGATACTCAAATCCGCATAGGAAGAAAGCCTCTCGCCTTTAACCTCGCCGAAGCTGCGGCGTTTTACCGTTTTTTTGACCGCAGCCTCTTCCGCAACCAAGGCAAAGCCCGCACCCGGTATTTCAAAACCTTTTGCGTCTCCTGCAGTATTTAAAGTTATGGCTACCTTTCCGTCGCACAGCACGTCTTTAAATTCGTATGCTTCTATGCCTTTTTCGGCAAGCACAGCGATAGCGTTTTTTACACCTTGCTCGTTACGGGCAATATACAGCACCTTTTGCCCTGCCGCCAAAAGAGCGGAAAATTCCTCCGCAAGCATCTCTACGCTGAGACTTGCGGTACTGTTATGCTTTGTTATTATATTTGCGTAACTCTTATACTCTACACTTGTCCCTGTTGCCGTAAAAGCATCAAACACTATACAGTTCCTTGCGGTGAACGCCTTAAGCTCTTTGTCGGACATACAGCACTGTGCGGTGTCAAAATCGCCCGTCCCGCTATCGGTAAGTCTTTCAAGCATTTGGCATTGTTCCCAATAATAGACTCTTGCACGTTCGGATACACGCTTGCTATCTATGATCACAACAAGTGCACCGTCTGCATAATCGGCAAGTGTTGCGTTTTCATCAAATAATATTTTCCTGTATTTATCGGGACAAAGCACCACTCCGTCAGCGATTGCCGCTTCTCTTTCTTTATTAAGCGTTACGGCGTTAGCGGCACTGAGTTCGGAAGAAGAAAGTTTTTTCTCGATATATTCAATGACTCTGCCCAACTTATGAGAAGAAAATATGTTTTCCGTTACAGGGAGGACGGTAACAAAATCAATATTGTCTGTTCTGCGCTGACTGAGCACGTCAAAATGCCCGATAAGGTCAACCTCGTCGTCAAAAAAGTCTATCCTTACAGGGCTATCCTCGCCGGAAGAAAAAATATCAAGAATACCGCCGCGTAAAGAAAACTGCCCTGCCCCCTCAACAAATTCCGCTCTGCTGTAGCCCATAAGTGTCAGTTGCTCGCATAGTTTTCGCAAATCTGCCCTATCGCCCTGCTTTAGAGTGATAACACAATTGATTAAAGTTTCCGGAGACACGGTGTACTGCATCAGAGCATCAGGCACTGTTATCAAAGCATCATAATCATCTGTAAGCATTGAATACAAAACGGATACCCTTGTTTGCTCCCACTCTCTGGAATAAGTTTCTACAGTGTCGTACAAAATACCGCGTGCAGGATAGAATAAAACTTTATTCATATAAGCAGAAAGCTGTTTTTGAAGCGTTATCGCCTGTTTTTCGTCACCAACCAATACAAACGGCTTTTTTTTGGCTTGTGCGGCAACAGCGGAGACAAACGCAGGTAAGGCGTTATCGCATACTCCGTTAACAAGCGCAGGCAATTCACCGGCTGAAACAGAGCGCAACAACGCCGCAAAATCTTTATCCTTTTGTATCGTTTCGGTAACTATTCTCATTTAACAGACCTATTACATTCGTTCATTGCGGCATCGGTTTTACCCTCCACCAAAAGCTCTATTGTCTTAAGTATATCCGGGTTGCGTGATTCAATAAGTTTTACATCACTGTCAGACGGCACCCCCAAAACCCAATCTGCAAGGTCGTAATCGGGAGAGGGCTTTTCACCTACGCCGATTTTTATGCGAGGGTATTCCTCACTGCCCAAATGGCTGTTTATAGACTTTAATCCGTTGTGACCTCCTGCACTGCCCTTCATTCTCAAGCGCAAAGTACCGCAAGGCAATGATATATCGTCACATACAACTATTATTTGACTCGGTGAAAGTTTATAAAAGCGTGCCGCTGCACCAACCGCCTCACCACTGTTATTCATATAGGTTTGGGGCTTTATCAACAAAACGCTTTTGCCGTTAACGGTGCATTTTTCAGTAAGGGCGGAAAACTTTAATTTCTTCAATTGCGCCGAATATTTGTTCGCTATATAATCCATCGCATTAAAGCCCACATTGTGTCTCGTTTTATCATACTTTGCCCCAGGATTTCCCAAACCTACTACGGCAAAATCTATACTACTCTTTTTGAAAGCGGAAAATACGTTCATTTTAAACCCCTGTTGTTAAATCTACCAAGTTTTATCACATTAATAATATACCCTTCAAAAAAGCTTTTGTCAACCTGCATTTTTATGTGCTTTGTTAAAATATGTCAAAAAAACGAATATAAATTTATTAAGAATTTTTATACCAAAAGTATAGCCTTTTGTTAAATAATGTGTTATAATACCATGAATAAAGTCTTTAGATACAAATTTTACCAATCGGAGGAGTCTATGACAAAAAAGTATGTTTATCAATTTAGCGAAGGCAACGGCAAAATGCGTGAGATTTTGGGCGGCAAGGGCGCTAACCTTGCAGAGATGACCAACTTGGGTCTGCCCGTGCCTCAAGGCTTTACGGTTTCCACCGAAGCTTGTACGCGCTATTATGACGACGGCGAGGTTATTGCTGACGATATTCTGGCTGAGATAGAAGAGCACATCGGCAAATTGGAAACTTTAACAGGTAAAAAATTCGGCGATAAAGAGAACCCCCTTCTCGTTTCCGTTCGTTCCGGCGCAAGGGCTTCTATGCCCGGTATGATGGATACCATCCTCAACCTTGGTCTTAATGAAGAAGTTGTTGAAGCGCGTGCCGTTAAGTCCGGTAACCCCCGCTGGGCTTGGGACTGCTACAGAAGATTTATACAAATGTTTTCCGACGTGGTTATGGAAGTCGGCAAAAAATATTTTGAAGAGCTTATCGACAAAATGAAGGAAGAAAAGGGCGTTACTCAGGACGTTGACCTTACCGCCGAGGACCTTCGTGAGTTGGCTAACCAGTTCAAGGCAGAATACAAGGCTAAGATCGGTGAAGATTTCCCCTCTGATCCTCGTGTTCAATTAAAGGCCGCTGTAAAGGCTGTTTTCCGTTCTTGGAACAACGACAGAGCTAATGTTTACCGCCGCCAGAACGACATCCCCTACTCTTGGGGTACCGCCGTTAATGTACAGGAAATGGTATTCGGCAATATGGGTAACACTTCCGGTACAGGCGTTGCTTTCACCCGTGACCCCGCTACAGGCGAAAAGAAGCTTATGGGCGAGTTTCTTATGAATGCACAGGGCGAAGACGTTGTTGCGGGCGTTCGCACTCCTCAAAAGATAGATCAACTTAAAGAGGTTATGCCTGAGGTTTATGCGCAATTCGTTAAGATTTGCAACACCCTTGAAGACCATTACAGAGATATGCAGGATATGGAGTTTACCATTGAAGATAAGAAACTCTTTATGTTGCAGACCAGAAACGGTAAGCGTACCGCACAGGCGGCACTTAAGATTGCTTGCGACCTTGTTGACGAAGGTATGATAAGCGAAAAGCAGGCTGTTGCAATGATAGACCCCAGAAACCTTGATACCCTTTTGCATCCTCAGTTTGATGCAAAGGCACTTAAGGAAGCAAAGTATGTAAGCAAAGCCCTGGGTGCATCTCCCGGTGCGGCTTGCGGTAAGATAGTATTCACCGCTGACGATGCTAAGGCGTGGGCAGAAAAGGGCGAAAAGGTTGTACTTGTTCGTCTTGAAACCTCCCCCGAAGATATCGAGGGCATGATGGCGGCACAGGGCATACTTACCGTTCGCGGCGGTATGACCTCCCATGCGGCAGTTGTTGCAAGAGGTATGGGTACTTGCTGTGTTTCCGGTTGCGGCGACATAAAGATGGACGAAGAAAACAAGAAGTTTGTTCTTGCAGGCAAGACCTATGTTGAAGGCGATTATATTTCTCTTGACGGTTCTACCGGCTATATCTATGACGGTATTATTCCCACTGTTGATGCAACTATAGCAGGCGAATTTGAAAGAATAATGAACTGGGCTGACAAGTACCGTACAATGAAGGTACGCACCAATGCAGACACTCCCGCAGACGCAAAGAAGGCACGTGAGCTTGGCGCAGAAGGCATCGGTCTTTGCAGAACTGAGCATATGTTCTTCGAAACCGACAGAATTGCCGCTTTCCGTGAAATGATCTGCTCCGACACAGTTGCTGAAAGAGAAGCAGCGCTCGATAAGATCCTTCCAATCCAGCAGAAAGACTTTGAAGAGCTTTATAAGGCTTTGGAAGGCACTCCCGTTACCATCCGCTTCCTCGACCCTCCTCTTCACGAGTTTGTTCCCACCGAAGAAGAAGACATAAGGAAGCTTGCAGAAGCACAGGGCAAGTCTGTTCAGGCTATTAAGGACATTATCGCTTCCCTCCACGAGTTTAACCCCATGATGGGTCACAGAGGTTGCCGTCTTTCCGTAACCTACCCCGAAATAGCAAAGATGCAGACCAAGGCTGTTATCCGTGCAGCTATAAATGTTCAAAAAGAAAATCCCACTTGGAACGTTAAGCCCGAAATAATGATTCCCCTTGTAGGCGACGTTAACGAGTTTAAGTTTGTTAAGGCAATAGTTGTTGAAACTGCTGATGCCGAAATCGCAGCTGCAGGCGCCTCTCTTGAATACGAAGTGGGTACTATGATAGAGATTCCCAGAGCGGCTCTTACAGCTGATAAAATCGCTCCTGAGGCTGATTTCTTCTGCTTCGGTACCAACGACCTTACACAAATGACCTACGGCTTCTCCCGTGATGACGCAGGTAAGTTCCTTGACTACTACTACAATGCAAAGATATTTGAAAACGATCCCTTTGCAAAGCTTGACGTAAGCGGCGTTGGTAAGCTTATGGAGACCACTATCGCTCTCGGCAAACCCGTAAACAGCAAGCTTCACGTTGGCATCTGCGGCGAACACGGCGGCGACCCCGTTTCTGTTGAGTTCTGCCATAAGATAGGCCTTGACTACGTTTCCTGCTCTCCCTTCAGAGTGCCCGTAGCTCGCCTTGCTGCCGCACAGGCTGCAATCAAAGAATCTAAGTAATTAGATTTATGAAGCAAAACTATCCGCCCGAAGAAATTCGGGCGGATTTTCTGTTGCAAACGGCACGATTTTTTGTCATAATATAAAGTAAGTATTTATATAAGGTTAGGTGACGACAATTGAAAGAAATTATTTTAAGTTCCGACGGGGACAGCAAAGTGTATTTAGTACCCGATGTAGTTGCCGACAATTTAGAGGAATACTGCACCGAATTTTGCGACGAATGGCTTTGGAACAGTCCTTATGCCGAGAAATACAGAACAAGCCAAGGTGTATGTTATAACGAAGCGGATTTTATCGATTATCTTAACAAATATATTTTCCCCGAACAAAAATCGGTGCTTGTGAAAAACATCGGTTGGACAGATCTTGGAAAAAAACTTCCGCCACGCTATAAATCTCATCCGTATTTTAATTTTTAAATATGCTTATTCTATTTGTTGCCATAAAATTGCGATAAAATATTGTAATTATTTACTTATTGTGCTACAATCCAACACAGTGTTATTGTCGAGGCTACAGTACTATGAAAAGTATTTTTTACAAAAATAAAACATTCGTTGTTTTTTCGGCACTTTTATGCTGCGCTTTATGGGGGATATCTACCCCTATCGTAAAGATGGGCTACGCTTATATCGACGCAACACATATACCATCGTTGCTTCTATGGGTTGGTCTGCAATTTATTGCTTCCGGCCTTTTGACTATAGGTGTGTACAGCGTTTTTCAAAAAAAGCTTGTATTCCCAAAAAAAGAGAGTCTCAAAGGTGTTGCCGTTATCTCTTGCTTGCAGACGGTGTTACAATATTCCCTTCTGTATGTTGGACTGCTGTACACAAGCTCGGTTAAGGGCGCTATTTTAAAAAGCACGGACGTATTCTTTGTCGCATTGATTTCAAGCTTGCTTTTCAAATTCGAAAAGCTTACCGCAAAAAAGCTTGTATCGTGTATAATCGGTTTTTTGGGCATAATTATTATGAACCTTGACGGTCTTAGTTTAAATATAAGCCCCGTTGGCGACGGACTGGTTCTGCTTGCGATTCTTTCTTACTCCTTCTCAGTTGTTATGACAAAGCTTTTTGCCAAAAACGAAGACCCCATAACATTATGCGGTTACCAAATGTCCTTGGGCGGAATAGTTTTGACCTTGATCGGTACAGCGCTGAAAGGCAAAATTAATATTATCGACATTTTGCCCGTCTTCTTGGGATTAACGGTTATTTATGCAGTCTCTTATACACTGTGGACTTTTCTGCTAAAGCACAATCCCCCGTCAAGTATTACTATTTACAGCTTTATGACACCGGTTTTCGGCGTAATCTTTTCTGCTTTTTTGTTAAGCGAAGACGGAGGGGTTTCGACGGCCAATCTTATAATCGCTTTAATTATGATCTGCATCGGTATCATACTTTGGGGATATGAGAGGAAGGAAAAGCCTATAAAAAAATAGTTATTGTTTATAAAGGATAGTGTTATGATAATAGCGGCACAAATTATTGGAATTTTAGCGGTTGCAGCTTTTCTTTTAAGCTATCAACAGAAAAAGCGCAAGGGCATTATATTGCTTAACCTGATTTCGAGATTTTTATACATATTACAGTATTTACTGTTAGGTGCTTTTTCGGGCGCGGTATTTGACGTCCTTGCCGCAGGCTCCTCGGTAGTAGCAGGTAAAAAGCATAGAAAGTTCATTAAAGAGCATATCATCATCGTTGTACTATGTATGAATGCTGTCATTATATTTCTTGGTTGTGCCATGGTTTGGTATAACAAAAGCTATGTCGATATTTTGTCCCTTGCAGGTGTGTTGTTTGAAATTAACGCCCTGTGGCTTAGCAGTGAAAAAGCAATCCGCTGGGTTTCCCTATTCGGCGCTCCTTTTTGGTTTGCCTACAATATGATAAGCAAGGCATACGGCTCGGCTATAGGAAATATACTTACAATTATTTCGATAGTTATTGCGCTGATAAGGTACAAAAAAGCCGACGATGAAAATAAAAATCAGTAAACAAAAAGCTCTGCACTGTTTGATGCAGAGCTTTATATTTTACTTTATCCACCATTCAGGGGTTATCTCCCCCAGCTTTACGGTACGCCCCGTTGCATAGTCAAGCATTATCTCAACATCGTAATAATTGCCTGCCATAAGCTGTACCATAAGCTCTCGGCAAGCACCGCAGGGTGCGCCGTTTGAGCCATCGGGCATTATGCAAAGAACTTTTTCTATCTCCTGTTCGCCATTGGTAATCATATTAAAAATTGCGTTACGCTCGGCGCAAATACCAAGGGTGGAGCAGGTATCGATGCACACGCCCGTATAAATCTTCCCCGATTTGGAAAGCACGGCAGCGGCTACCTCACCGCAGGTCACGTAATCAGATATTCGGCGTTCGTTAAGCACCGCCTTAGCGGCGTTTTGCATATCTGTCCATACTTTATCCATAGAACTTACCTACTTGCTAAAATTTAACCTTCTCGCCCTTTTTCATCCTGTCACTGTATTCTGCTGTGGCGCAGAAAATGACATCACCGGAGGAATTTATGGCGGTTTCAAGAGAGTCCTGAACAACGCCGATTATAAAGCCGACTGCAACAACCTGCATTGCCACGTCCTGACCGACCCCCAGCAAAGAGCACGCCATAGGGATAAGCAACAAAGAGCCGCCTGCCACGCCCGACGCACCGCAGGCGCCTAATGTAGCTACAAGACTAAGCAATATCGCAACAAAGATATTTACGTTTATACCCTGCGAGAAAGCGGCGGAAAGAGACATCACGGTAATAGTTATAGCCGCACCGTCCATATTTATGGTTGCACCCAAAGGAATAGCAACAGAGTAGTACTCCTTATCAAGCCCCAATTTTTCACACAGTTTCATATTAACGGGGATATTAGCAGCAGAGCTTCTTGTAAAGAAAGCGGTAATGCCCGACTCCTTAAAGCATTTTAATACCAAGGGATAAGGATTTCTTTTAAGGGTTATTGCCACAACAATGGGATCTACTATCAAAGCAACTGCAAGCATACAGCCTACTAACAAAAGCAAAATCTTGCCGTAATCGGTAAAAATTTCAAGTCCGTATTCGCCAACAGAGGAATATACAAGACCGAGAATACCAAAAGGTGCTATCTGTATTACCCAAGCAACTGCTTTTGATACGCCCCCAGAAATATCGTTTAAAACCGACTTGGTATTATCGTTTGAAGAGCGCAACGCAAGCCCAAAAATAACCGACCAGGTAAGAATACCCGTATAATTACCTTCAATAATTGATGTTACGGGATTTGAAACCATTTTTTCAAGCAAGCTTTGGAAAACCTCACCAAGTCCCGCAGGAGCGGTTTTATCTACCGCTTCGCCCAGCGGAAGAGTAACTTTGAATATGTAGCTGCCTGCAACGGCAACCACCGCCGCAAGGAAAGTGCTTAACATATACAGTACTATAACGGTTTTAAACCTTCCGCCTATCCCCTTGCCTGCGCCTGCGAGGGATGCAATTATCAACACAAACACCAAGACAGGTGCTATTGCCTTAAGCGCCCCAACAAACACGGTGCCGAAAACGCTTACAAATGTTGCCTGCGGCACAAACAGTCCCAACAATACACCTACGGTCAGCCCTATAGCAATACGCAAGATCAAAGGCGTTTTTGTGTAAAAAGAAAAAATGTTTTTCATAGATACTCCTTGTAATTTGATTTAAATTCTATCAAAATCGCTTCCGTACGATTGTTGGCTCAAACAAAAGGATATTGTTTATTATTCCTCAATTTATACGCACATATCCCGTTTCTTCAATAAGCGTTTGACCTTCTTCAGATAAAAGCCAATCAATTAAAGCAGGTATGTTTTCGTTGTCATTATCAGCTCTGTAAATAGCATAAAACTGCGCGACAATAGGATAACTACGATTTTTAATGTTCTCCGTATTTGGATATACACCATTCAACGAAAGCATTTTCACTGAATCGTTTTGTACGATGCCGTCCATATAGTATCGAAATGAAAACCCAATAGATGCTCCTGTAATTGCTAATAGAGATTTTCGCCCAAGCTTATAATCACCCATAAACAATTCAAAAGTTGTTTGACTCCCACTGCCTTCGAGTCTTGTTACGGGGTTAATAATTCGATTTGCTCCACCAACTTCTGACCAATTTGTGTATTCACACGCATATATTTTTCGGATCTGTTCAACAGTAAGGTTATCAACAGGATTATTTTCATTTACAAAAAACACAAATCCCTCCAATCCGACAGGGACATAAACTAATTCTACACCTTTTTCTTCCGCATACTGTTTTTGCGCATCGGAAGGAGCGGCACAAAACAATATATCAGTTGTTCCATCGACAATTGCTTGATAACCACGAACAGTATTGTTATACTGCATTGCGCTATCTTCAGCGAAGTTTTCGCCGTAATAATTGTCGTCTGAAAATTCGCCCCCATCGTAAGTAACACAACCATTAGGATATACATTGTCGATAACAGCAGCGTAAACCGGAACTAATGCGGCAGCTCCGTCAAGAACAGGAAGGTTATCGGTTAGTTTTAAAGAGGAATGTATCTTCGGAAGATCAGATCCTTTTTTATGAGGAAGATAACTTCTAACATCGATCATTTGAGCTTGTGTTGCATCGCTGAAGTTATTGGAGAGTCTGCGTGTAAGCAACTGATACATACTCAGATTAAATGCCGCAAACACCGCAACTATCAATACAATAGTCGCAATTTGCTTAGTAAGTTTCATTTACCCCACAGCTCCTTCCCAATAAAATAGATTATGGAGCAATGTTCATAAGAATAGATCGCATAAATAAAGTGTGCTATGGTGAGTGCAAGACATACACCTATAACCGAAAAAAGTATTATTAAAAATGTGCGTTCTTTCATATCTACATATCACATAAAGGCTACAGCCATAAACATAAGCGCAATAAAGCCAATAACGATCGCCGCGAAAACACCGGCAATAACTGATAGTATAATCAGCGTAATTTTACGTTTCTTTATTTCGCCGTCAGAAAATGTACCGGGTTCTGTCTTGTTTTGTTTCTTTGCATACAAATAATGATATAGGCTGACGCCTAACAACACAATCAAAGCGATTGGTATTGCAAGGAACAACACGTCAAATAGTAGAATACCAAACATAAAGAACCTCCATAACTATTTGCACAGAAAGCCACAGCAACTCTTCACTTATTATAGCAAAACTTTAAGCTTTTGTAAATCCTCTTTTTTAAAGAAAACACCCTTTGCCTTTGTTTTAGGCGTAAGGGTGTTAATATTATAAGGAGTCGTACATATCACTTAAGCGACGCACGGAATTATACAGCTCTTTTACTGCGAGAAAACAATCATCAGCGTTAAATCCACCAAGATATTTACTTGCTTCCAAAGTAAAGTAGCCGCTATAACCTATCTCCTTCAAAGCATTTACTATGGGGTAGAAATCGATATCCATAGAAAAAGGTATTTGATGAGAATCGTGCCGGCGGTCATTGTCATGTATATGAAGTGCCTGAAGTCTTGAACCTAGGGCTTTTATCATATTTGCCGCACCGCCTCCGCTTCCCTTCATTTCAGCGTGACCGATATCCAAGCAGGCAACAAAACTGGGATCGTTCACTGCATCGATGTGCTTAACAAAGCTTTTAGCAGTTGAGCATGCGGCAAAACAGCTTTTGTCTAACAACTTGCACCAATTCCACATATTTTCCGTTGCTATGCGCACACCGCAGGATTTTGCGAAGGGCAACAGCTCCAAATACATCTTCATATTAGACCTTGAAGATCTATTATTATCGGGATGTATAACACAGATATCGCCACCGACCGCCGAAGTGCATTCTATTGCACGTTTAAGGTGAGATCTGATATCTTTACAGGAAACGGGAAACGGAGCGTGGGATTGATTACACACGATTCCGTTATCGTCCGCAACCTTTTTTAAACGCTTAGCAAAGCTTAAGTATTCACGGGATGCCAAGGGGTGGTCATTAGGCAAGAGTGTTTTTGTTTTTCTGTCGTATTTGCACATAGAAAACATAGAAAAATCCCAAGCGTCATAGCCTGCTTTGGCAACAAGCTCTATGGCTTTTTCTTCCCCTACAAGCCTTGAAATCGAAGCTATCTCTGTAGAGACCTTCATATAGCACCGCCTTATAAAAAATTAAAGCTGTTTAATTATGTACTTTTTGTAATCGTCTATCTGAAACGCCTCAGCGTACTGCTTGCGGATAAAGATACCACGTGTACGCATAAGGTTACAATAATATTCCTTATACCTATAGGACGTACTGTTAATTGCAAACCATTGGGTGTTTATCGCCTTTTCCCAAAGCTCAAAGCCTTCGGGACTTACTTCGGAATACACATACGGCACAAAGCCTTCTGCGTCCTCCCAATTTTCTGCGTAGTAAGGACCGTCCGCATAATGACCGGGAAGTTCACGTTCTATAGACTTAAGTCCTGCATAAAATTGGGCCTTTTTAACTATATTATGAGTTGCAATGTGGTCCTTGTGCATACTGTTTTTCCAATGTGTGATTAAAACGTTGGGCTTGTGAAGTCTTATAAGGTCACAAAGCATAAATGCGACTTCGTCATTTTCGGGAAGTTCCCCGTCGCAGTAAGGAAAAACAACCGCTTCCCCGCCAAGCATCTCGGCAAAAGCTTTTGCCTCGCCCTCTTTTTGCTTTCTGTATTCCGCAACAGAAAGGTGAGGAGGGTTGCCCCTTTCGCCTGCCGTTAATGCTACCGTAATTATTTTTGCACCCTGTAAAGCGGCCGTTGCCAAAACACCGCCTGCAGTAAGCTCCATATCACCGATATGTCCGCCTATTGCCATAATTGTTTTTGTCATAATACTTCTCCTACAGTAATACCCCCAATTTTCCATTGGGGGTATTATAAATTTTAACAGTAATTAGTTTTCGCTGCCATCCCAGCCTGTCTTCAAATCGCCTTGCCAATACGCCAAAAGCTCATTGCGCACATCAAGACTCTTTTGCAAACCAAACGCCTCGCTGGTTGCCCAACCTGAATTATCTTTTGTTACATCGATGTCAAACTTATCATACAAGCTGTGAGAGTTGTACAAGATCTGACCGTATACCAAGCCTAAGCCTTGACCGCTTGCATTAACGGGATTAAACTCTCTTACGCCATCTTTATCGAGGAGATACTGCCTCATTAGCTCAAGTTGGTTGAAAATTACATTATCTTTGTAGTATGCGTTGTCAATTGTGGTATCAAAGTTTCTATAGGCGCCAAGAGAAACAACAAGCTTAACGCCCTTATTGTTAAAGGTTGTACTTGTGTTTACAAAGTTAAAGTTCATCCAATCACCCAAATAACCGCCTATAACATAATTTTTGTTCCACCAGCTACCGTATTGTGTCACTGTAGCAAACTGTTCATCAGGTGCCCAGTATAACTGAGGAGATATGTAGTCCATATACAGATATGTGTTTGTGCCATCACTCCATGTTTGCTGACACCACTTTCTAACATCAGCGTACATCGTTGAGTAATTATAGCTGTTTTCATAATTCTCAACATTACCTGCAGGGGAAATGCCGAACAAAACATCAGACTTTGCAAGCTTAATATGTTTATAAAGAGCTCTTACGAGCAAATTAGTGTTTTCTCTTCTCCAACTGCCAAGGTCTTCACCTGCACCTAATTCAGCATAACACTCTGCATCAAAATCGGTCGTTGCGCCTGCAGGATAGAAATAGTCGTCCATTATGATCGCGTCAACATCATAATTGTTAACTATCTCAAGTACAGAGTTTACTATGTGCTGTCTTACCGATTCATAACCGATATTGAGCCAATACAGGTTATCACTGGACATACCTACATAGTCACTACGTTCAACGCCGTTATAATTGCCGATGTAGAACTTCTTAATATCATACTTGTTGTCATACGTGTTTAAATCCGATGCGTAACCTATACGCAAAGGATTGATCCATGCGTGTACGGAGATACCAACCTTATGCGCTTCTTCAATAAATATTTCAAAAGCATCATAAGTAGATACGGCATACAAAGAGCCCGTATATCTCTTGGAAACAGGAGACATTGAGTCAAAAGTGTAATCACCGTAAAGCGCGTCACCGTGTGCACGGGTATGTATCATTACGGTATTAATACCGCCCTCGACCATTGCGGTGAGATAATTATTAAGGCGAATCCTATAGGTTTGTTCGTCAGCCTGATATGTACCCTGAACAAGATAAAGATCTGTAATGTTAAAGATATCAAGCCAAACACCGCTTATAATATCATAGTTAAGAGTTGCATAGTCACCTTCAACCTCGGGCTGAGGAGCAATGTTACCTGTACATATCTTTATTTCATCAATGTGCAGTTCCTTCTTTGCTTTTGGTATACGAACCATTACATAACGTGCGGTTACATCGTTAAGCGTAGCTTCGTAATTGTAATAAACCTGTCTTCTGTTTTCGGTAGTATTTACTACCAGCGTATCATACTCATCAGCGCCAACATTACCGATAACGGAAGCTTTGGCATTAAAGCTGTCGGCAGTATTGGAATAGAAAACAGTAAAGCTTTCCGGAACAGAAGATGCTGTTATTGTGGTACTGTTTGTGTATTCCAAAAGCTTAAAGCTTACATTGTTTATGCCTTCAACTTCCTCGCCAAGGTCGAATACAATATCGACATAATCAGAGGCAGCACCGGAATAGTTGTAACCAACCCAGGCGGGGTCAAGGAATGAACCGGTAGCAGAAATGCCATTGTTAAGATCGCCTGTACTATAGGTGTTTAACACGGGGAGCTCATTAGTGTTTTTGCTGCCAGCCCAATAATCATCATTGAAAGCAGAACTTGCCGTCTTGAGAAGGTATTTATACTGACCGTCTAAAGCCACGTTTTTAATAACTTCGGATTCGTTTGTGGTCTTTATAATAACTTCGTCAAGCAAAACATCACCGTCTGCAAAAACTATTAATGTAATGTAACGTGCTGTAAAAGCTTTATTGTCTGTTACATCATAGCTAATTGTATAAACTGTTCCTGTCGCATCGGTAGCTATAGTTCCAAGTCCAACGGAATAAAAAGTTTCTCGGTCATTGGACGCGTAAAGAGCTACAGATGTAGGAACAACAAAGCTTGAAGAGCCGCCGCCAAGGCCGGAAAGAGCGATGGAAGTAATGTTTTTGGTGGACATCCCCAAGTCAAGCTGAATACCGAAAGATCCGTCGGCAGGAGATATGGAAACATAGTCAGCCGATGTGTTAATATCAGTATCATCTTTGTATATACCGTCGGTGAGTTCTATTCTGCCTGTATCGGCAAACTTACCCGAACCAACGGAGCCGATTATCTGATAAGAAGAATTTAAAGCAACATTGACATCATAGGCGTCTGCATCTGTCGGTTTTTGATAAAGCTCCATTGCGCCAACACCGGTAAAATCGTCTACCACTATGTCGCCACTGGTCTTTACAGAGATTTCGGAAATAAAAGTCCAAAATCTGTCAAACCCATCTTCACCCGCTTCGTGTTCAAAAACCAAAAGTATGTATTGACCTTTAAACAGTGAATTGTTGGGAGAATATGTCGCATCGTATATAACACTCAAGTATTCTGTAGGAACTGAATACATAATAGAGTCTATGGTGACACCGGGAGCGTGACCCGACATTGTATTTACAACGCCTACATGGTTGAACGTAACACCGTCTGCAGAAGAAGCAACGGTTATCTTACTGGGCAAGAAAATACCAAGCTCAGGGTCGCTGAGCAAATTAAGAGTAACATCACTTATGTTGGTATAAAAAGCACCTAAGTCGATGAGCACAGCATTTTTCTCGTTCCCGTAAAGACCAACCCAAGGATCGTTAAGATAATGATTTGTGCCCTTAGTGCCATCAACAAGTTCACCCACGCCATCTTCGGAATAGTTGGTTGCACGGTTGTCGGGATACTTGGGGCTTACGTAACCGAGTACCTCGTACGTAAGGTCTTCAATAGCCGTGCCGACACCGGGAGACCCCGCAGTGGTCATATCGGCATTACCTATCTCAGGTATAGTCCAGTCCACAGTATAACGTTCACCCGTAAGTGTCGCATTACCTGTCTCAACCGCAGAAGCTTCTTTCGCAGGGACAAGGACATAGACCATAGACCAGCACATAACAAGCGCCAACACTAATGATAACATTCTTCTCATCTTCTGTACCTCCTAAAAGGTTTTCGTGTTTATAAAAACGGAAATGGGCATAATCCACCCATATATACATTTTTACTTATGGTTATGATAGCATTAATCGCCCGCGTTGTCAATACTTTTATGCAAAAAGCGATAATAAAAACTTTGTTTTGTTTATTTGTGTTGACAAAACGGAATCTTTAGGTTACAATTATATAATGTAGATTTATGTACGAGAGGTATGTATTATAATGAAAAACGAATCACTTAATGTTTTGAGGGAGAAATTCTTGGCTTTTTATGAAAGCAAGGGACATTTACGCCTCAACTCTTTCCCCTTAGTTCCGCAAAACGACAATTCCCTGTTGCTTATCAACGCAGGTATGGCACCCCTTAAGCCTTATTTTACCGGCACACAGGTGCCCCCCAGAAAGAGAGTTACCACTTGCCAAAAATGTATACGCACCCCCGATATTGAGCGTGTAGGTATCACGGCAAGACACGGCACATTTTTTGAAATGTTAGGTAACTTCTCCTTTGGCGATTATTTCAAAAGCGAAGCTATTCCTTGGGCTTGGGAATTTTTGACCAAAGTTTTGGAGATACCTGAGGAATTGCTTTCCGTTTCCGTTTATTTGGACGACGACGAAGCAAGAGATATTTGGCTTAAGACAGGCGTGCCCGCTGAACGCATATACAAAATGGGCAAGGAAGACAACTTTTGGGAAATCGGCGCAGGTCCTTGCGGCCCTTGCTCTGAGATATACTTTGACAGGGGTCTTAAATACGGTTGCGGAAGTCCCGACTGTAAACCCGGATGTGACTGTGACCGATTTATAGAAATTTGGAACATAGTATTTACACAGTTTGACGGCGACGGTAACGGCAACTACGAAAGACTTGAGCATCCTAACATCGATACCGGTATGGGTCTTGAACGTTTGGCGTGCGTAATGCAGGACGTAAACAACCTGTTCGAGGTTGATACGATACGTAACGTTATGATGAAAGTTTGCGACCTTGCAGGCGTAAGCTACGAGGCAAGCGGCTCTGATAAGGACATTTCTTTGCGTGTTATCACCGACCATATAAGAAGCACCGTATTCCTTATAAGTGACGGCGTTATCCCTTCTAATGAAGGCAGAGGCTATGTTCTTCGCCGTTTGCTCAGACGTGCGGCAAGACACGGCAGACTTTTGAACATCAAAGGGCTTTTCCTTTCCGACTTAGCTGACACCGTTATAGAGGAAAGCAAGGCGGGTTATCCCGAACTTGAAGAAAAGCGCGAATACATAAAGAAGGCTATACTCATAGAGGAAGAGCGTTTTGCACAGACGATAGATGCGGGTCTGGGTATGCTTATGAACCTTATTGACAAAGCAAGCGTTTCCGACATCAAGCAAATTTCCGGCGACGATGCCTTTAAGCTTAACGACACGTTCGGCTTCCCTCTTGACCTTACAAGAGAAATAAGTGCTGAACATGGCATTACAGTCGACATAGACGGTTTTACGGCATTAATGAAGGCTCAAAAGGAACGTGCAAGAGCGGCAAGAAGCTTTGCAACCGACTATATGGGCGGCGGCACAGACCTTGGCGAGATAATTGACAAGAACGTAAAAACAGTATTCACCGGCTACGGCGAAACCGAAAGCGCGGCTGAAATCAAGTACATCATCAAGGACGGCGAGGCAGTTTCCGAAATAAGCGGAGGCGGTGCCATACTTGTTTTAGACCAAACCCCCTTCTATGCCGAGTCCGGCGGTCAGGTTGGCGATACCGGGGTTATTTCAACCGCAGACGGCGTGTTTAACGTTACTGACACAAAGAAGACTGCAGACGGTCAGTATCTGCACTTCGGCGAACTTAAGGAAGGCGTTGTGGCTTTAGGCAAGGCTACTGCTACTGTTGATAAGATCAGACGCAACTTTATAGCACGTAACCACTCTGCCGCACACCTTTTACAGGCGGCGCTCAGAAAGGTTTTAGGCAACCACATAGAACAGGCAGGCTCTTTTGTTGACGGTAGCAGAGTTAGATTTGACTTTACCCACTTCTCTGCCCTCACTCCCGAAGAACTCGGCAAGGTTGAAGCTTTGGTTAACAACGAGATCTTGGCAGGCTCTCCCATCACCTGTACAGAGATGCCCATTGAAGAGGCAAAGGCAATGGGCGCTATGGCTTTGTTCGGCGAAAAATACGGCGACGTTGTTCGTGTTGTTAAGATGGGAGATTTTTCCACCGAGCTTTGCGGCGGTACCCATTTGGATAACACCGCTAAGGCTGGCTTGTTCAGAATCGTTTCCGAAAGCTCGGTTGCCGCAGGCGTAAGACGTATAGAGGGTATCACAGGTCTTAACGTTATATTCCAGATGAAGGAAGAAGAGGCCCTTGTAAACAAAATAGGCGCTACCCTTAAAGCCGCTAACAAAGCAGAGCTTTTGCACAAGGCTGAGAGTCTTGTTAACGAAACAAAAGCGCTTAAGAAGGAACTTGACACCCTTAATCAAAAAGCAGCGCTTGCCAAGGTTAAGGAAGCTGCCGATTCCGCAGAAAACGTAAAGGGCGTAAAGCTTGTCAAGGCACGCTTTGACGGTGTAGGTGCAGACGCTTTGAGATCCGCTATCGACGCCGTTAAGGATAAGGAGCCCTTGGCAGTTTGCGTATTCGCTTCCGTTGACGGCGAAAAGGTTACCTTTGCCGCAGGCTGCGGTAAGGAAGCTGTTGCTAAGGGTGCACACGCAGGTATGATTCTTAAGAACATCTCCCCCATCGTAGGCGGTGGCGGCGGCGGCAGACCCGATAACGCTTCCAGCGGCGGTAAGAACTCCGCAAAGACCGAAGAAGCTCTTGACGCAATCAAGGCTGTTCTTGAAGGTCAGATCAAATAAAGAGGTAGTATATATGGATTGCTTGTTTTGTAAAATTATTGAAGGTGTAATTCCTTCAGCAAAAGTGTACGAAGACGACAAGATTTATGCCTTTAAGGATATAAACCCCCAAGCGCCTGTGCACGTTTTGGTTATTCCCAAGCTTCACTTAAGCTCTATGAACGAGGTTAATGCAGACAACGCAGAAAGCGTAAAGCACATTTTTGTGATGATCCCTCAGATAGCAAAAAACTTAGGGCTTGATAATGGATACAGAGTAATTTCCAATTGCGGCGATGACGGATGTCAGTCCGTTAAGCATTTACATTTTCATATACTCGGCGGCAAAAAGCTGAACGAGAATATGGCATAACGGGTAATCGGGTATGTTGAGATACAGACCTGCCGCTTTAGTATGCCTTGCGGTTTCCGCAGGCATTGCGGTGGGTCTGTATTTTGATTTTTGGGTACCCATTGTCCTTATGTCATTAGCATGGTCATTGACTATGCTTATCCGTCCTGCACGACGGTTTAGAATTATCTTGATAACGGCTACGTTTTTCTTCGGAGCCGCTTCTCTTTACGGCACGGTTTACCAAAACTTTTTGGTAAGCTCCGGGATAGATACCGAAAAAGTCTACTTCTTTACCGGCGTGATTACGGAAGCACGTGCCACTGAAAACGGGAACAGAGCCACTGTCGACATACTTGAAAGTGAAGACGGACTGGACGGAAAAACTTTATACATTTACACAAACGAGCTGCCGGAAGCAGGTGACGGTGTTTACGTTGAAGCCACTTTAAAAGAAGCAAGCCTTAGCTCTAAGGGAAACGGTGTTGATTACAACGCATTTGGTTCGATATGCAAAAGCGACAAAATACAGATCAAAGGTTTTAAATATGAGCTTTTGGCAATGCGAAAACACATTTCCGATGCCATATACAACAATTTCGGTGAGGAGTCTGCAGGCTTTTACAATGCAATTATAACAGGCGACAGAAGCGGCATTGACGATAATTTAAACGGTAGTTTTTCCAGATCGGGTCTATCACACATCCTTGCTATTTCGGGCCAGCATTTTTCCATATTGGTTTACAGTATATACAGCATACTTATGTTGACGGTTCAGCGCAAGAAGCTCTCCAGCGGTATATGCATAGTGCTTGCAGTATTCTACACCCTGTTGGTTGGTGCAACTCCGCCGATACTTAGAGCTTGCATTATGTGCTGTGCTGTTTTTGCCGCAAACATTGCAGGAATATATTTTGACAGTATCTCAGTGCTTTGTGCCGCACTTGCAGGTATACTATTGTTCTCTCCTTATGCTGCCGCAAGCGTTGGTCTGCAGCTTTCATTTTTGGCAACCTTGGGTATTTTAACATTAAGCGAAATAACAAGGCGCAGGAGAAGAGGCTTTTTACGCTCAAAACTTTTCACTTTGATAGTAACCCCTACCCTTATAACCTTTGCGGCTAACCTTTTTTGTCTGCCCGTTTTGCTTTGTAGTTTCGATTATGTATCCATCATCGCACCCCTCAGCAATTTAGCAGTGAATATTTTAATAGGGCCGTCCCTTGCCGTATCGGTTTTATCCTTACCGATATTTGCCTTTTACCCAAATCTTAGCGAGCTTGTTACGGTTAACGACTTTATCTTCAAGGCTATAAAGTCAATATCGGACTTTGCTGCTTCCCTATCCTTTGCGACTTTCTCTGCCTCTCTGCCATATATCAAGTTAATTATTGTACCTGCAGCAGCGGCAATCGTGTGTGCACTAAGCCTTAAACGCAAATATATTTTGAAGGCGGCAAGCTTATGTCTGCTTGTGATTTTTCTTATTGTCGGTTCTTGTGTTTTAGGATACAACAACGCACTAAAAGCCAATAGTTTTATTTATGTAAACGACAGCGGAGATAGCAGTTTTGTTTTTTATAATAACGGCAGTTACACCGTGCTTGTGGACGGACACGGAACCGAGAAATGCAGCGGCGTAATACTTGACAGATGTGTTACTCATTTAGATGCATATATAATGACCGACTGCACCCGATCTGCCGAAGAAAGGTTTTATCAAACAAATTGCTATATAAGCGTGGATGCTGTGTATATTCCCAAAAGATACGCCGGCGGGAGTTTTGAAACACGTATTGCGAAAACGGGCTGTGATGTGTTATACTATGATAAAAGCTTGTCAGAATTTGGTTTAGTACTTAAGGAAAGCAATGGGCATTATTCCTTACGGGTTGTAAATAACGACATCAGTTTATGCCTGCTTGGCGGCAACAAAACGGGCTTTTCCACCCCTTGCAACGGGCTTATTGTGACGAAAAAGTGTATAGAAAGAGAGCTGGCAAAGCCATTGGTACCGACAAATTATGACAGCTTGTACATTCATAAAACCGAAGACACTTATTTTACCGAAACTTTGAAGAAGAAAGCCGATACTGTTACGGAATACAAAAACAGTATTGAGCTTAGATTTGGAAAAGACGGATTATGGGAGGTAAAGGGATGAACGAAGATTTATTGAAATCCTGCATAAAGTCCGAGGCTTCCGGAAAGTGCTTTTTCCTTTGCGGAGAAGAGGAGTATACAAAGGACCACTACGTAAAGCTTATGCTCAAGCGAGTGGAGTCTTCCCCTATGCCCGAGTTCAATTTGATACGCTACAGCGGCAAGGATTTTAATACCTTTTCCTTTGCGACAGCATTGGAAGAACTACCCTATATGTCTGACTATAAGCTTGTTACAGTGGAAGAACTTGATTACGGCAAACTTAGCGAGAACTCAGTAGCAGACATCGTTACTGCCTTGGAAACAATGCCGGAATATGTAAACGTTTTATTTGTAGCAAAAAGCAACGAGCTTTCGGCAAAAATAATAGGCAAAAAAGAAAAAGCGCCCGTAAGCGCTTTGATAGATTTTACAGAAAAAAACGGTGTGTTTACTGTTTTTGAGAAAGAAACAGGAGCAAAGCTAAAAAAATGGATAAAGCGCCACTTTGATGCGTCAAGCACTGAGATTGCGGAAAGCGTTCCCGAGACTATGATTAACGTATGCGGCGAGGATATGTATACCCTTAAAGGCGAGGCTTTAAAGCTTATTGCATACTGTAAGGGACGAAAAGTTATCGACGATGACGTTATTAATGTTTGTTGCTCCAACAAAAGTTTCAGGGTGTTTGACCTTACTAAAGCTTTAACAGCCGGCAACAGTGCAAGGGTGCACGACATATATAATTTTTTAATAAACAGCGGCGTTTCGCCTTATATGCTTATAAATATGCTGTCCTCTTGCATAACGGATATAACCGTAACAAAGGCAGGCTTGGAGGACGGCAAAACTATAGGCGATATTGCAAAATCCCTTAAAACCTTCGAGTGGGCGGTGCGCAACTATGCACCCTACGCACGGAAGGTAGGATTTGACTTTTTGGATTATGCGGCAGACAAATGTAACGAGTGTGCGGTTGCGCTGAAAAGCTATAGAAACGACCCCGCCTGTACTGTTGAGATCTTCTTGTTGAGGCTTGCGGCTTATGAAAAGAATTAAGCTTAAATATCCTTTGTTTGTGGAAGGCAGCTACGACAAAAAGCGTGTGTGCGCCGTTGCGCAAGGCACGGTTATAACAGGCGGCGGCTTTGGCATATTCAATGCCAAGGAGAAGCTGGCGCTTCTAAGAAAAATAACCGAAAACGGTAAGCTTTTGATATTAACGGACAGCGACAATGCAGGCAGGCTTATCAGAAACAAGCTTAAAGGCTTTTTGGGGGCCGAAAGCATTATAAATATTTACACACCTGCCCTGGAGGGTAAGGAAAGACGCAAAAAAGCTCCGTCAAAAGAAGGACTTTTGGGCGTTGAGGGAATGAGTGATGATGTTTTATACAAGCTACTGCTTCCCTACTCGGCAGACGGAGAAGCCAAACCGACGGAGGACATAACAGCCGCAGAGCTTTACAACTGTGGGCTTGTGGGATGCGACGGAAGCGAAGCAAAACGAAAAGAGTTTTGCCTTATGGCATCCTTGCCGCCGAGCCTTAGCCCAAAAGCTTTAAGAGAGGCTGTAAACATTTTGGGCGGCAAGACCTATTTTTTTGAGATTATGGAGAAACTTAAATGAAAACCGTATCCTTTTGCACCCTTGGGTGTCGGGTTAATCAATACGAAACACGAGCTTTGGCGGAGCTGTTTGTAAACAACGGTTACCGTGCTGTACCATTCGGCGAGAAATGCGATGTTTGTGTTGTAAATACCTGCGCTGTTACCGAGGAAAGTCAGCGCAAAAGCGCGCAAATGATACGCCGTGCTTTAAAAAACTGCCCCGATGTGCGTGTTTGCGGATGTTACTCACAGCTTTGCGGTAAATTCGAAGGTGTAAAGCGCATAACAGACTGCTTTGACAAAGGTGCTTTGCAGGACTTTTGCACACACGCCAAAACCGACCGCGGCTATGAACTGCTGAATATAGGACATACGCATCCCGATAAGCTGATAGGCGTATCAAAAACCAGAGCATACCTAAAAATACAAGACGGGTGCAGCGGCAAATGCACATACTGCATAATTCCCAAGCTAAGGGGCAAAAGTCGCTCCCGACCTGCAGAAGAGATTATTGCCGAAGCGAAACGGCTTGTGGGTTTAGGTTACAAGGAAATAATTCTTACAGGGATCGAGACTGCCGCATACAACTTTATGCCGCTTTACGAGCTGATAAAAAAAGTTGCGGAAATAGATGGGCTTAAAAGATTACGCCTTGGGTCTCTTGACCCCAACGTTTTGACCGATGCTTTTATAAAAACTGTTTCTGAAACGCCTAAGCTTATGCCCCACTTTCATCTTTCCATACAGTCGGGAAGCACCGATGTACTTAAAAGGATGAAACGGCCTTACACAGCGGAAACGGCAAAAGAACGCATTAGTGCATTAAAAAAGGCAAGACCCAACATTATGCTTTCCGCAGACATTATTTGCGCATTTCCCGGCGAAACGGAAGAGGAGTACAACGAAACCCTAAAGTTTATAAAAGATATAGGCTTTTTGCACATCCACGCCTTTCCCTATTCCAAACGTCCCGATACAGAGGCGGCTGTTATGGCCGGACAAATTCCGGAAGAAGAAAAGCGCCGTCGTATGGCTCATTTTTTAAGCGTATGCGATAACATCAAGAACAGCATACTCTTTTCCAAGCTTGGTGCAAAAACCTCAGTGTTGGTGGAAAAACTCGCTGAGGGGTGCGCTGTAGGTCACAGCGATGATTTTTGCGAAGCCACGGTAAAAACAAACCGCCCTGTTGCACCCGGCGACATTATCGAATGCCGTATAACGGACGCAAAGGACGGAAAGCTTATCTGTACTGATATTTAATTGTATATAATTTCGTATTCACCTTCGACGGTACCGTCGGGGGTGAATTTTTCTTTAAGGCCACCGCTTACAAATATTTGGTTTTCAGTAACAAAAACCGTCTGCACATCCAGGCTTTGTGCAATACTTAGAGCTTTTTCCATCCCCATTACAAAAAACGCAGTAGACAACCCGTCTGCCAAAGCTGCATCATCGGCTACAACCGTCACGGAAACCAAACCGTTGTCTGCAGGCATACCCGTTTCAGGGTCTATAATGTGGTGGTAAAGCTTACCGTCTTCCGTGAAATTACGGAAATAGGAGCCGCTTGTAACCACGGCGCATTCGCCTACCGAAAGCGTGCCCAAAAGGCTCCCACCTCCCTTAGGAGAGTTTATGCCTATCTTCCAATCACTTCCGTCGGGCTTTTTGCCTACAGTTACAATGTTACCCCCAAGGGAAACAACCGCAGCTTCCACACCGTTGGATTTTAAATAATCACGCAGTACATCGGAGGCGTACCCTTTTGCTATGCCGCCGAAATCCGCTTGACCGCCTCCCTCAATTTTTATACCCTCATCTGTAAAGGATATTTGGGAGTTTTTAGCCAGTTCTATACCCGTCGCTATATCTTCGTCATTGGGAACGGAACACTTGTCTGCAGTAAAGCCCCAAAGCTTTACCAAAGGATAGATACAAGGGTTATACGCGCCGCCTGTTAACGTACGAAGCTCGCTTGCCAATCCGCAAAGGGTGAAAAAATGCCCCGTATCTTTTACGGTTTGTCCGCTGTTTAAAGCATACAACTTACTTCCCGTTACGGTAACGGAAAGCTCTGATTCCATACCGTATAAAAGCTCTAAGCAAGCGTTGCCCAGCTCCTTATCGCCGCCGTACAGACAAATGGAAACATTGGTATCCATAGCAGAGCCATACACATAATAAGGCTCTGCCCCGTCTCCCACGCAGGAAGACAGGGCAATTGCTGATATACAAAGAATTAATGCGAAAAGCCTTTTCATTGCTAATCACTAATTACATCTTCAACGGAAAAACTTTCAATAAGCTTTGCGTCGAACTTCAGAATTTGTGCAGCGTCAAGACTGTTAACCACGCCATCGCCGTTTACGTCAACAACAAGCAAGGCTACACCGTCAAGAGTGATAAGCTTAGCATCGTGCTTAAGGGTTTGTGCGGCGTCAAGGCTGTTAACTGCGCCGTCGCCGTTTGCATCACCGTATGCACGGTCTGTTACATCTTCAGAGCTTTCGTCCTCGGAGCTGTCCTCGGAGCTGTCCTCGGAGGATACGTTATCAGAAAGTTCTTCGGAAGAAGCGTCTTCGGAAATTTCTTCGGATGTTTCAACAGAAATATCTTCGGAAGAGTCTACAACAGAAGAGTCATCAACTTCAGAACCGTATGCTTCAATTTCGTCAAATTGACAGCAATACAAATCGGTTATAATCATTATTTCAAGAGTTGTTATGCCGTTAAGCTCTACAGGGGCAGAAACGTCAAAAAACTGATTGTCGTTGGTGTCTCCGTAAAGAGGCGCACCTTCAACAGGGGTCTTGGTCAACTGACTGGACATAAATATATTGCTACCGTTAATAACCAGAGTACCGAAGGCTCTGTTAGAAGCTATGCGAACCCTCTTAAACACGATTTCATCAATATTAATAGGTTCGTCAAAATTGAAAGTATAGGTTATGGATTTGCCCGTACCCAACCATTCAGAAGTATGATAATCATTCTTAAGATCGCCGTTCCACTGAACATAACCGTCACCGCGGTAACGTCCGTCGGTAGCCATAATACCGTCATCGGATATAGCGGAAGTGTTTGCGGATATGGTATAAGACTTGCGGAAAAGTATATTGCCTTCGCTGGGAACAACCTCGGGGAGGTCGTCGGATTCTTCCTCAGAGCTTTCTTCTTCGCTATAGTTGGGGTCACGTTCGTTTACAATTATGGTAAGCTCGTCAGTCTTCTCCAGCTTCATGTTATAAGCGCATACAGTAAAGCCAGTTTGAACTTTAGTGTTTCTTACAACATCGCCGTCAGCGTTACGAACCTCAAGCTTGGGTCCGTTAAGGTTTTTGATAAACTTATATACGGATGTGCCATAAGGAACATTAATAAGAGTATCGCCTTCAATTTGGTAATCACAACCGTCCGCAACGCTTATGGTATTATCTTCTTCGGGAACAACGGGAGGAGTTGCGGTACCGTTTGCGATCGCCTCTGCTTCTTCCAAGGTTTTTGCAAGCGCTATGTATTCGATATCCATATATTCGCCTTGGTCTGCGTTACCTGCAAAAAAGTCAATACGAATACCGTATATGTCGCCGTTCCAATAGTCAACACCGGTAAGGTCAACTATTTTTGCTGTCCATTCGCCCTCTGCCTTTTCGTGGTTGAATCTTACAGACCTGCCCCCGGTAGGCCCTGTTACGTCGCCTGCGCAAAGGAAAAACTCGGTTTCGGGAGTGGTTACACCGCCACCTGTTTTATACTTCATTACAATGTACTTGTATTCATCGGCGCTGAGAGTATTTATGCCACCGGAAAGGCTGTAATATATCTGAGGGTCGTTACAACCGTCGGTGGGAACAGTAAGTCTTACGTTGTTATCAACAAAGCTTGCTGTTGCGTGATATTGAAAACCGCTGTTTATGATTCTGAATGCAGCTTCATTATCAAATCTTAGATAGCTTGCATCGTAACGCATGGGGATAACAGGTTCAAAAGCACTCTGTTCTGCACGTTCGGTAGTGGTAACCAAGGCTACACCGTTGATTACGGAACGGATAGAACCGTCACTGGGGCGATTTACAAGCTCTTCACCTACAACCATTGTGGAGGAGCCGCCGCCATCTACATTGATACAGCTGTTAACGCCCATCTGCAAAAGGAAGTCTGCCTGGTCCGAAAATTTAAAGCCTGCGCTCCACATAGCGTTTCTGCCATCGTTCTGAAGGAAGAAAAGTTTGCCGTCGTTCTTCCAACCTATTATTGTGGAAGGATAAGGGTCGTTGCCTGTCAAGCCTGTGGAAGCACCGTCCAAAACAGCGGGACCGTGACCGCCGATAACAAGCTTAGCGTCTTCCCAATTGTTGTTTCTTCCTGAAACATCGCTTACGCTGATATCGATTTCTATCTTATCGCCAACGACATAGTCTTTAACATTTTCGATAGCTGTGCCTCTTGCGGTAAGCACAACCTTACCGTCACCAAGGGTAGCTTTTGTTGCGCTTTCTGCAGGATAGATTGCAGACACTGTGCCCTTTACGGTGCTGCCAAACCTAAACTCACCCTCTATGTCGGTAAGTTCTATTTCGTAAGCATCTGCAAGTGCGTAATTATTGGTAAGGTCGCTTGTGTAAACAACCAAGGTATCGTGAGCAGGAAGACGGTTAAGAGCAGTTGTGGTGGTAGCGATGCCCTTGCTTGTATTTCTTACATCCAAAGAAACAAGAGGCTGACCTACCATAGGCTCATAATCCTTAGTTATACCGAAAGCCCAGAAATAACCGAAGCCTTCACCGTTGGTGGTGTAGGTACATTCGTTTTCTATCTGAGAAGAGCAGTAAACAATACCGTCGTCAACAAGAACGCCGCGGGGAATGGTAAGAACCTGGGTTGTAACATTGGTATTGCTGTGAACCTGTGTCATCCAAAGGTCACCGTTTATTGCCGCAACAACATCGCTGTCTGTGTTAACCGTATTGTAATCGGTAACATAAGTGGTAAGGTAATTTTTACCGGCTATGCTGTCACGCTTGAGGATTTCCAAATCAAGAGTTTTGTCTGCAAGGTCAAATTCCACAATATTTACTTTCTGCAAACCGAACTGACTGGTCTTGGCAAGAGCCAGTTTTGTAAAGTAAACACCGTCATATATTTCAGCGGTGCTACCGTCGTTTTCGCCCGTAAATATAGGCAATGCGGTTGCTGTAAATGCTGTAGGCAATATCATTACAGCCGCCAAAACTAAAGCTAAAAATCTTTTCATAACATTCTCCCCTTTTTATTTATTCAGGCTTTACCCTGATTCCTTTCAACCTCATAAAATGATTACTTAAGGTAACCGTACTGCCTGTTTCCGTTTCAAAGCTGTGGTTATAGCCGTAGGTATCTTTATACACAGCGCTTACACTTTTTCCATCGGAGAAGGTGATTATAACACGCTGTCCCTGCTCCATCGGCGTTTCACCAACCAAATATTTCAAGCTAAATCGCCTCCCCGTTCTTGTCTTCAAAGACGCTATCAGTAAGCAAACAGTCCCCGTCTGCGGCGGTAGTTGCCAAAAGGTCACATCTTTCATTATAGGCGTGTCCTGCATGACCTTTTACCCATACAAGATTTACATTGTGTTTTTTTAAAAGCGTGAGAAGCGTTTCCCAAAGGTCCGGGTTTTGCGCCGGTTGCTTGTCCGCCTTTTTCCAGCCCCGTTTTTTCCATCCCTCTGCCCAACCAAGGGTTACGGCATCCACTAAATACTTAGAGTCGCTGTACAACGTTACATTGCAGGTCTCTTTTAAAGCCGAAAGACCTGCAATTGCTGCCATAAGCTCCATTCTGTTGTTGGTGGTAAGCGTGTAACCTGCAGACAATTCCTTTTCTCTGCCGTTATACACAAGCACCGTGCCATAGCCGCCTTTACCAGGATTACCTCTACACGCACCGTCCGTATATATCTCTACATTTTTCATAGTGCTTCCTTTTTAAGTCTGCGTATATCCTTGCCACAGAAAGGCAGTACCGTATACTCGCCGCTAAGGCGAGAAAATATGCGCTCTTTATAATTGTTCTCAATCTCTTTAAGACTTAGGTTTGTAGTGACAATGGTAGAAAGTCCGTTGATCATTCGGTGGTTAATAAGATTAAACAGCACCGAAAGAGTAAACTGCGTATTAAACTCCGTACCCAAATCATCGATTATTAAAAGCGAACAGTCGTAATATCTTTCCGGGTCTGCCTTTATATCTCTACCGAAGCGCTCTGCTTCAAAGGTGTTAAATATATTTGCGGCATTTTCGTATACAACCGTATAACCCTTACGTATAACCTCCATACCGATGGCAGATGCCAAATGGGTCTTTCCCCTACCAGCGCCGCCGATCATCAAAAGGCTTTCAGCACCGGGCGAAAAGTATTTTGCGTAACGTTTGCAGTAATCTACCACAAAGCTCATTTGCTCCTTAACGGAAGCGCCGCTTTCCGTAGTGCCGGTATAATACATCATATCCAAGGCATCAAAGCTTTGGCTTTCCAAGGCTTTGCCCAAACCCGAGCTGTAATAAGCACGTTTTGCTATAGCTTCCCTTACACAATTGCAAATTTTTGTATCATTATATCCGGTATCGTTACACAGCTTGCAAGAATATATGGGCATATCGTAATCCGTAGGATAGCCGTTTTTCGTAAGCAGGCTATGCTTTTTTTCTATAAGCGCTTCGTGCTCTTTATACAAAGCCTCGGACTTGCTTTCAAAATCAGGGTCACCTGACATTCCCAAGCTTAAAAGTCTAGGACCGATAGATGCTATTGCTCTGTTAACGTCCTTAAGTGTTGGAATTTTACTTTCAAGCTCCTGCTCTCTAAGCCTTGCCTCTTCAAGGGCACGCATCCTTTTATTATCCAGCTCGGCAAAAGCGTGGTTTCTTTCTTCGTACGACATACACACACCTCAAGCGGACAAAACTATTCGTCCTGTTTAATATATCCCTTTTTTGCAGCGGCGGTGAAATATTTTTCAATATCGTATTCACTGCCTTCTGCCGCCTTTGTCTCCTTATGCTTTGAGTCCAGCTTTTCTGCATCCTCAACGGTACGTACACCTTTTGCATACCATTGCTCTATTATTTTTGACATATAAGGAAATTTAAGCTCACCGATACGGTCAACAGTAAGCTCGTATGCTTTTTTTACAAGATCAAAGCTAAGCTTCATCTCACCAAACCAGCGGTCGGTATAACCGCGTTCTTTGGAAGTGAGTTCTCTGTTACCTATACCGCAAAGTTTTCTGAAACGTGTAGATTTACTGTTAACACTGCGCTTAGCTTTTATGTATCCCTCCAGCGCCTCATAGGATGTGATACCGTCATCACGTATGGACATAGCAGTATTGAAAATATACGACATACTGCGTTTGCCTGTGGAAACGCAATACTCTACAATTCCGCATATCATTTCTGCACTCATACCGTAATAATCGTACAGGGAATATAATGTATTAAGATCGTTGCGATTAAGCTGTTTTTCCAATATATCACAAGTAAAGTTCGTAACAGCCCTAAAGCCCTTGTCATTATCTATGGCATCCGCCAAATCCTCGTTATCGTAGCTTGACGCAATGTTTTTAGAAATTCTCTTTGCCTTTTCCTCGCCCGCACAGAGAAGTCCGTCCTCACATAATTTGTTAACGGCGGTATCTATTGCGGCTTGTTCCATACCAAGCGTTGCAGAAATCCTTGCAAGGTCGACAGTTCCTTCCTGCGCCACGCAAAGAAGCACTTTGAGCTCTGCCTCGCCGTATGTTTTAAAGGCTTCTGCCTTTATTTTTGTCATTATAAAGCAGTCGCCCACATTGGCATCCAACCGCAAATTTTTCTTTGTTGCCATTATAAACATCCTTTTGGGCATTACCCCTGTATTTAAGTATCAGCTTGCGCTGTCAGAGGGACATACAGATACGCAAATGCTGTTTTTTTCCGCTACGTTACCCATAATCTCTATAGTGTAATCTATCTTAAGCTTGCCGCCAAGCGGGCCGATATTGCTTTTTAAGCTTTGTGTATTCACACGCAAATTCATAGTTCTGTAACCGTTGTTACAGACGCAGTCACAGCTGTCACCCGGCAAAAACACAAGATTTGTATTTATTTCGCCCCTATGACTTATAAGCGCAATGCCGTTTTGCAACATAACAGATGTGCTTGCGGTGATACCGTCATCAAAAACCTCATCATAATCCAAGGATAGCTTTTCACCGTTTATTACCATAAAACCGTTATAATTTTCGGTGCTTTCGTGAGCTTCCGGTATGTCTCCCGCAACACACATATCTCTATAATTCAGCTTTTTATTTGTTACCATTATTTCAACTGGCATTTTCATAATACTAATAACTCTCTATATCAATACAATTAACCTGACCTACTGCGTCCTTTTGCATAAAAATGCTTGCAAGCCGTTCAAAACTTTCAGGGGCGTCACTTACATAAAACTCCGGACCGCCAACACTTACGCTGTCATTGCCCAAAAGATAGGATGCGGCGATAACAGCCTCTTTACCGGAGTTTACCAAGGTACTACCCTGCAAAACCGACCCTATCACCCCGCTTAAATGGGGATAGTGGGTACAACCCAAAATAACCGCATCTGCTTCAAAGTCAACGGTGGGCTGTAAATATTCTTTGACAAAAAGCTCAGCTGCTTCTCCGCTTGTATATCCGTTTTCAACGAGAGGAACAAACATAGGGCATGCCACGGAGCGCACCTCGATAGAAGCATCAAGTTTTTTTATGGCTCTCTCATAAGCGCCGCTTTTCACGGTCGCTGAGGTTCCGAGCACGGTTACTCTGCCTTTGCCGCATAAAGCTAATTCCACAGCTTTTTTTGCGGCAGGCTCTACAACACCGATGATGGGCACATCAAAATTTCTTTTGAGATGGTCTATGGCATTGGCGCTTACGGTACCGCAGGCAACTATAATAAGAGATGCTCCCTTATCCAGTAAAAACCTTGTATCTTGTGTCGCATAGCGGCAAATGGTATCTGCAGATTTTGTGCCGTAGGGCACTCTCGCCGTATCGCCGAAATATATGTATTTTTTATTATCAAACAGCTTTTCAAACTCAGCGGCGGCGGTAAGTCCACCCAAGCCTGAGTCAAAAATTCCGACAGTTGTTGCCATCTGCTCACGCTCCGTTAAAATCAGTCAAGAATATTATCTATTTCTGCCTTTGTAGGTATAGAAGCAAAACCGCCCACCTTAGAGGCGGCAAGATTTGATGCGGCAAGCGCATATTTTGCCGCTTTATCGACCTCATAATTCCTCAAAAAGTCACTGCAAAACGCACCGACAAAGCATTGATGCTCTGCAGTGGTATCAACAATTTGCAATCCGGGTGACATTAAAAGCTCACAATATTTACCATCATAAATATAGGCACCTTTAGTACCTAATTTTAGCACGGCAAATCTTAAAGGCATCTTGTCAAACAAAGCTATACAAGCGCGCAAATAATTTTGCGTGGAATCTGCCCGTATACCTGTTAGTATTTCTATTTCTTTATCACCTGTAATTATTATGTTATCTCCGTCCAAAGTATGCAGTCTTACATTTTCATAAGCGCCAACCGTATCTAAAATTAAAGGTAAACCGTATTCTCTGCAAAGGGACGCCGTATAGTTAAGCACTTCACCGTCCGCTTCCAAATTTGCGGTAACAACAGCAGGCTCCGACCTAAAAGCCGTCTCTACATTATTACAGGATACTTTTGCGGACGCACCTTTAAAGTTGACACCGCCGCCAAGACCGTATTCCTCAAGTAAATATACGGATAGTCCTGTTTGATTTACAGGGTCTTTAACAATAAAATTTGTATCAACATCGTCGTCTTTTAAGTATCTTATAAGCCTGTCGCCTTGCTCGTCTTCACCAACCCTGGAGAGAAGCGTAGAGGCTGTTTGAGAACGGCTTACAGCGACTGCAGTATAAGCTCCGTTACCACCCGGTGTAAAAGAATACCTATCCTTAGAGTTAACAACCCTGCCCCCGTTTGGTGCATAAGGCACGTTAAGCAACACATCCATTGTGGCTGTACCGATGGTAAGAACAGAATCTCTCATAAAGCACCTCCGATAAGACGCAAATTTAAACGACCTTGATATTTTACATCAATACACATAGTGCAGTATACACCAAACATTAATTTTTGTCAATATAAATGCACTATCTAAAGCGGCACTATTGTAAGCCACTCACAAAATTACAACTACTATGCGGTACAAAAAAGTCCCCCTATGACGGCAATAACCGTCATAGGGGGAGGCTTATTTAAAACTTGCTGTTATTAGTTTTAAAGATTTACTTAGACTTCTTTTTAACAACAATTGCTGCGGCACCTGCTGCTATAACAGAGAGGATAGCGAATATTGCAATACCGCTGTCGCCCGTTGCGGGAGTGTCGCTTACAACCTTGTAGGTTGCACGGATAACTGCATCACCGTCTACCGTGAAGGCGGTGTTTGCATCGTTTTCGTTTGCAAATTCACCGTTACCGGAAACGATAATCCACTTATCAAATACATAATCCTCAGCGGGAGCATCGGCAGTAATATTCAATACAGTGCCGTTTACATAACCGCCTTCATCAGCGTTGGTAATAACGCCGTTTTCAACTGTTACATCATAAAGATTATCGGTGTATTCAGCACGGATAACAACATCGCCGCTGCCAATGGTTACTGTGGTTGTAGATGCATTGATATCTGCGATCTCAGCGTCGCCTTCAACCAATACCCACTTGTCAAAGTGCATATGTTCGGGAGCGGCATCGGCAATTATTGTAATTACATCGCCTTCAAGGTAATAATCTTCTTCGCCGTCGATTACACCGTTAACGATATCCACATACAAAGCCTCTACGTAGTTAGCTGTAACGGTTGCGTCACCTGTAAGAACAAGCGTTGTTTCAACAGCGGTTACATCAGCTATTACAACGTCGCCGGCAGTTACTGTCCAACCGGTAAATACATAACCTTCGGGTATGTCTGCAGTAATTGTTACAACTGTGCCTTCTGTGTATTCACCGCCGCCGAGACCATTTTCTACCGTCAAGGTATAAACAGTTTCAGGTTCAACGGGAATTTCTTCAAATTCTGCACGAATTACAACGTCAGCAGAGCCTACGGTAATGGTTGTAACTGCAGCACTTGCATTTTCTATAGTGCAATCGCCTTCAACAACCGTCCAACCTGCAAATCTCATACCGTCTTCGGCGGGATCTGCAACTATGTTAACAACGTCGCCGCTGAGATAATAATCCTTAGCGCTTTCCTCATCAACGCTACCGTTTATAACCTCTACATTGTATACCTCAACATAGTTTGCTGTGACAACAGCATCGGAATTAACAATAACGCTTGTGGAAGCAGCGGTTTCGTCAGCAATAACAGCATCGCCGCTTACAACTTCCCAACCTGTGAAGATATAGCCTTCGGGAATAACAGCGCTGATTTCTGCAGAGGAACCAAGAGCGTAACTACCGCTGCCGTTACCGTTGTTAACGGTAAGTTCAACCATAATAGGTTCGTACTCTGCACGGATAACAAGATCGCTTGTGCCGATAGTCACTGTGGTGGTAAGAGCGGATGCATCTTCAATAGTACCGTTACCTTCAACGATTACCCAACCTGCAAAGTATTTACCTGCGGGAACTTCGTCTGCGATCACGGTGATAACTTCACCACTGTAATAGTAGTCCGCAACGTCATCCTCGGAAACAGTACCGTTTATAACGTCAACATTGTATACTACTGTGTAGTTAGCCTTGATAGTAGCGTCACCCTTAACGGTGATTGTGGTTTCTTCAGCTGCAGCATCCGCTATAACAGCTTCGCCTTCTTCAACTGTCCAACCGTTAAATACATACAAAGCACCTGCGGGAGGAGTAAACTTGATGGTAGCATTTGCATCATAGATGTAATCGCCGCTACCTTCACCGCCGATAACTGTTACGGTGTATTCTACATCGCTGTAGGTTGCTTCAACAACAACATCGCCGCCTAAAACGGTAAGGGTGGTTGTTGCGGAGCTCGGGTCAGCTATTGTGCAATCACCGGATACAACCTTCCAACCAGCGAACTGCTTGTGCGCAGCAGGATGATTAGCGAAAATATCTACTTCACTGCCAACCTTGTAGCCGCCTTCTTCAGGCAAGTTTTCGGGATCAACATATCCGTAGTTAACGGTAACATCATAAAGTACGTCTTTATATACCGCACGAACTGTTGTAGCTTCATTGGATGTGATTATAGTAGTAGTTGCGGAGTTCACATCAGCTATCACGCCGTCACCTGTAACGATTTCCCAGTGGGAGAATTCCATATGCTGTGCAGGAGCATCGGCAGTGATCGTAACGGTCGTAGCATTTGCATAGTTGCCGCTGCCTGTACCGTTTTCAACCGTCAAGAGATATACTCTATCCTTATATGTTGCTGTAACAATACTGTCTGTACCTGTAATAACTGTGGTATTCGGATTGTTTACGTCAGCAACCTGTGCGTCGCCTGTTACAACCCACTTATCAAACACTTTTTCGGGATCTGCGTTCTGGTCAGCGACGATAGTAACGGTGGTACCGAATGCATATTCGCCATCACCGGTACCGTTTTCAACAACCAAACCGTAAAGAACATCTTCGTAAACAGCGGTTATTGTTGCGTCGGAAGAACCAACAGTAAACGTGGTGTTTGCATCTTCAGCGTTAGCAAATTCGCCCTCGCCGTCAACAACCCAACCAACGAACTGCTTGTGAGGTATCTCGTCAGCGGTTATTTCAATAACATCGCCATCATCATAAAGGTCGTCTTCGGAAGGATTAATTATTGTACCGTTTTCACCCATAGTTACCTTGAACTCACTCTCGGTACCATAGATCTCAATTTCACCGAGTCTGAGAACGGGATTGGGATAATAAGTATCTATAAGACTTTGGTATTCGGTAGAAAGCGTAACGATTACATAACGGCAAGAAACGTCGTTCGTTGCTTTTATTTCATATCTGTAAGCCACGCTTGTAAGTGCAGAGTCAACACCGAAATCTGCAAATTCAAGAACGGTATAATTTTCAGGTTCAAGACAGCCGGAAGCTATCTGACCAATGAGAACAGCATCAGAGCCGTCTGCATTGTTGGAGCCTTCAAACTTAACGCCTTCCTGCATCAAAATTTGTGCAAGAACATCACCTGCATGAACTGTTACGTTACCGGAAGTGATATCGTAGTAATCACCAAGGTCAAAGATAAACTTAATCTCTTCGTTATTGTCGCCGTAATAATCAGCCCAATATGCACCGCTTGTCATAGGATACAATTGGTCGTTTACATAGTCACCGGTAGCAGCATCAGAGTTAAGAGTGCCTGCAACGAGCTGTACGGAAGAGTTGGGAGCCAAGTTGTCGGGAACAGGCTGGTTTACTTCGGTGTAAACTGCTGTAATTTCAGCATCGCCTTCAACAACATACTTGTATTCGCCGTCTTCGTAAACAACTTCACCTGCAGTTGTTTCCCAACCTTCAAGCTCACAACCTTCGGGAACAACGGGAGTAAGAATGATTTCGCTGCCTGCCAAATAACCGTCGGTTACATCATCACTGCCTTCGTAGCTGATATCGGCACCGTCAACGGTTATATCGTATCTTGCATATTCACCGTAGATTTCAACTTCGCCGATAGCAATCTGGCTGTTCTGGAATATGCCAAGACCGGGGTAATTCAGATAATAGTCGGTAGAAAGTTCTATAACTATGTATCTGTAGCCGGTTGTATCGTTTACATCAATGTTAAGGAGAGAAGAATTTGCTACTAAATTAATACCGTCTTCGAAGCTCAGGTCAGTATCCGTAGAAGCAACGGCAAACTTTACAAGCTGTGTTTTATCGGCAAGACTTGCATCGTTTGCACCGTAGATAATAACTTCATCGGTCAAAACATAGTCCTGAAGCTTAGAGAAATTAAGAACAACTTTGGATACATCGTACGCCTGACCCAGGTCGTAGGAAAGAACTACACCTTTACTGTCGGTAGCGATAAGCCAATTACCGTCGGAAAGGAGAGGATAGAGCTGATCCTTAGTATAATCAACATTTCCGCCAACAACACTGCCCTGTTCCATGGTAACGGGAGTGTTTTCGGTTACAAGGTTTTCGGGAACATCCTTATATGCCCATACATAAGTAGCTTTTACTTCTGCATTGGTATTTACAACAGCAGTTGTCGTTGCAGAATATTCATCTGCTATAACAACATCACCGCTGACAACTTCCCACTTGTAGAATACATAGCCTTCGTCTGCAGCATCCGCAGAAATGTTTGCGGTTGCACCGGGGTTATAAGAACCCGTGCCGCTACCGTTGGTTACTGCCAACATACAAGTATCTCTGTAGGTGGCGGTAACTGTTGCGTTGCCGTGTACGGTTATTGTAGTTTCGGGATTCTCTGCATCTTCAACAATGGCGTCACCTACAACTATCCAACGGTCAAACACTTTGTTTTCTTCAGCGTCGTCAGCAATAATAGTTACAACGCTGTCATACAGGAACTCACCTTCTGTATTACCGTCATCAAAAATACCGTTATGTACGGTTAAGTTGTAATAAACATCTTCATAGTTTGCAACTATCACTTCGTCGGAGTTACCTACGGTAAAGGTCCAAACGCCGTTGTTATCTTCAAAAGAGCCGGTACCGTTTTCGGTTGTCCATTCGGTAAAGCTCTTATGTGCGAGTTCATCTGCCGTAATGGTAAGCACATCACCGGGATAATAAAGGTTATCGGAAGAAGCGCCGTCTATAACGCCGTCTTTGATAGTAACGGAAACCTTTGCAGCTTCGCCGTTGATTTCAACTTCACCCATAGCAATTTTGCCTTCACCATAGGCTCTAACAACGATGTTTGTAAATCTGCCGGAATCAAAGCCGCTTATCTCATACTGATATGCATTAGCTGCATTTACGGTAACGGTAGAAGCATAATTGGTACTGTCGGTAACACCTGTGTAATACGCAGAGCCTTCAGCAGCCTCGCCAAGGAATACTTCGTTGCCTTCTGCATCAATACCATAAACTTCTACAGAAGAAGGTAAATCGGCATCGGCGGTATCGTTGAAGGTAACAACAACACTGTCAACGGAAGACAATGCTTCAAGCTTCATATCAACGGAAAGAACGCCGCTGTTTGCAAGATTAAAAATATCGTAATCGGACTTTTCGGTAAGAGGATATCTGCGGTCGTTAAGGAAGCCCTTAACATACTCGCCGTAACTGTCGCCGTAGCCGTAATCAATGGCATAAAGTGCGTTGGTTGCAAGGTTTGCCGCTACGCTGTCATGGTTATCAACAACTATTGTATATGCGCCGCCGCGACCGTATACGGAGTCGTGATAAAGATAACCGTCTTCATCATTCCAATAGTAAGCATCAGCAAACTGTTCCAAACCGGGATAAGGAACGGTAAAGGTATATTCTTCACCGTCCTCAGCGTCAGCCTTTATTACCAAAGGAACGCAGAAATAGAATTGCTCGTCTTCTATAATACCGAAGTCGCCGTATTCAACACCCATAACCAAGAAAGAGAAATGCTGACCCATACCGTTGATAGCCGTGGGGAAATCAGGCGTAGGAGGAATACTGGGGGTGAAAACATTTGCCCAGTTCATCTCTATTTCAAAGTCTGCCATACCTTCAAGCTTATCGATATTGATAAACTTTTTAAACCAAGTGGTGTCAAGGATACCGGTCTTACCGGGAGTAAGACTTACATTCTTACCGCCGTAATAACGGTCAATTGCTTCAACGTCATAAGTATAGAAGCCCTCAAAGTCATAAAAACCTTCATACTTTTCAAGCAGCTTGTCCTTTTCAATATCGGTACAAGCTATCTTAAGCCAAAACACATCGCCTGCTTTAACGGAGGTAACGGGGGTAGTCATATCAACCTTGCCGTCTGTACCGTAAGCATAAACCGTGGGCTTATAAGTAAAATAATACTCGGAGATAATGGGGTCAACACCTTCCAAGTCAGGAAAAGGTAAACCCTCAGTGGGGTCATTGGGATCAGGCATACCTGTGCCCTCGTCAAGATAGTCCCACTCAACAATTTCATAGTCGGCGTTTATGGTAATAGTCAGGCAAGTGCTGACAACCATAAGACAGGCTATGAATAAAGCAAGTAGTCTCTTCGCCGGTGCTTTCTTCATAATTTAGTACCTCTCTTCCTAAAGATAAAGCTACCTATGGTATTATACAGTGTATTATATCATTCTTTTTGTGATATGTCAACAATATTTTTTTGCATATTATATTAATTCCAGAGAATATTAAAGCATCGAAATAAAATAATGTGCTACAGTATAATCCTTGCTCTTTTGGCAAAAATATAAGTGTTGGAATAAACTGTTGATGGGACGTGTTAAGTTATGAATGTAACAAACTGTCAAGGGATTAGAAGAGGCGACATTTATTACGCCGATCTTAGTCCCGTTGTAGGTTCTGAACAAGGCGGTATTAGGCCGGTGCTTATTGTTCAAAACGATATAGGAAACAAATACAGCCCCACCGTTATTGCGGCGGCAATAACAAGCCAAACGGGCAAAACCCGTCTACCTACACACATAGATGTTATGGCAACGGCAGGGCTTGCGAAGGATTCTGTAATTTTGCTGGAGCAAATACGAACTATAGATAAACGCAGGCTTAAAGAAAAAATGGGGCATTTGGATGAAAATGTTATGACAAAAGTCAACGAAGCAATAAGCGTAAGCTTTGGGCTATCTACAGACGAAGCGCAGACTTTTTTTACCGCTTAGCTTTAATTTTTGGGTCGCTTGAAATACAGCGACCTTTCTTTTTGTATTAAAAGCAATTGATTTTATTGCCGTACAGTGTTATAATGATAGCGGTGATTAATTATGAGAGAAATGACAATAGGACAAAACGAAGGCGGTCAACGCATTGATAAATTTTTAAGCAAGCGTTTTAAGACTATGCCGCAAGCCTTGGTATACAAATTCTTGCGCACAAAGCGAATAAAGCTTAACGGCAAAAAAGCCGCCCCGGGGGATTTTGTTGAAACGGGTGATGTTTTAAACCTTTATATATCCGATGAATTCTTTGCCGAAGATACGGAAGAAAAGGCTTTTACCCACATCACACCAAAGCTTAATATTATATATGAAGATAATGAGATTATCTTGGTCGATAAGCCCGTGGGACTCTTGTGCCATTCCGACGACAAGGAAGGTTATAACACCCTAATAAACCACATAAAAGCATATTTAGCGAAAAAAGGCGAATATACGGGAGAAGAAGCCTTTGCGCCCGCCCTGTGCAACCGTATTGACAGGAATACCTGCGGTATTGTAATTGCGGCAAAAACCGCAAACGCCCTTAGGGATATGAACCGAAGAATCAAGGAGCGCTCTGTAAACAAACGCTATCTTGCGGCTGTACACGGTATACCAAGCGCCAAAAACGGCACATTAAACGATTACATACGCAAGGACAGCGGCGCTAACCGTGTATATTTAAGCAAGGACAAAAAACACGCTGATGAAAAAAACGCCGTAACAAAATACAGAGTGCTTGAGACTGCCAAAGATATATCTTTGGTGGAAGCCGAACTTGTAACGGGACGTACACACCAAATCAGAGCACAGTTTGCCGCAATAGGCCACCCCTTGCTTGGGGACGGCAAATATGCAGTAAACAAAAAAGACCGACAGCAAGGTTACAGCCATCAGTCTTTATGTTCTTATAAGCTTAAGTTTGAAGCAACTGTCGAAGACAGCCTTTCATACTTGGACGGGAAGGTGTTTTATGCCTCTACCCCTTCATTTTTAAAGCTTTTTAAATATCGTTTTTAACCAAGTCCTCGAAAGATTCACGCTTGATTATAATGCGATCGCCGTCTTTGCCCACACCAACCATAGCAGGTCTTGGGAGACGGTTGTAATTGGATGCCATTGAGTAGTTATATGCGCCGGTCACAAGAACCGCAAGTATATCTCCCCTGCCGCAAGGCTGAAGAGGTGCTTCCTCTTGAATAAGGTCGCCGCTTTCGCAGCATCTGCCTGCAACGGTAACCGTATCCGTCTTTTCATCACCTGCTTTATTTGCAATAAGGCAGGTGTATTTTGATTGATACAATGCGTAACGAGGGTTGTCGGGCATTCCTCCGTCTATGGAAACGTAAGATTTATAGCCTGTAATGGTCTTGTGAGAGCCGACTGTGTAGAGAGTAAGCCCTGCTGCCGCAACCATAGACCTACCGGGTTCGAAATAAACACGCAATCTTTCAACGCCGTGCTTTGCATACGCTCTCTCCATAGAAGCCGCTATATCGGCAAGTGCCTTTTCATAGTCATAAACAGGGTCTTCTTCCACGTATCTTACACCGAAGCCACCGCCCAGATTAAGCGCAGAAACAGCATAGCCTGTTTCTTTTTTTATTTGTGCGATAAAAGCTATCATTATATCTGCGGCGGATGCAAAAGGCTCGTATTCAAAAATCTGAGAGCCGATGTGGCAATGCAAGCCTTCAAGCTTCAAATGCTCGCAGGCAAGTATATTTTTAACGGTTTCAAGGGCTTGACCAGTTTCTATTGCAACGCCGAACTTAGAGTCAACAGAGCCGGTAACAACAGCCTTATGTGTATGAGGGTCGATACCGGGGCTAACCCTTAGCATAACCTTGACTGCTATGTTTCTCTTTGTCGCCTCTGTCTCCAGCGCCGCTATCTCCTCATTGTTATCCACAACAAAGCAACCGACACCGCAGTCAAGAGCAAATCTTATATCAGCATCGGTCTTATTATTTCCGTGGAAATACGCCCTCTCCATAGGAAAACCTGCTGTATATGCAGTGTAGATCTCGCCGCCGGACACCATATCGGTACCGATGCCTGCCGCCGCCGCTATCCTGTACACTTCCTTACAGGATAAAGCCTTAGACGCTATAAGAGGCATACTGCCTGCGCCGAAATACTTTTCAATAAGAGTTTTATACATAACACAGTTTTCATAAACCATATCTGTATCAAGAACATAAAGGGGCGTCCCGTATTTCTTAGCGAGCTCTACCGTATCGAAGCCACGTATAGTAAGATGGTTGTCGGCTGAAATGCCTAAGTTTCTATGTAACATATTACATCACCTTTTCTATAATACTGTTCATCAGCGCTTCCCTACCCAAACCTTTAAGAGATGAGTAAAGCACGCATTGTGTTTGAGGCTTAACAGCGGGGTCGTTTATTATTTTATCGACCTGCTTGGTAAGCTCCGTTTTATTAAGCTTGTCGCATTTTGTAATTACAAGCATATAGGGGATATCGTAGTGATAAAGCCAGTCAAGCATTTGCCTGTCGTCGGCGGTTATACCTGCACGGCTGTCAATAAGCTGAAGAACCAACTTAAGGGAGCTGTTCTCTTCGAAATATCCCGCAGTAAGCTTAGACCACTTTGCGATATCGGTTTTGCTCCTTCTTGCGAAACCGTAGCCCGGCAAGTCCACCAAGCTTAATTTTTTATCTATGCAGTAATAATTAACGGTTATTGTTTTACCGGGCTCGGAACTGACACGTGCCAGCTTTTTTCTGCCGAGCAACGAATTGATAAGCGAGCTTTTGCCCACATTTGACCTACCTGAAAACGCAACCTGAGGAAGACCCGCTTTTATAAGCTGTTTATCAAGACCCGCAGTTAAAACAAGCTCTGTATTGTGTAAATTCAGGTCGCCGAATTTCATTTCCATAAAAGCACCTCTTTATTCAAGGGCGGACTTAGCCACCTGTAAAAAGCTGTTGACAGGCAAAAAGCTTAAGGCGTTTTTAATTTCCTCATCAAACTCTTCAACATCCGCCAAGTTCTCCTCAGGGATGATGACGGTGCTGACACCTGCCTTATATGCCGCCATAGCCTTCTCCTTAAGTCCGCCTATCTTAAGCACCCTGCCCGTAAGGGTAAGCTCACCCGTCATAGCAACGCTTTGCTTTACTGCCCTACCGGTAAGTGCGGAAAGCACAGAACAGGCAATACTTATACCTGCGCTGGGACCGTCCTTGGGTACTGCACCCTCCGGCACGTGAATGTGTATATCTTTCTCTTCGGTAAACTTGGGGTTAACACCGAACACATCGCTGTGCGAACGAATATAGCTTATTGCTGCCTTGGCAGACTCTTTCATAACGTCGCCTAAGTTTCCCGTAAGCTCCAGCTTACCGTTACCTGCCATAGACAAAGCCTCAATCCTAAGCATTTCACCGCCGACAGCGGTCCAAGCCAAACCGTTAACAACGCCTATTTCGTTAGTAGAATATATCTTGTCGGGTGTAAAATGCTCTGCCCCGAGGAGCTGTTTTACTCCTTTGGCATCTGCAGTAAAACTCTTTACTTCGCCGCTTACAACAAGCTTTGCCACCTTGCGGCAAATATTGGCTATCTCACGCTCAAGATTTCTTACGCCTGCTTCTTTGGTGTAAGAATTAATAAGCATTTTTATGCCGTCTTCGGTAAAACCGAGATTGCGTTTTGTCAAGCCGTGTTGCTTAAGCTGTTTGGGTATGAGATGGTTAAGGGCAATGGAAAGCTTTTCTTTTTCCGAATAGCTATCCATTTGTATAACCTCAAGCCTGTCAAGCAATGCGCTTGGAATAGTTTCCAATGTATTTGCCGTAGTTATAAACATACAACGTGACAAATCGAGGGGTAATTCCAAAAAGTGGTCACGGAAAGTTTTGTTTTGCTCAGAGTCCAAAACCTCAAGCAAAGCAGATGCAGGGTCGCCGTGCGCGTCCCTTGTAAGCTTATCTATCTCGTCCAAAAGCATAACCGGATTAGAACTGCCTGCAAGCTTCAAGCCGTTAACGATTCTGCCCGGCATTGAGCCCACATAGGTCTTGCGGTGTCCGCGTATATCAGCCTCGTCTCTTACGCCGCCCAAAGCAACACGAACATATTTCTTATTAAGGGCACGGGCTATGGAGCGTGCTATGGAGGTTTTGCCAACGCCGGGAGGTCCTACAAGACATAGTATTTGACCTGAAATTTCAGGCGAAAGCTTTTTAACCGCAATATACTCAAGAATACGTTCTTTAACCTTTTTAAGACCGTCATGGTCTTTTTCCAGTATCTTGCTTGCCTTTTCTACATCAAGTCTGTCGTTGGTATACTTTTCCCAAGGCAATTCCAAACAAATCTCTATGTAATTTCGGATAACTGCCGCTTCTTGAGACCCGAAAGGCATTTTATTAAGCTTTGCCGCTTCTTTTAACAGCTTTGCCCTGACCTCTATGGGAAGCTGCCGTTTTTTTATCTCCTCGGTCAGATCCTCGTCATCCGTAAAGCTTTCCTCGTCCTCTCCGCTCCCAAGCTCGGAATGTATAACCCTGAGTTGTTCGCGCAGATACGCATCTCTTTGACTGCGCTGAAGATTTATGCGCACCTTGTTTTGGATATCCGTATCCAAATACATATACTCAAGCTCGGCTCGTATTAACGCTGTAAACTTATTTAAACGCTCAACCGGTTCATATATATCCAGTACAGCCTGTCTGTCTTCAGCTTTTACAAGAAAAGAGGATGCCAAATAGTCTGCCAGCGATGCCGCATCGTTTATGTTGCGAGCCGCTTCCGTCACCTCACGGGATTGGTTGGGAGTATACTTAAGGTATTCCGTAAGTGACGCCCACGCATCTTTTATTGCGTTGAGCTGTTCCAGCTCGTCATAAGATTCATAATTAACTTTACGCACAAAAACAGACGCTGTAAGCCCGTTGTCGCTAAGCTCCAAGGCTTGAAGCTCACCACGGAAAAGGCCCTCTGCAACTACCTGATAGTTGCCGTTTGGAAGTTTAAAACTGCGTTCGATCTTTGCAACAACGCCCACCGTCTGCAAATCGGATACTGCGGGGTCAAGTACGGAAGGGTCAGTTTGAGCCACAAGAAAGATCTTACCGTCCCCGTTTTCCGCCCGCTTAAGGGCGCGTATGGACTGCTTTCTTGCAAGCTCAAAGCTTGTTACTATATTGGGAAAAACCACAATGCCACGCAAAGCTATTGCCGGTAACACCTGCTTTTCCACATACTCGGTCATCTTTTGCATTATATAAAATGTTAACTCCTTAAAATATTACTGCTGTCTACCCAACATTGCGGCACCGATAATACCTGCATCGTTGCCCAAAAGCGCCATGCGAATATCGGTTGTCTTACTACAGTATCTGGAATACTGTTCTTTTTCAACATATTCCATAAGAGGCTTGAAGAGGTTGTCCCCCTCATTGGAAATACCGCCGCCGATGCACACAACCTCGGGCTGGAAGATATTTATTATGTTGATTATACCGCAGGACAGAGATTCGATATAATCGGCAACCACCTGCTTAGCCGCCTCGTCACCCATGCCGGCAGCTATAAACGCAGTTTGACCGTTAACCTTACCTCCGTTTTCCTCTGCAACCGACCACATTGCAGACTCAGGATTTACATCCATTGCTTCTTTTGTAGTCTTTATAAGACCCGTAGCGGAGGAATACGCCTCAAAACAGCCCTTCCTGCCGCAGGTACATTCCCTGCCGTTCATTTGTATAACTATATGGCCTATCTCGCCGCCTGCATAATTAAAGCCCGAATAAATCTTGCCGTCTATGATTATACCGCTGCCGACACCTGTACCCAAGGTCACGATAACGGCACTTTTAACGCCCTTAGCTCCGCCGCATACGACCTCGCCCAATGCGGCTGCATTTGCATCATTTTCCAAATACAGCTTCTTGGCAGGAAACCTCTTGGTAAACTCCTCTTCCAAAGGGTAATGCAAAAAAGGAAGGTTGTTGCAAAAAACGACTTCGCATTTTTCCAGATCCACCGTGCCGGGGGCAGCAATGCCTACATATTCAAGCTCCTCTTCTTGAACTCCCGTTTCTTCCAAAAGCATAAAGCAAAGCTTTGCCATTGCATCGGTTATGCTGTCTGCAGTGTCCTCTTTCTTAGTAGGCAAGGACATTTTCTTAATAAGCTTACCTTCCCCGTCGCAAATACCTGCCTTTATATTGGTGCCGCCTAAATCTATACCTATTGTGTACATACAACTAATCCTCTCCGTACATATTCATAAGCTTTTTATTAAACTCTTCAGCCGTGTTATAGCCCATCTTCTTTTGTCTGTGGTTCATTGCGGCTATCTCTATTATTACCGCCAAATTACGACCCGGGGTAACAGGCACGGTTATGGAAGGTATCTTTATACCCAATATATCCGTGTACTCATCATCCAAACCGAAACGCTCGTACATCTTGCCCTCGACCCAATTTTCTATGTTTATAATAAGGTCTATCTTTTCGCTGAGCTTTACTGAACCCATACCGAAAATGCGTCGTATATCAACTATACCTATGCCACGCATTTCCACATAATGACGTATAAGCTCCGGCGCAGAGCCCACAAGAGTCTTTGCAGAAACTCTCTTAATATCAACGGAATCATCCGCAATAAGACGGTGGCCGCGCTTTACAAGCTCTATAGCCGTTTCGCTTTTACCCATGCCGCTGTCTCCAAGTAACAGCACACCTTCACCGTAAACCTCCACAAGCACGCCATGTAAAGAAACACGCTCTGCCAAATGGATGTTAAGTGATGCAATAAGCGCCGCCATAAAGTCAGAAGTATTGGATGCGGTTCTGAATAAAGGAGTGTTGTACTGCTTGAAATAGTCTATCATTTCCTCGGGTATATCAAGCCCCGTTGTAACAACAACACATACAACATTTCGGGACAAAAAAGCCGTTATGGACTTCTTGCGCTCCTCATCGGATAAACCGAACAAATAGCTAAGCTCCATCTTACCCATTATTTGGATACGTCCGCCCTCGAAAAATTCAAAGAAGCCGCAAAGGGGCAGACCGGGGCGGCTTACGTCGGAACGCACAACGTAAATATCATCTATATTGTCGGGCACAAACACGCCCTCAAGAGAAAACTCATCAACTAAAGCCTTAAGCGCAACCTTGTATTCTTCCATACAAAACGCCCTCCAATACTAACAAATTATTCCACCGAATGCCACCAGGTCATCTATATAGAACACCGCAGACTGGCCCGTAGCCGGCGGCTTCTGCGCTGTGTCAAAGCTTACGGTAAAGACGCCGTCTGTGATATCTGCAACCGTGCATTTTACAGCAACCGCCCTATATCTAACCTTTACATCAAATCTGTCGCCGACATTTACCGTGGGGACAGCCATACAGTTAATATCCTTAACCCTAAATGTTGCGGAAATGAAATCCTCTGCAAAAGAAAGAACAACCCTGTTATTTTGCGCATCCAAAGCTTTCACAAAGGCGGGCTTGCCCAAGGCAATCCCCAAGCCCTTTCTTTGCCCGACGGTATAATTATGTAAACCTTTATGCCTTCCCAGCACACGCCCTTCCAAATCCACAAAATCACCCTCCGGCGGTAGCGCGGCATGGCTGGCAATAATGTTACGGTACCCCTCGGCAGCAAAGCATATATCGGTACTTTCACCGCCTTTAAAGTTATAGCCGTTATTATTTGCAAAATATTCTTTAATATCGCTTTTTAAAACATCTGCCAAGGGCATAAGCACACGGCGAATCGCCTCCTGCCCTAAGCCGTAGAGAAAATAACACTGGTCCTTACTTTTATCTGCGGAAGGAGCAAAGCAGTAACGTCCGTTATACAAGCAAGGTTTGGCATAATGACCCGTAGCGATTTTCTCAATACCAAGACGGTCCGCAACCTCAAGCAAAGCTTTAAACTTTACGATAGGATTACACCTGACGCAAGGGTTGGGAGTGCGACCGCTTACGTAATCGCTGACAAAAGGAAGGATCACACTTTCCTCAAAACTTTCACGCTTATCGACGGTTATAAACTTAATATTCAGTGCCTGTGCAAGCGTCCTTGCCTCCTCAGTGCCGTCACAGCTGTCATGCATCAAAGCATAAACTGCGGTAACGTCATAACCGGCATTTAAAAGCTGTATCGCCGCATAGGCGCTGTCCATCCCGCCCGAAAGCCCTAAAACTATCTGCCTGTCCATCTTTTAGTAAGGCTTTTTTCAAAGCTCTTTGTATACAGATATTGGTCAAAATAAAACACAACAAAAGGCAGAAACACAACGGTAAGACAAAGGAAAAAGGATATGTGCGGAACGCAGGGATAGTCACCGAACCAGCTTCTTAAATCGGGAACAATATCCCAAAGGGAATGCTCTTTTTCCTGATAATCGTTAAGCATACCGTTAGTAAACTTTACAAAAGAATTTGTAGCGTTAAAGCGCACCCAATACATAAGGTTATAGCAAAGCAGGCTTAAAGAGAAAATAAACATACCCAAATTGAAGGCAAAACGGTTCCTCACGTGGCGACGCTTGGAAGCCGCATCCTCAACAGGCGCATCGGACACTTGGGTTTTCCCATTTGCGGCAGTGCTTGCGGTCTTATAATACACCTTTGTGACATAGGTGCATATAAGCTCGCACCTGTCTGCGGCGCGTCCTTCCGCTTCTTTTGCGGTCAGGTCGCACAACTCTCCCTTTGAAGATGAAACCAAGGAATACCCAACAGAAAAATAATACAAATTTGCCGTATTGTTTTTGCTGAAAACATACTTACTAAACTTTCTGCTGCAAAACTCATAGCCCTGAGAAGCCATAAAATTCAACCATTTTTCCTCGTCCACGGCGGAAAGAAACATCTTTCGTACTATGTAGTAACCGTTTCTTTGCAGTTCCAACTTAGTGCCGTCCTTCAAACCGATAACGCTTGCATTTATTGATTTATTCAAACCCTTATACCTCCGAAGCTAAGATGCATTTTGCCGTTTATATACCAAATACGATTATACCCTAACTGTACTATTTTGTCAACCGAAAATATTTTAAAAACACTATTGCAAAACAAAAATATTTCTGTTATAATGGTTGCCACAGATATACAGAATATGGCCATACTATCCGGGGAGTTAGCGGTGCCTTGTACCTGCAATCCGCTATAGCAGGGGTGATGTCCACTTTGAGGGCTTTGTGGGTGCGGCTGCATTTATCAAAGGCTGTTGATGAATGGGTCTTACGCAATTGAAAGCCGTGAACCATGTCAGGTGGGGAACCAAGCAGCATTAAGCGGTATCTTCGATGTGCCGTGGGGTTGCCTGTTTTGAAGCCGGAGTTAGATTAACGCGTGTTCATTCGGTTCGACGGTGGGCGTATGGTCATATTCTGTATATTTGATTTTACGGAACGGAGGCTGTGCCGTGTACAGGGCTTTATACAGAAAATGGCGTCCGAAGGCCTTTGAAGAGGTTTGCGGACAGGAACACATAACAACCGTGCTTAAAAACCAAGTACTTTCTTCTACCGTGTCCCACGCATATCTGTTCTGCGGCACCCACGGTACGGGCAAGACCACTTGTGCAAAGATACTTGCAAAGGCGGTTAACTGCGAAAACCCCGTAGACGGCAGTCCTTGCGGCAAATGCGCTTCCTGCACGGCTATCGATAACGGCAGCGCCACCGATGTTTTGGAAATAGACGCAGCCAGCAACAACGGTGTTGACAGTATACGTGCCATAAGGGACGAGGTGGTTTATCCTCCTTCTACCCTTAAAAAGCGTGTGTATATTGTGGACGAGGTTCACATGCTTACGGACAGCGCAAACAACGCCCTGCTTAAAACCTTGGAAGAACCGCCCGAGTACGTAATGTTTGTACTTGCAACCACAGAGTTGCAAAAGATACCCTCCACAATAATATCGCGTTGTCAGCGCTTTGAGTTCAGGCGTATTGATGCGGAGGTCATAGGCGACAGAGTTAAGCACGTATGTAACGAAGAAAAGATTGACATAGACGAAGAGTCCGTAAACCTTATCGCAAGGCTTTCCGACGGTGCGATGAGAGATGCGCTTAGTCTTTTGGAGTCTTGTACTGCCGCACTCGGCGAAGGTAAGATAGAGTATTCCGCTACTGAAAGACAGCTTGGTATAGCCAACAACGAAGAAGTGGTTTCCCTGCTCAGCTATGCGGCGGAAGGCAATGTTTCCGAGGCAATGGGGATACTTGACAAGCTGTATCGCAACTCCCGTGATTTGGCGACTCTTGTGGGGCAGCTTAACTATTTGACCCGTGACCTTATGGTTATACAAAGTCTGCCCGGCATCGGGCTTAACAAGCTTGGCAGTTCTTTCTGCTTTAGTAAGTCTATGTTTGAGGAGCTTTTGGGCTTGGCAAAAAGGGTAACCAAGGAACAGCTTTTGTATTTTTTTGAGGTTCTCTCGGAAGCGCAGTCCCGACTTGGCTATTCCGCACAGAACAAAAAGCTTGTGGCAGAGATGGCGGTTATAAAACTTTCCACTCCCCTGCTGGTCGGCGGTATAGATGCCTTACGTGCAAGGGTTTCCGCCCTTGAAGCAGGCGTACCCGTTAAACCTGCACAGCCCAAAGCTGTCCCCGCTGAAAAGCCAAAAGCAACAGAAACACCCATACCGAAGGCGGCACCTGCAGAAGCTAAGGCTACCCCGTTCAGCAAGCGTGCCGAGTTTTTGGAGGCGCTGTCAAGAAGAGGTGCCGGCACGGTATACGCCTTTGCCTCCACAGCCGGCTTTGCGCTTAAAGACGGAGCGCTGTTCATTACGCCAGACAGCGATATAGCAGAGGACAGGCTTTCCTCCCCCAAGGCGATGGAGCTACTTATGGCTTGTGCCCAAGAGGTTATGCGCAGTCCTATGACGGTGAAAATAGAAAAAGCACCCGGTGCAGAGGTGCAAAAGAACACGTTGTTTGAAGAATTATTTTAAAAGGAGTACCGATAAATTATGAAAGTAAGACTTCCTCAGGGTATGGGCGGCGGCCCCCAGAATATGAACGCAATGATAAGACAGGCTCAGAAGATGCAGGAGGATATGGAAAAGCTGCAGGCAGAGCTTGAAGAGAAGGAGTACACGGTCAAGGCAGGCGGCGGTGTTGTTACCGTTGTTATCGGCGGTGACAAGGTTGTTAAGTCCGTTGAGATAGACCCTGCTATAGTTGACCCCGACGATATAGAGACCCTTCAGGACGTATTGGTTGCCGCTTTTAACGAAGCGTACAAGACTGTTGAAACCACCAACAGCGAGGCTATGTCCAAGGTTACGGGCAATGTTAGTATGCCCGGTCTGTTTTAATTATGACCCCGTCCCTTGAACGGCTTGTAAACCAGTTTTCCAAGCTGCCCGGCATAGGCAGAAAAACCGCAACCCGTTTGGCGTACCACGTGCTTTCCCTGCCCGAAACGGAGGTTAAGGAGTTTGCCGCCGCACTTACGGGCGCAAAGTGCTGTGTTAAGCTTTGCAAGATTTGCGGAACACTTAGCGAGTATGATACTTGCGACGTTTGTGCGGACGAACGTAGAGACAGTAGCGTTATTTGCGTTGTGGAGGACTCCCGCAGTATGAGCGCTATTGAAGAAACCCGTGAGTTTGGCGGCGTTTACCACGTGCTTGGCGGCGTTATCTCACCCTTGGACGGCATCGGCCCCGAACAGCTGACGGTAAAGGAGCTTGTGCGCCGTTTGGACGACGGCGTCAAAGAGATAATCGTGGCGACAAACCCCAGCATAGAGGGCGAGTCAACGGCAATGTACCTAAAAAAACTTATCGCTCCTCACGGAATAAAGGTTACACGCCTTGCTTACGGCTTGCAGGTAGGCGCAACGCTGGAATACGCTGACGTCTCTACCCTTTCCAAAGCCATAGAGCGCAGAACAGAACTTTAATTTATGTATAATTTATCCCCCTGTAGGCGGCACGCTTACAGGGGGATGTTTTACTGTTCGGAGGGTGCTTCGGACTTGGGCTTATAATATATGTCAAACAGATCGTTGGGGGTGCATTCCAATATGTCGCATATTGTCTTAAGATTCTCAAATTTTATAGCCTTGGTCTGATTATTTATTATCTTGTTAAAGTTTTGATAACTGAGCCCAAGCTGTATATAAAGCCAATATTTTGTCTTCCCCTTTTCTTTCAAAATCTCATCAATTCTAAGCTTCATTTCAACCACACCCTCAAAATGTTTTGTTATATAATGCGTAAAATATCTAATGTAAAAATTATATACCAAAATTTTAGTTGACAAATAGACCTTTACGTTATATACTGTGTACATTAGATTTAATTTATAGAAGGAATTGTTAAATTATGAAAAAGATTATTCCCCTACTACTTCTTACCAGTCTTTTATTTTCGTGTGTTTCTTGCAGTCTCTCCTCCAAACTAAACAAAAATGAATCTGAAGATTCTTTAGCAAGCGAAAGCTCAGAGTCGCTTGCCTCGTCATCGGAAGATTCAATTGCGGAATCTTCATCAATAGCCGACCTTGTTGTTGAATCTTCTGAGGGGGATCCTTCCTCAGAAGCGTCGTCATTCGAAACTTCTGAAGAAAGTATCGAAAGCTCTGTAGAAATTCCAATTTCTGCCGACGACTCAACGGAAAGTGAAAGCTGGATTGAAAGCGAACCCGAATCAGACGAAGACACTTCTGTTCACATACCCAAACCCATAGTTATAACGGCATCCGACTTTATAGGCAAAACCGCGGGAGAAGTTAAAGCTAAATACGGAAGTGATTTCACTCACGATTACTTTAATGGCTCAAGCACCATGAATTACAAAGACAAAAAGACAGCGTTTGTTTTCGGTGCCACGTTTCAAAGTATAAGCGACAGTTATGTGATCATCGGTGTTCTTTCCTACGGAGACGAAAAAGTCCTTGATGATCTCGACGGTGCCATGACATATGGCGAGATAAAGTCAGCTATAGGGAACGAAATCAGCTTAAGTGAACCAGAGCATCTGTATATGGCGATAGATGACATATGGCTGTACTCTTTACAGTTTGAATACAAAGGACTGTCCATTGATTTTTCGTGGACGGCAAATCCCGACACTAATTTTTCTGATACTCTTTATGTTTCCTCATCTACAATTATGCCCTCTATACCGTTTCCCGATAAAAACGAAACTCCCGCTGTGCCCGATTATACCGGTTTGTGGAAGCATACAGAATACGGTGATGTATACACGGTAAACGTAACTGAACAACAAGGCGACGTGATAAAAGTTACGATTACTACTATAAGAGGGCAAGCTTACAGCATTGCCGACTGTAACGGCACCTTGCGCCTGACCAACGGAAAAGGCTCATTTGAATTTTTAGACTCTTTCTTAAATAGCGGCACCTGCCACATTTCAATAGAAAACGACATAATGACCGTAAGCTATGATCTAAACGGGGAATACATAAACTTTTGGGGCATAACGGTTGGCGCAGGTGATTATACAAAATCCAACGATTAGGCCGATAATTATTTACCGACGCCTATAATTGAGTGAAATTTATGATAATTTTAGGAGTAAATAGTGATAAAAAAGAGAAAAATTAAAGAACGCAACGGTATAAGAAAAACGATATTTGTACTATTAATGTTAAGCATCGTTTGTTTCTATTTGTGCGGTCAATACTATTTTAAATGGAACTGGATAACCGAAACAGTTGTTACAATCGTAACCATAATTTCTGCAGTTGCTTTTTGGCTGGAATACAGAGAAAACAAATTGTTAAACGAAGCCCAATTCATAACTGAGCTAAATCAACAGTTTGTTAGCAACGAAAAAATGTATACAATCGAGTGGGAGCTTGAAAAATTTTACAACAAGCATCGGAATGGTGAATTATCTGAAGAAGATATAACCAACTTTAAAAAGAAATTCAACATTGAGCAAAAAAGCCGTCAACATCTTGTCAACTACCTTGTTCATTTAGAAGGAATTGCTGCCCTTGTGAAGAACAAAGTTATACAAATACGAACCATAGATGATTTAATGTCATATCGATATTTTATAGCAGTAAACAATCCGGCGGTTCAAGAGCTTGAGCTTAATGAGTACCCAGAGTATTATAAGGGATGTTTTGACATATACGATGATTGGGTAAAAATATTACTTGAGCAAGATATTACACCTCCTATGCACGAATCATTCAAACTAAAGTAAACATCTTCAATATTCAAGTGTTAAATAAAATTTAAAATGGAGATTTCTTATGAAAAAAATCATTTCTTTGTTGCTCACACTAGTTCTGTTAATCACTCTCGTTTCTTTTAGTACGTTAAACGCAAGCGCGACAAACGGAGTTCAGTCTAAAATTAATGATTTAGTGGCAGTTTATCCAACAGGTTCATATTTTACAAGAAGCGGAAACGCATTTGATGATGCAGGGTGTACATATCCTGCATACGATTGCGAAGACAGTATGTCCGAAATACCCTCTCGTGGTGGTCTTCCTTCTGGCCGAGATATACTAAATATGGGTATTGGAAATGGACATTCCTGCAACGGTTTTGTTACATATTGTTTTGGTTATATCTTTGGTCAAAACTGGAGAACTGCAACTGTTGTTTCATCCCCCTCTGTTGGAGATGCCGTTCATATGAAATGGAAATCAACGGGCGGTAACCATTATTTTATATATTTAGGAGAAGACGCTACTTATTATTACATTTACCATTCAAACGGAGATTCTGGCACTACGAATAAAGTTTTATATAATTATGCACTTGCAAAATCAAAAGTATCTATACAAAAAATTTACCACGCAACTTCGTATGATTCAGTTTTTAATTCGCAGCAAACTCCTTCCCCCACCTACTCCACCTTTGCCGAAGGTATGTACTACATTAAGAACAATTATGATGGCCTATACTTATCCGTTAATGGTTGCAAAGATGCGCAAACACAAAACGTTGGAACTTGGCAGCTTTCTTTCCCTTCCGTAAACGAGCCTGTTGAATTCCAAATGAATTTTATAAATGTCAATAGCAACGGTGCATACAAGCTTAGACCTGAGTTATGCTCCTCAAGAGTGATAAACTCTTACGGGTACACCGTATCCAGCGGATGTAACGTTAACATTTACGACGACCTTGGTGAAACTTCTGAGTGGTGGTATTTTGAAAAAGTAAGCGGCGGCTACGTAATACGCAACGTTATGAATACAAGCTGCGCTATGACGGTTGAATCCAATCAAAACGTAATCGTTCAAACTTATACCGGAAGTAATAACCAAATTTGGTCAGTACAAAGTACGGTTGCCTACGATGCGAACGGCGGGTACGGTGCACCATCGATGCAAGTGAAAAACTATGACGAAGAGCTTATATTAAGCACTACTCACCCCACCCGTGACGGCTATGTATTCCTCGGGTGGTCTGAAAATCCAAATTCCACATATCCTGCATACTATGCAGGGAGCAGTTTTACTTACAACAGAAATACAACCCTTTACGCAGTGTGGGCGCCTGCGGCTTACACCGTTACCTTTACGGATTACAACGGCGTAGTACTTAAAACAGAAACCGTTCCCTACGGCGGTTCCGCTACACCTCCTGCCAATCCCACAAGCGAAGGCTATACTTTCTCTTATTGGGATACTCCTTATACAAACGTCACAACCGACATCGTCACAACGGCAGTTTACGCTACAAGCTCATACACCGTAACATTTATGGATTGGGACAACACCGTTATAAGCACACAAACAGTTGCTTATGGTTCTGCCGCAATAGCTCCCGTCCCCCCTTATCATTCAGGTTGCACCTTTATAGAATGGGATGTCGATTACAGTAACATAACCTCTGACCTTACTGTCACAGCGCGATATTATTCCAGAATCTATGAAGTGCGAAGTCAAGAGGACTTTGACGGTCGTGTGTGCATATTGTACCGTGTGGACGACGAAAATATTTCGTGGAGGGCTGCTAAAGAATTTTGTGAAGCTAATGGCGGTCATCTTTTGACCGTTTCTGATGAAAATGAACAGGCGGATATAGATTCATTAAACATAGAGGGCGTACCTTTATGGCTCGGAGCTTCGGATGAAGATCAAGACGGGATATGGGAGTGGGTAACCGGCGAACCTTTTGAATATACGTATTGGCTCCAAGGAGAACCAAACTACATGGACGGCGTGGAAATGTATTTGGGAACGTTTCCCTTTGAATGGAACGATTTTAACGAAGCGAATGCAAATATTAAAGGTTTTATCATGGAAATCGATTCAATCAACACTGAAGAGGAATCCTGCCGACTCATAGGAGAAGTCAACGGCGACGGTATAGTCAACAGCCTTGATGCGGCGCAGGTGCTTAAGCACGATGCACAGCTCATTACTCTTGCAGGTGAAGGGCTTGCGGCGGCTGACGTTAACGGCGACGGCGTAGTTAACAGCCTTGATGCGGCACAAATATTAAAGTTTGATGCGCAGCTTATTACCGAATTTTAAGCGTACAAAATTCTGAATACAACGTTCCACACAAGCCATCCCCCTGTAGGCAACACGCTTACAGGGGGATGGTTTATTCACTTAATATTTACACTTATTCCTTTATTATTTCTGCTTACTTTTAAATACAAGCGACCACATAAACGCAAATACCACAGCCGCCGTTATACCTGCGGCAGTACCCGTAAGCCCGCCGGTAAGCGCACCGAGGAGTCCGTCCTTATCCACCGCTTCCTTTGTTGCGGTTGCCAGCGTGTAGCCGAAGCCCACAATGGGCACGGTTGCCCCGGATGTGCCGAAATCTACCACCTTTTGATACACGCCTATGCCCGTAAGAATTACGCCTGCCACCACGAAGGAAACAAGTATACGTGCGCCCGTCATTGCGGTCCTATCAATAAACACCTGTGCTATAGCGCAGATTATTCCGCCCACCAAAAACACCTTTAAATATTCTATAAGCAAATTAAGCCCGCCTTTCAAAGCAAATTGCGTGGGCAATACCCGATATGCTTTGCCCCTGAAAAACCGTTGTGGGGTTCATAAGTGCGCCCGTAGGCACAAGCAGTATGCGCTGTATCTCCCCTCGCTCCAAGCGTGGAAGCATATAGCCTGCCGTAACGGAAGCACTGCAGCCGCAACCGGAGCCGCCTGAATGGACGTCCTGCCCTTCCATATCGAAAATCATCATACCGCAGTCGGTATATTTGTCCTTTATTTTTCCATAGGCTTCTCCCAGAAGCTCGCAGCAAAGCTCATAGCCCTCTCTGCCTAAGTCGCCTGTGGCGATCATATCAAAATCATCGGGGCTTTTGCCACTGAGTGCAAAGTAACGCCTTAGAGTGTCTGCCGCCGCCTTTGCCATTGCGGCACCCATATTGTTAACATCAGTTATGCCCGCATCTATGATCCTGCCTACAAGTCCGTCGGCAAGCATAACCTTCCCCTGCCCTTTTTCGAGCAGCACGGCGCCGCAACCCGTCACGGTATTCTGCGCCGTAGGGGTGCGCTGGCCTCCGTACTCCAACGGGAAACGGTACTGCTTTTCCGCAGAACAAAAGTGAGAGCTGGCAAAGCCCAAAGCGTTTTGCACAAAACCGCCCGACACGTATGCACCGCCCACAAGCATTGCCTCACCAAAGGTGGAGCAAGCGCCGTACAGCCCTAAATACGGAACGCCCCATTCCTTAACGCCGAAGCTGCTGGCAACGCATTGATTAAGCAGGTCGCCGCCGCAGATAAGGTTTAAGGTATCGGGGGTACGGCCTAATTTGCCTAGCAGTATGTTTATACAGCGGTGTACCATTTCGCTTTCCGCTTCTTCCCAGGTTTTCTTGCCGAAATACTCGTCCTCCTCGCACATATCAAAGCAAGAAGCCAGCGGGCCTGCTTTTTCAGTCTTACCCACTACAGAAGCAAAGCTTTTTACGCAAACATTCTCAAATACAAACAGTCGGCTCAATCACATCACCTTTTCCACAATATAATAGATAACTCCGTACACCGAGGATGCCAAGGTGCCGAAAACAATAACAGGCCCTGCTATGACGAACATTTTTGCGCAGGTGCCGTAGATAAGACCTTCTGTCTTGTTTTCAATAGCAGGCGATGCTATAGCGTTGGCAAAACCTGTTATGGGCACAAGTGTGCCTGCGCCCGCAAACTTGCCCATGGCGCTGAACCAGCCTATACCCGTAATAAGCCCCGCCAAAAATATAAGAGTAACGGTGCTTAAGGTCTGCGCTGTTTTAAGCTCTGCTCCGAACTGCACATACAAATCGGTTATTGCTCTGCCGACACAGCATATCAATCCGCCCACGCAAAACGCCTTTAGAGTATTAAGAAGCCAAGGCGAACGTTTTGCTCTATCTTCTACATATTTTTTATAATCGTCTTTCATAAATTTGTCACCTCATCCATATTTTGTCTTGGAAATCTTTATTTATTCCTTGGCTATTGACTTTTTTGCGCTTGTAAGCTATAATAAATCATAAATTTTAAGTTGTGGGGGTATGCGTATAATTGATTAAACCTATTTTAGGCATACAAAAATGCAAGGAGGCACACAGATGAGAAATTATTTACCAAAAGAAAAAGTTGCCGTTTTCCCCGACGTACGTGCTTTGATTACAAACTGCGGAAAGTTCGGCGAAAAGACGGTTTATAAATATTTAGTTAACAAAGACGAAGTAAAGGAACTTTCATATAAAGCTTTTTCCGATAATATAATTAACACAGCTACTGCACTTTACGGCCTTAATTTGAAGGACAAAAAGATAGCTTTGCTTTCCGAGTCCAGACCCGAATGGTTGCAGGCGTATTTGGCAACACTTTGTGCCAAGGCGGTTATCGTCCCCTTGGACAAAGAACTTATGCCCGAGCAGATAATCGGATTTTTAAAGATGGCGGAGTGCTCTGCGCTTTTCATCTCTCCCGATTACAAAACAAAGCTTGGAGAGCTGCTTGCGGAAGCGGAGCTTGATTACATATTTGACTTGGAACAGTCAAATTATACTCCCTACGAAGGCAGCTATGAGGATTTTGCGACCAAAAAGGAGCTTAATTTTTACGAGCTTTGTGCTTACGGTCAACACCTGCTTTCCGTAGGCTATATGGGGATATACAACCTAAGCTATGATCAGGATGCTATGGCGTCTATCCTGTTCACCAGCGGCACTACGGGTACAAGCAAAGGTGTTATGCTTTCCCATAAAAATCTGCTTGTTACCGCCGCCCAGTGTGCTAACAATACGCCCTTTGACGGTAACGACGTTTTCCTTTCGGTATTGCCTATGCACCATACCTACGAAACTACCATTGACTTGGCAATACTCCATTTAGGTGCAACGATATGTATAAACAACAGCATTAAATATGTGCTCCGCAATCTTAAAAGATTTAAGCCAACAGGTTTTGTTTTGGTTCCCCTGTTCGTTCAGACCATACACAAGCGCATACAGGACGAAATCAAGAAGAAGGGCAAGCAAGGCACATTTGATAAGGCGCTTAAGCTTACCAAGGGGTTGCGAAAGGTCAAGATCGACCTTAGACGCGCTTTGTTTACCGAAGTTATAGCCTCTCTCGGCGGCAGGCTTAAGACGATAATCTGCGGCGGTGCCGCCCTTGACCCCGAACTTGTAAAAAGCTTTCAGGATATGGGCGTAAACATCTATCAAGGTTACGGTATAACCGAATGCTCGCCTTTAGTATCGGTTGATTTATATACTCGCCCCAAGACCGGATCTGTGGGGCCTGCCATCCCCTGTTGCGAAGTTACGATAATTGATGACAACGGCAAGCAATGTGAGGTGGGCGAGATCGGCGAGATAGCCGTAAAAGGCGATAACGTAATGCTTGGCTATTACAAAAACGAAGCCGCAACAGAGGCCGCATTCACCGATGACGGATATTTTCTTACCGGCGACTTCGGCAAGCTTGACGAGGACGGCTATATCTACATAACGGGCAGAAAGAAAAATCTTATAATTCTTTCCAACGGCAAAAACGTTTATCCCGAAGAAATAGAAGAGTATCTTATGCGCCTTGACACCGTTAAGGAATGTGCGGTAATAGCAAGGAAGAACAACCTTGACGAAGCGGTTGTTACCGCCATAATACTGCCCGAGCAAAGCGTGCTTGATTTAGGGGACGAAAACGCCATACAGGAAAAAATTAAAGAAGGCGTTCTGGCTGTTAACAACCAGCTTCCCTCTTTCAAGCAGATACGAAACGTGGAAATTCGCCGCAACGAATTTGAAAAGACTTCTTCCCAAAAAATAAAGCGTTTTATGCTTTAAATACACCATACTTAAGTAAAGGAGATACAGCTTTACGGCTGTTTATACTGAATTATGTTTGAACAATTCAAAAATCTTTTAGCAGAGGAAATGAGCATAAATCCCGATGACATTACCCTCGAATCTTCTTTTGTTAACGACCTCGGTTTTAACTCTTTGGAGCTTGCAGACCTTGTTGTGCTTTGTGAGGATACCTTTGATATAGAGTTTGACGAGGAAGAGCTTCCCCATCTGCTTACAGTCAAAGACGTTGTAAACTATATAGAAAACAATAAATAAAAAATATCGGAGGCTTGATATCAAGCCTCCGATATTTTTTAGAAGTAATATGTGTTTTTGAGAATGCCATGCAGAACATAACGTTCCGTAGGCTTAGAGGAAAGGTTTGTACAGGTTATAAGGGTAATGATCTTAGAGTTTTCATCATATTCAACATCCTTACTTATAGTGTTCAGCCTGCGTCTTTCCATTAAGAACTGATAAAAAGATGCGGCGCTTGAGTTTGTTGAATATATAGTGGCAAAGGCATCGCCCTCGGCACGGTAGCCCGAAAAATACTCGTATACGTAAACAGCTTTGTCAGTAACCACGGTAATCTCCAAATCCTGTGCTATGCTGTACCTGTTATCATCGTCAAAGAACAGCTTTATGCCCCTGAATTTTGAGCCGTCAGTCATACAGTGTCCATACAGTACCACGTTTCGGTTCTTTTCGTAGTCATCCTTCAAGAGTGAATCTGCAAATATAGAACCGCCCCTGTTTGCTGTTTTATCTTCAAGACGGTACAGGTAATACTGATTGTCGGGTCCTTTCATTATCGGCTCCGATATCGGAGAATCGGACATTACTACATAGCCCCAACAATCGGGATTGATCTTTTTCTTATCATAAACTATTTCACGCAGGGTTTCATAGTAAACCTGCTTATCGGTATCCAAAGACTCAAACATCTCAATACCGCCTGAAGAGCTACCCAAATACGAAAGCAGGTCCATACTTTCGGAGGGACGCTTCGTACTCTTCATAGAACGATCGCCTATGGTTTTGCGCATCTCAACGGAAGCCTCTTCCTTCTTTTTACGGGAAGCATCAAGCTCTGCAGAACGTGCGAATATATTTACGAGAGAAAAGCCAAGGGTTGCAATACACAAAAGTAAAGCCAGTGCCCGAACAAGACTGTTGGTATCAAACTTGCGTTTCTTCTTCCTTTGCTTACGCCTTGGTATACTGGCGGAGGAAAACGCAAGCAAGGATTGCTCAAAAAGCTTAGGCCCTGTAGCAACGGGGGCTTTGGCTTCCACTGCGATTTCAATATCCTCCACCGTTTGGGTAACATCTTTCGGTAAGGGGCTTGATATCGGCACCGTTTGCTCATCCCCTATTGCCTGAACCGTTTTTTGATTCAAGTCTCGGTCAGAGGAATTTTTATGATCTGCCTCTTTTTTTATAAAATATTCTTCCATCTCATAATCAAAAGACTTTTTTGCCACATAATCACCTCTTTTATCCTGTGATTAATATATATTATATCCAAATCATAGGCACTTTTCAATACTATATTATTATTTTTTTGCTGAAATTAACCCTAAATTTTATCAAAGCAAAATTTTTGGTTGACAATTTCCTTAAAATGTATAAAATAGTAATGTTAGGATTATATTTTATCTTATTTGGAGGTATTTAAAATGAGCTTAAAAGAAGTAAAAGAAATTGAAAAGAACCTGCGCGAGTTAACTTTGTCCATCGACAAGGAAACCTTTGATGCAGAGGTAATGAAGGTATACCGCAAGCAGGCATCTAAGATTACCGTTCCCGGTTTCAGAAAGGGCAAGGCTCCCAAGCATATCATCGAAAAGATGTACGGTCAGTCTTTCTTCCACGCTGACGCCCTCGATGCACTCTTCCCCGAGGTTTATGAAGCCGCTGTTAAGGAAGCAGGTCTTGAGGTTGTTTCCAGACCCGAAGTAGAGCTTGAGTCCATAGACGAAAACGGCGTTGTTCTCAAAGCTAAGGTATACGTTAAACCCGAAGTTAAGGTTAACAAGTACAAGGGTCTCAGCGCAGAAAAAGAAGCTGTTACCGTTGAAGACAGCGAAATCGATGCTGATATAGAAGCTGCAAGAAAGCGTCTTGCAAGAGTCAGCACCCTTACCGAAGGTGCAGCCGAAAACGGCGATGAAGCGGTTATTGACTTTGAAGGCTTTGTTGACGGCGTTGCATTTGAAGGCGGCAAAGGCGAAAAGTATCCCCTTAAGCTTGGCTCCGGTAGCTTTATCCCCGGTTTTGAAGAACAGATAGTAGGTAAGTCCGTTGGCGAAAGCTTTGATATTTCCGTTAAGTTCCCCGAAGAATACGGTGCAGAAAACCTTGCAGGCAAGGACGCTGTATTTAAGATAGTTCTTCACGAAATCAAGCGTACCGAGCTTCCCGAACTTGACGAAGACTTTGTTAAGGACGTATCCGAATTTGATACGGTTGATGAATATAAGGCTGACATTAAGGCTAAGATAGAAGCGAAAAAGGAAAAGGCTGCTGAGTATGCATACGAAGAAGGTCTGCTTGACGACCTCCTTGCTAATACCGAGCTTGACCTTCCCGCTCCTATGGTTGAAGACGAAATCGATATGAACGTTAGAGATTACGAGTACAGACTGCAGATGCAGGGCGGTAGCCTCCAGTTGTACTTCCAGTACACCGGTCAGACTATGGAACAGCTTCGTGAAAGCTTCAGACCTCAGTCTGAAAGACAGCTTAAGATAAGACTTGCGCTTGAAAGTGTTGTTGCTGCCGAAAACATTGAAGCATCCGAAGAGGATATCGAAGCAGAATACAACAAGATAGCAGAAGGCTACAAGACCGACCTCGAAAAGGTTAAGGCTACCCTTTCTGCCGACACATTGGTTAAGGACATTGTTTTGAGAAAGGCCGTTGACCTTATTAAGGAAAATGCCGCAAAATAATTTCCTTTTGAACTGAGCACAACATAGACTTACTGAAAGGAAAATTATTATGGCATTAGTTCCAATGGTTGTAGAGCAAACCGACAGAGGTGAGCGCTCTTATGACATTTATTCCCGCTTACTTAGCGACAGAATAATTATCCTGTCCGATGAGGTTAACGATACCACCGCTTCCCTTGTGGTGGCACAGCTTTTGTTTTTGGAAGCACAGGACCCCGATAAGGACATATTCCTGTATATAAACAGCCCCGGCGGCAGTGTTACCGCAGGTATGGCAATTTATGATACAATGAACTTTATCAAATGCGATGTTTCCACCATCTGCATCGGTATGGCGGCAAGCATGGGCGCATTTCTTCTTGCTGCAGGTGCTAAGGGTAAGAGATATGCACTGCCAAACAGCGAAATTATGATCCACCAGCCTTTGGGCGGTGCAAGGGGTCAGGCAAGCGATGTACGCATCCACGCAGCTTGGTTGCAAAGAACAAAGGAAAAGCTTAATGCTTTGCTTTCCAAGGCTACGGGTCAGCCTCTTGACGTTATCGAAAGAGATACGGACAGAGATAATTTTATGTCTGCCGAGCAGGCACTGGAATACGGATTAATTGATAAGGTAATGGAAAAGAGATAAATACTATGGCTGACAGAACAAACGGGCGCGGCGGCATTAAAACAACACTTGACGACAGCAAATGCTGTGAGGTGTGCGGTGTTTCAGGCGTACCGCTTATCGACATACTGTTAGAAAAGCATCACGTGTTTATATGTGAGGACTGTTTAAACACCTCCTTTACCGTATACAACGCTTTTAACGACACCTATATTAATCGCAAAAGCGGCGGCAGCGGTGTAAACCTTACAATGGACACTATGCCCAAGCCTATGGAAATCAAGGAACACCTTGATAAATACGTTATCGGGCAGGACGATGCAAAGACCGTGCTTTCCGTTGCCGTGTATAACCACTATAAGCGTGTGCTTTCCTTGCAGGATGCGAGCAAAAAGAAAAAGAAGCCCTTGGCTGACAACGATACCGTAGAGCTTGAAAAAAGCAACGTGTTGCTTTTGGGTCCTACCGGTGTCGGTAAAACCCTTTTGGCACAGTCCCTGGCAAGAATGCTTGATGTTCCCTTTGCTATAGCAGATGCTACTACCTTGACCGAAGCAGGCTATGTAGGTGAGGATGTTGAGAACATTCTGCTTCGACTGATACAAGCCGCTGACTTCGACGTTAAGAAGGCGGAGATGGGTATTATATATATCGACGAGATAGATAAGATATCCAGAAGAAGCGAAAACCGTTCCATAACCCGTGACGTTTCCGGCGAGGGCGTTCAGCAGGCATTGCTGAAGATAATTGAAGGCACTGTTTCCAATGTACCTCCTCAGGGTGGAAGAAAGCATCCCAACCAAGAGTTTATACAGATAAACACAAAGAACATTCTGTTTATCTGCGGCGGTGCATTTGACGGGCTTGACGGTATTATTGAAAAGCGTATGGGCAAACAGCTTGTTGGCTTTAACAGCACGCTTAGCTCCTCTAACCTTGATAAAAGCCGCGTGCTTAAAGAGGTTACTCCCCACGATTTGGTTAAATACGGTATCATACCTGAGCTTGTTGGGCGCATACCCGTTATAACCTCGTTGGAGCCTTTGGATGCGGATGCGTTTGTGCGCATATTGACAGAGCCTAAAAACAGCCTGTTTAAGCAATACAAAAAGCTGTTTGAGCTTGACGGCGTAGAACTTGAGTTTACGCCCGAGGCGGCAAAAATGATAGCCGAGAAAGCACACGAGCTTAATACAGGCGCCAGAGGTCTCAGGGCGATAATGGAAAAGCTTATGCAAAGCTTTATGTACACCGTCCCCTCAGACAAGGAAATTAAAAAGCTTGTTATAGACAAAGAGCATATAAAATTTTAGACAAAACGGTGAGAGTTCATGTTGAACACTCACCGTTCTTTTTTGTGCACTGATTTTTTATCTTATGGGTTCCTCAAGGCTACCTTCATAGAAGTCCAACTCAATAGAAGAATAGTTTTTAATGGAGCTTTCGTACTCATCTTTTTCTACATACACCCCGTTAATTTCATAGGCATAAAAATACTCCTCGTCTTCTGTATACACATCTGTAACAACCTTTATTTCCGCTATCATATCAGCCATATAAGATAAGTGTAACTTGTTGGAATCGTGTTTAACGGAATATACCGGTTCGTCTTTGGTGCCACTGTACAGCTCGTCATTGGAAAGCACGTAGAAATGTCCGCCCTGTGCAGTTCCCCCTGCGCGGATGTTCCCGCGGTATACCATAACCCGCTTATCGTTTTTGCTGTCATACATATAATCTAAATATGAGCCGCCCATAGAGCCGCCGCCGTCCTCGGCAACAGCAAGCACTTTAACCGTACCGTCTTCTATTCCCAACAAAGCACAGTATCTCCCGCTATATCCAATCAAGGATTTTATAAACAGTTCATAACCACCATCACCGTTTAAATCAAGCATATATGTATAAAGCTTCACGGTATCATGTTCAAAATTTCCTATATACAGTACATCATCATAGCCGCCGTTAAGCAAAAACTCGGTATACCTTTGCTTAGCGTAGCCATAACTTTCAGGGTCGCAAATTTCCTCAGAATATTCAGGGGCAGATATCTCTTCCTCCGAAGTTTCATCTGCAACGCCGGAGCTTTCCTCTTCGCTAAGTACAGAGCTATCGTTATCAGGCAGGCTTTCATCAAGCGATTCAACATCAGATGTTGTATCGCTATCAACGGACACAACACTTTCTTCGCCTGCACTACTCTCCTTAGAAATAGTTTCTTCACCCTCAGCTTCGCAAGAAATCGTAACAGCCGCCATAAAAAGAGCAATTATGACAGAAAATAGCTTTTTCACACTTCGCCTCCTAAATTATAAAACGTGGAGGTGCACACCAAGTACACCCCCACACACCATCTTTAAAGCTTCTTTATATCTTTGTCCGTAAGAAGTACCATACCGTTCTTAATAAGAACAGCCTCCGCCTCCTCATTATCCTGAACACGAAGAACAACACAAGCGTGACCTGCAACCGTTGCAACAAACGCGTAAAGATACTCAATATTAATACCCGCATTGGAAAGTATGCCAAGTATACCTGCAAGACCGCCGGGAGTGTCGGGCATCTGCACGGCAATAACATTTGTTACGGTTACGATTGTACCGCTGTTTTTTAGTAGCTCCGTTGCCTTTTCAACATCGGCTACGATAAATCTTAATATACCGTATTCGGTAGTTTCTGCGATGCTGAGCGCTCTTATATCCACGCCGGCATCAGCAAGAACATCCAAAGCACTAAAGGCGGTGCCTTTTTTATTTTCTGCAAATACAGATATTTGTTTAATTGCCATATCTCTTCCCTTTCCGCTTTTTTAATAAAGCTTTCTGTTGTCGATTACACGTACTGCCTTACCTTCACTGCGAACTATGGACTTAGGCTCAACAATGCTAACCTTTGCATAAATACCAAGCATAGACTTCAACGCATCGGAAACGTCCTTTTCTATCTTAGCCAGCTCGGAAACAGTATCGGTAAACAGCTCAGGCGTCATCTCTACCTTAACCTCTATCTTATCGCTGTTGTTTTCTCTGTCAACAACTATCTGATAGTTACTGGTAAGACCTTTTTTGAGAAGAACGGTTTCTATCTGAGAGGGGAATACGTTAACACCTCTGATAATAAGCATATCATCGCTTCTACCCATAGGCTTAGACATACGTACGTGAGTTCTGCCGCAAGCGCACTTTTCTCTGTTAAGTACGCATATATCCTTGGTTCTGTATCTGATAAGAGGGAACGCCTCCTTGGAGATACACGTAAATACCAACTCGCCCTTAGATCCTTCGGGAAGCACTTCACCTGTTTTAGGGTCGATAATCTCGGCAATAAAGTGGTCCTCGTTAATATGCATGCCACCCTGAGCACTACACTCATAGGAAACACCGGGGCCGCACATCTCGGTAAGTCCGTAAATGTCATAAGCCTTTATGCCAAGTTTTGTTTCTATATCACGGCGCATTTCTGCAGTCCACGCTTCTGCACCGAAAATACCTGCTTTTAGCTTGATATCCTTGATAAGCCCGCTTTCTATAAGAGACTCTGCCAAATAAGCGGCATAAGAAGGAGTACAGCAAAGGATGGTAGCGCCAAGGTCGGTCATAAACTGCATCTGTCTTTCGGTGTTACCTGAGGACATAGGTAAGGTAAGAGAGCCAACCTTATGTGAGCCGCCGTTAAGGCCGGGACCGCCGG